>WTHY01000012.1:0-9860 GCA_011522945.1 Alphaproteobacteria bacterium
CATCCGCACCTCCCACAAAAGCACCATCAGCCCGGCTGCGTGGTCGTGCAGCTGATGATAGCATAACGCCAGGTAAATCATTGCCACCGAAAACCAACGGGCGCTCAATAGCCCCTGTTGCCAAGATCACCTGCTTAGCGCGCACTTTCCATAGTCGCTGACGCGGTAGATGGGCTGGTTTATCAGCCAGATGGTCTGTCACGCGCTCGGCCAGTGTCAGAAAATTATGGTCCATATAGCCAAAGACGGTGGTTCGAGACAAAATAGTAACATTGTCAAAGCTGGATAGAGTTTCGATTGTTTCAGCAATCCAATCAGCTGCTGGCTTGCCGTCAATTTCGGTTTCAGGCGTGCTAAGTAGCCACCCACCCATATGGCTATCTTCATTTGCCAATATAACACGAGCGCCACTGCGCGCCGCTGTTAAGGCTGCCATAAGACCAGTGGCACCACCGCCTGCGACAAGTACATCACAATGACGATGTGTATGTTCATAACGGTCAGGATCATTGTGATCGTCGGCAACTTTACCGAGCCCGGCAGCTTTGCGGATGACATGCTCATACATCATCCAGAAAGAGGCAGGCCACATGAAGGTTTTGTAATAAAAGCCTGCAGGGAAGAAGCGGCCTAATAGGGAGTTAATAGCACCGAAATCAAATTTCAGACTTGGAAATCTATTTTGAGAGGTGGCAACTAGACCATCATAAATTTCGACCTGAGTAGCGCGTAAATTGGGTTCTGCATACGCACCTTCACCAACACGTACCAGTGCATTAGGCTCCTCAGAGCCAGCTGCAATGATACCGCGCGGGCGGTGATATTTGAAAGACCTGCCTGTTAGATGCACCCCATTAGCGATTAAGGCTGATGCCAATGTATCGCCGGCAAAACCAGTGTAGCTTTTGCCATCAAATAGGAAGCTGACCGGTTTTTGGTCCTCAACACTATGTCCAGGCATGAGGCGTCGCATATCTAGTTTTTTCATGATTTGCGTCCCTTTTTCTGTGCGGCAGCCTCTGCATCAGTGGTACGGCGCCAATTTGCAGCGAAAGCAGCTTTGCCAGCTTTCGATTTGGGTTTGCTATTCATCGGATAAATTTCAATGAATTCATGGCTTACAGTATCGCGCACAGCATTGAACCAGCGACGACAGCCAGACGCATGGCGCCAGCGCTCGAGGAACACGCCCTTTGTATTGTCTCTCAAAAAGAGATACTCACCAAAGGCGGCATCGCTAATAGGGTTTTCTGCCAGAGGGCGAGCAATATGTGCTTCGCCACCACAGGAAAATTCTTCTTCATTGCGCGGGCCACAATATGGGCAGTCGATTAACAACATGTTTTGCTATGCTCCGTGACAATCATTAGTGGGCCATTAATGGGCAACGCCAGCTGCGCCATGTTCATCAATCAGGAAGCCTGTTTCGAACCGTTTCAGCGCATATGGTGTTGCAATTTTATTTGGTCTGTCATTTGCGATGAGGTCAGCAAAGACATGGCCAGATCCTGGTGTGGCTTTAAAACCACCAGTACCCCAGCCACAATTGAAATATAGCCCATCAATATCTGTTTTTGAGATGATAGGCGATGCATCAGGACATGTATCCACAATGCCGCCCCAATGACGCAGCATACGAAGACGAGATAAGAAAGGGAATAATTCCACGGCTGCAGCTATCATATGTTGTGGCACTGGCCATGAGCCACGCTGAGCATAGGAATTATATTTATCTACACCAGCACCCATGACCATCTCACCCTTGTCAGACTGGCTGATATACATATGCACAGCATTTGACATGATGACTGTATCAAGGATTGGCTTGATTGGCTCTGACACAAGTGCCTGAAGTGGGCGGCTTGCCAGAGGCAGATGGATGCCGGCCATTTCTGCCATGACAGATGAATGACCTGCCGTTACGCAGCCAACTTTTTTGGCTTTGATAAACCCTTTTGTGGTTTCAACACCAACAAGTTTGCTGCCCCGTCTGCGGAAGCCTGTGACTTCACAATTCTGGATAATATCCACACCTAAATCATCAGCAGCACGTGCATAGCCCCAGGCCACAGCATCATGCCGTGCTGTACCGCCGCGCTTTTGCAGAAAGCCACCCATAACAGGATAGCGAATAGTCTGATCAATATTGATGGTCGGGATGAATTTTTTGATTTCGGCAGGGTTTAACACCTCAGAGTCAATGCCATTTAACCGGATAGCATGCACACGACGTGACATTTCTTTAAGTTCATGCTCTGAATGGGCAATGGTTAACACGCCACGCTGACTAAACATGATGTTGAAGTTTAAATCCTGAGATAGACCTTCCCACAGCTTCATCGCATGTTCATAGATAGCGGCAGATTCATCCCAGAGATAGTTTGATCGGATGATTGTTGTGTTTCTGCCGGTATTGCCACCGCCAAGCCAGCCTTTTTCAATCACTGCAATATTTGTGAGGCCGTGCACAGATGCCAGATAATAAGCTGTCGCCAGCCCATGGCCACCGCCACCTACGATAATTACATCATATTCAGATTTTGGCTCAGCATGGCGCCAGGCTTGCTGCCAATTTTGATGATAGGACATTGCATTTCGCGCGAGCGAAAATGCTGAATAGCGCTTTTTACTATTCCCAAGAGAGTTCATGCCTCTGTCTAGGTCTGAATCTGCCATAATATATCTATCCCAAATCGCCTATTGCTTTAGCTTGCACAATACTAAGCTCGTTATATTCATCACTATATAGGAGGCAACCTCAGAAAGTGATTAAATAGGTCGCCAGTGTTTTCCGAAATGTAAAATATTCCTATCTTCTTGCCGACTTGAGCTTGGTCGTTTTCGACAGACGGAACTATTTCGCAAGATATTGAGCCCTGGTTTGTTGTTTTGCTGTCTGCTAGCCTGCAGCATCTGTACTTGCCAGTTCTTAGAAGTTGGTTTGCATCCCAAGATTTTCTGTCTGGCATTTTTCTGTCTGGCATTTTGCTGTCTAGCCATCCTTGTTTGTGGTTGGCAGCACTGCTAGAGTGCTAGAGCATTTATTATGACCTACTTAGAGACAGATATGCGCATTATTGGACAAATTGCAGATTTCGCAGAAGAGCTAAAGAGCTGGCGGCATGAATTACATGCGCATCCGGAAATTTGTTATGAAGAGGTTTGGACGTCTGATTATATCGCAAAGCGCCTCACAGATATGGGTGTTTCTGTGCATAGAGGCATTGGAAAAACCGGCCTTGTTGGTGTTGTAAAGGGAAAAACTGACACCGGTCGGGCCATCGGTTTGCGCGCTGATATGGATGCATTACCTATGTCAGAAGCAAATGATATTCCTTACAAATCCACCATTGAAGGGCGGATGCATGCTTGTGGACATGATGGGCATATGACGATGCTGCTTGGGGCAGCCAAATATCTATCAGCACATCCTGAATTTGATGGCACAGTTTATTTTATTTTCCAACCAGCTGAAGAAGGCGGTGCTGGTGGACAAGCCATGATAGATGACGGTTTGTTTGATAGATTTGAGATGCAGACAGTCTGGGGTATGCATAACTGGCCTGGCCTGCCTGAAGGGCAATTTGCAGTGCATGATGGTGCCTGTATGGCAAGCGCCGATAATTTCTCATTGACCATTTCAGGCCGTGGCGGTCATGCCGCCATGCCGCATCAGTCAGCTGATCCTGTGATAGCGGCGGCCTCTGTTATTCAGAATCTGCAGGCCATTATCTCTCGTCAGACAGACCCGCTCGACCCGGCGGTTTTATCCATCACAAAGATGCAGGGCAGCACTGCTTATAATGTCATTCCAGATCAGGTTGAGTTAGGGGGGACGGCACGTGCAATCCTGCCAGAAACACGAGCACGAATTGAAGCTTCCATCCGGTCTGTTTCCGCACAGACAGCAGCGGCATTTGGCTGTACTGTAGAGATTGACTGGCATGCTGGATATCCGCCAACTGTGAACCATAAATCGCAGGCAGAAAAGGCTGCACATGTTGCCGCGCGTTTGGTGGGCACAGAAAATATCATCCGTAACCCGGCGGCATCTATGGGTGCAGAGGATTTTGCTTTCATGCTTCAGGAAAAGCCAGGCTGCTATATCTGGATTGGGGCAGGGCCAGCTGAAGAAGGCAAAATGCTGCATAATACGGGCTATGATTTCAATGATGAACTTCTGCCTCTGGGCGCTAGCTACTGGGTTGAGCTTGTGCGCACAGAATTGGCCTTGAATGAAGCATAAAACGAGATTTTTCAATCGGTTCAACCTATTGAAATGATGGCTACCACATAGATAGCCTGTGATGTGTCTGTCTATTAAAATGAATATAAATATTCACCTAGAGGTCTTATGAAACAATTCTGGATTATAGCTGCATTTTTGCTTGTTGCCCTTTGTGTGATTGCGGCTGGTGTTTATATCTGGCAGGCAGTTGGGCCTGTTCCCCTTAGCTTGCATGGCTGGCTAGCTGTTGGTGCTGGTGTTAGCGGATCGTTTCTTTTAGGCGGTGGCTTGATGTGGCTAAGCTTTTATTCGGCGCGCTCTGGTCATGACCAAGCGGCGGCAGATGAGCAGGAAAAGCTCGAAAAGCGGAAATAGATTTTTCTTTTCACTGCATTCTTGACTCATATTTCCGAATCACTCAGACTAGAACAAATCAAGAACAAATGACTTTTTGAGATTGTATCTGAAGGGTGTTTTCTTCGGTAAATATAGGATATATGCTGAGATGTTGCAGACTGTTCAAAAACAGCAGCGATTTGCAAATTTAAAAGAACAGCTTTGGACAGAGGCAGAATCGCATCTGACAGGCAGATTAGATCTGGATATGGCTGTATTGCAGACTGCAACATCAGGCGGCTTGGCTTTAGGGCGTGTGCATCTTGTCTCTGGCGGGCCTCAAGATGGAGCTGCAACTGGTTTTGCAACAGCGATTTTACGAAAATTACTGCATCAAAATCCTGATCAAGCTCTTATCTGGTGTTTACCAGCCATGCCACGTACAGGCATACCATTTGCTGATGGATTAGCTGCTTTGGGGTTGGATCCAGCACGTATTATTTTTGTCTGTGAATCACATCCTTTGCGTGCCATTGCTGCCAGTGAGGAAGCTCTAGCCGCAGATGGTGTTGCGGCTGTCATGTGTGAATATGGGCCTTTGGCAGAGAAGTCTGATCTATGGCTGAAAGCAGCACGTCGTCTCCAACTCGCAGCAGAATCTGGACGTACAACAGGTATAATGCTTGGGCCATCAGCACCAGCTGCGGGTTTTGAGACAGCCTGGCATATTTCGCCTTCACAAAAACCATCTGCAACAGGCTCTCAGCCTATATTAACGCAAAAAGAGAGGCAGCAAGATTGGCAGCCTTGCTGGCAGGCAGAACTAAAACATTGCCGCGGCGGCAGGCCCGCTAAAGTCACACTATATTGGGATGTGCATACGGCTAGATTTCGTGCGGCATCCTCTCAAACTATCACGCCACACTACCAGAACTATGTCTATCAGAAGCATGAGTATCAGGCATCGCGCCCTAAAGCTTTATTGTCTCACCTGAAGCAAACAGGTTAGTGGGTGGATGGCCTGATATCATGATCGCAAATGCCTCTAAAATTCAGCATGCCTCGAAGTTGCCAGAAACATATGGGCCATCACGTCAGCTGGTTGCCATTTATCTGCCAGACTTGCCTGTCCAGTATCTGCGCCTTGCTGAGGGATGGGCAGAGGATATGCCTATCGCACTCTATGAGACTGTGAAAGGTAGTCACATTCTAAAATATATGTCTGTAGCAGCGCGTTCAGCAGGTCTTATGCCGTCCATGCGTCTGACAGATGCGCGCGCGCTTTTACCCTCGACCAGATTTCGTCAGTTTGATCTTATCAAAATCAGAGGCTGGTTGCAGGCAATTGGTCGCTGGGCCTGGCGATATAGTCCTGTGGTTGGGGTTGATACGGATAGCCTTACTGTATGGATAGATATGACAGGGACAGAGCATTTTTATGATGACAGTCATGATATGCTCTCTCACATTGCGCAGGCCTTTCACAAAGCAGATTTACGAGCATATATCGCTTTAGCTCCAACCTATGGGGCAGCCTTTGCCCTTGCACATTTTAAAGCAACTGCTGGCACCCCTGTGGTTTGCGGCTCTGAGCGTAGAGCTATTTTAGAGGCTGTCTCAGACCTGCCTGTTGAGGCTTTGCGTATTGCGCCATCCATTGTATCCGGGCTTATGAAAACTGGACTTAGGACGATAGGAAATCTGATAGGCATCAGCAGGTCTGCTTTGCATGTCCGTTTTGGCGCTGAGATTGTCTTGCGGCGCGACCAGATGCTGGCTGAAGCTGACGAAGTGCTGACACCGCTCACCTGGCAAGCGCCGATCATGATAACACGTAGTTTTTATGAACCGCTTGCTGGTCTTGCCCCGATGCAGGAGATGGTGCGCCAGCTGGTTAGTGATATGGCTGATTTGCTAACACAAAAACAATGGCTGACACGCCAGCTGGAAATTGGGTGGCAACGTGTTGACGGCACTATTGGCAGACGTTGGTTTCGTTTATCACGTCCGCGACGTGACAGGCTGCTTTTGCATCGTCTTACAGAAAAGCTAGCTGAGGAGATAGATGCAGAATTTGGAATAGAATATGCCTGGATATCTGCCCAGAAATTATCAGAAGGATTGCCAGAGACATTACAGCTAGATGGGCGTGAGCAGGCGTCTGAATCTGTTCAGCAATTGATAGATCATCTAGGCGCACGACTTGGCAATGATAAGATACGCTGTCTTGTGCCTTATGCAGACTGGCAACCAGAAGCCAGCATGCAGGTGATTGCTGCTGATAAAGCGCAAGATACTTATAATTGGCATATGCCTGAGCCAGAGGCTTTGTCTGCACCGCGTCCTGTACGGCTTTTATCGCCTGCACAGGAGGTAAGTGCTGTTGCGTTATTGCCAGATCATCCCCCTGCACAGATACGGCTGCGAAAGCAGGTTTGGCAGATTGCCTATGCTAGTGGTCCAGAGCGTATTGGCCCCCGATGGTGGGATGTGGATGCAGGCAAATATCTATCACGTGATTATTATCGTCTTGAAACAGATACAGGCGCACGCCTCTGGGTCTATCGGGAAGGATTGCCAGAGCGCGGAGATCCTATGCGCTGGTTTCTGCATGGGTATTTTGCGTGATGCCCAAAACAGATTTATCTTCTTCTTATACGCCACGGGCTGCGCTTGGCTGTATTAGTAATTTCAGCTTTTTAACAGGCGCTAGCCATCCTCAGGAAATGACATCTGAGGCAGCGAGGCTTGGTTGGCAGAGTATCGGGCTTGGCGACAGAGGTAATTGCGCAGGTCTTGTACGGGCGCATGCTGGCGCAGAGGCGGCAGATATTCATCTTGTTCTATCTGTACAGCTTTGTCTGCAAGATGCTCTGTCTGCAGACCGTCAAATGCCAGAGCTTATCTGTATGATAGGTGATAAAGCTGGATATGAATCTATTTGTCGCCTTTTAAGCAGCTTAAATAGAGAGCAACGGCCACAAGGGGGACGGCCATCTTATGCACAGATCGGCGAGTTAGCACGTCTGAAAGGTAAGCTGGAACTTGTCATTGTGCCACCGGCAGATCCAAACCCTAATTTCTTTGCCATATGCCAGCAAATTCTACCTGTCCTACAGCTGCCTATACATATGGGTGGGATAGTGCTGCGTGATGGGTGTGATGCTGCACGTCTTGCACAGCTATCTGAAATGGCAAAAGCGCTCAATATAGACTTTATCGCCCTTGCAGGGGCCCTGTATCATCGTCCAGATAGGCGGCCTTTGGCAGATGTTGTGCATTGTATTCGCGAAGGTATAACCTTATCTGAGGCCGGTTTATCTTTATCACGAAATGCAGAACGCCATTTGCTATCACCAGCTGAGATGGCACGACGCTGGCAGGGATATGAGTTTGCACTAAAGGCAGCAGATAGGCTGGCTGATAGATGTAGATTTTCCATGTCTGAGCTACGTTATGAATATCCAGATGAAATCACATCTCGTGGCCGCACTGCTATAGAAGAGCTTGTCTTTCAAAGCTGGCAAGGGGCAGCTGAACGCTATCCTGACGGTGTTCCAGATACGGTAAAAGCCTATCTGGATAAGGAATTAGCGCTTATAGAAAAGCTGAAATATGCACCGTATTTTCTAACGGTATTTGACATTGTACGGTTTGCAAGAAGTCGGAATATTTTATGTCAGGGCCGTGGATCTGCTGCCAATTCGGCTGTTTGTTATTGTCTTGGGATCACAGCTGTTGATCCGGAAAGATCGGAGCCGTTATTCGAACGATTTGTAAGTGAATCTCGTAATGAGCCACCTGATATTGATGTTGATTTTGAACATGAGCGACGTGAAGAGATAATTCAGTATATCTATCATAAATATGGACATCATAGGGCAGGGCTAACAGCAGCTGTTATCACATATCGTAGTCGAAGTGCCCTTGTGGAAATCGCCAAGGTTTTCGGGCTGAGCCGTGATGTGCAACAGGCTTTATCTGGTCAGGTGTGGGGGCGTGAAAAAGGCAAATTCGATGCTGAAATGTTGGTTGCAGCTGGCCTTGAGCCAGGTGACCCAACATTACAGCTTATCTTGAAACTTGTGCAGCAACTGCAAGGCTTTCCACGTCATTTATCACAGCATGTCGGCGGGTTTGTTATTGCTCGTGATAGGCTAGACCATTTATGTGCCATTCGCCCAGCAGCGATGGATGGCCGCACAATTATTGAATGGGATAAAGATGATTTAGATATTTTAGGGTTGTTGAAAGTAGATGTGCTGGCACTTGGTATGTTGAGCTGTTTACGGCGTGCCTTTATGTTGATGGAGCAGCATTATTATCAAAAGATAACATTAGCCTCAGTGCCGCCTGAGGATAGTATGACATATGATATGTTGTGTCGTGGCCAGTCTGTTGGTGTGTTCCAGGTTGAATCTCGTGCGCAAATGGCCATGCTGCCGCGCCTGCAACCACGCTGTTTTCATGACTTGGTGGTCCAAGTGGCGATTGTACGCCCTGGTCCTATTCAAGGTGATATGGTGCATCCATATTTGCGAAGACGTGCAGGTCTGGAACGTACTATCTATCCCTCTGAAGAGCTGCGCAGTGTTCTAGAAAAAACTCTCGGTGTGCCTCTATTTCAAGAACAGGCCATGAAAATTGCCATTGTCGGTGCTGGTTTTACTGGTGCTGAAGCTGATCAGCTGCGTCGTGCTATGGCAACATTTCGCAAAAATGGTCTTATCCATGATTTTCATGACCGAATGATACGCGGGATGGTAGAGCGGGGCTATGATGAAGCTTTTGCTATACGCTGCTTTAAACAGATTGAAGGGTTTGGCACATATGGATTTCCAGAGTCACATGCCGCCAGCTTTGCTTTGCTTGTCTATGTGTCATCCTGGATTAAATGCCACTATCCAGATGTATTTATCTGCGCCTTGCTAAATGCGCAGCCTATGGGATTTTATGGCCCTGCACAGCTGGTGGCAGAAGCAAAGCGCAGCGGTGTTGAGGTGCGCCCGGTTGATGTGTCTGCCTCATTCTGGGATTGCACGCTTGAGCCTACATCACATGGCAGACACGCACTTAGGCTTGGTTTTCGGCAAGTGCGTGGTGTGCGTCAAGCAGAAGTAAGCCGCATCGCTGCCAGCCGGAATAGTGGCTATGCAAATCTGAATGAGATTATCCGGCGGGCAGATGTATCTGTGCAAACCCTTGAAGCCTTGGCAAAAGCAGACGCTTTTCGATCATTAGGATTAAATGCGCGTCAGGCCTTTTGGGACATAAAACGGCTTGGCCGCATAATGGG
>WTHY01000012.1:9960-19509 GCA_011522945.1 Alphaproteobacteria bacterium
AACCCTGCCACTTTTTGCACATGCAGAACAACGGTATCAGTCTATTATGCCTGATGAGGTGCCTACACAGCTACCAATAGCACCGTTAGGAGAGCAGGTGGCACAGGATTATCAAGCGACTAGCTTATCGCTAAAGGCACATCCTATGACATTGCTGAAACCATATTTTACCAAAGATGGCTGGGTTAGTTGTGGCGCCGCATTATCAGCACAGACAGGTAGGCGATTACGTCTTATAGGTCTTGTTGTTGGCCGGCAGAGGCCTGGTACAGCACATGGAACTGTTTTCGTAACGCTAGAAGATGAAGCGGGTCCTCTAAATGTCATTGTCTGGCCAAAACTTGTAGAGACACAGCGTGCTGATTTATTAGGCGCTCATATATTAGCAGTTGTCGGGCGCGTGCAAAAAGAAGGTTCTGTACTGCATTTTATTGCAGAATCCTTACATAATGGTGATAAATATTTACAATATATGCAAACAGCTACTCATGAGCCGCCACGCTTAAAAAGTCGGGATTTTCATTAATCTTACGCTCTGGTTTGAAGCTGTCTGCTTAAGCTACACATCTTAGAGGGATAAAATGTCCAATATGATACCGGAAACAGCTGGCAAGTCCTACCGCGGTAGTTGTCATTGTGGCGCTGTGGCGTTTGAAGCTATCGGACCGATGCGCGAAATTGTTGTTTGTCACTGTACAGATTGTTTGAAATTAGCAGGCTATAGCTGGGCAGCAACAACAGTGCAAGAGGACAGGTTTGCTTTCCGCCGAGGTGCTGACAATGTGCGTTGGTATCAAAGTTCTGATTTTGCGGAACGTGGCTTTTGTGAAAATTGTCATGCACAGCTTTTCTACAGGCAGGCTGCTAGAGATACGATTTCAATTTCACCTGGTATGCTGGATAATTTTGAAGGGCTTTACACCTCAGGTCAGATTTATCGTGCGAGCCTGCCAGATGCCTGCATTTTATCCGCGAACGCCCCTGACTTGGATGAGGAATGGGGCTAGGTAATTAAGGCTGTTGAGTTAATGGGCCTTTAATAGGCTTTATAGCTGAGGATAGATTTATCGCGCGAAGCCTGCCAGATGCCTGCATTTTATCTGCAGACGCACCTGATTTAGATAATCATTGGGGTAGGCTATTAAGTGTATTAGCTAATTGGCCCGCTCTATGCATCATCCGCTTTGCGCAACTGCCGTTGGCAGAGCAAAGCATGCATTTCCAGTGGCATAAAGTTCAGCGCAAGCAGCGCGTGCCTGCTGTTCAGCAAGACCGTCAAAGCGCACGCGCCATAGCGGCATATTCCCACGCATGATAAGAGAAATATTCGCTGGCACTAAGGAGAGTGGGTCACCAGCCATACGGCGTGCCTGAATAGCAGCTTTATGTGCATTTATACGCCGGGAAAAACTGCCAACCTGAATAACCCAACCAGATGTATCAGCAGTATCAACTGTCGTGTCTTTCACAACACGAATTCTCTTGTTCCCGTTTGTCTCATCAATTGATGCAATTTGTAGTTGAGAGTCTTGTGGCAGAAAGGGACGTGGCGTTGGCGTTGATTTTGGTAACGCAGCCAATTGAATTTGCGGTAGGCGGCCATATTGTTTTGCTAATAGCGAGATAAGATGCTTATCACGGCGGGCACCAGACCGGCCACCAAATACAACCCCCACAAGCCGTACACCATTGCGCTCAACTGAGGCTACAAGATTGAATCCAGATGCATTTGTGAATCCTGTTTTAATTCCATCTGTGCCGGAGAAGCTAGATAGAAGCTTATTATGGTTGCGGTAGCCACGGCCATTATAGCGCCAGCTTTTCTTCGAGAAATAATGATAATATTGCGGGAAATCTCTGCGTATAGCTATGCCAAGCCGTGCCATTTCACGTGCGGTGCTTTTTTGGGCACGGTTTGGTAGCCCAGAGGCGTTTTTGAAAACAGTCTTATGCATCCCAAGGGCACGTGCCTTACGTGTCATACGTTTCGCAAATTCACGCTCTGTCCCAGATAAATGTTCAGAAATAACTGTTGCAACATCATTCGCAGATTTTGTCACCAATGCCAAAATAGCATCTTCAACACGTATTGTGCTATTTGGGGAGAGATAGAGTTTTGAAGGTGAGCGGCTTGCAGCTACTTTGCTAACTTTCATGCTGCTATTTAATGTCAAACCACCACGCTGCAACTCTTCAAACAAAATATATAAGGTCATAATTTTTGTTAATGATGCTGGATATAGAAGTTTGTCAGCATTGCGGGAATAGAGGACTTTGCCCGTAGCTTCCTCGACAATGATAGAGGCATATTTTGGATTGGCATGTGCGGCTTGCTGTGGCGCGACAATACATAAAAAACAGATGAGTGAGGCCAATAAGGCGGTGGCAAAGCTTCTGCTGCGGCACATCACAATGTTTTCCCTAGCGAGAAACACGCATTATCCTCTCATGACCACTTGCGGAGCGCCGTTTCGATTGCTGGCACAACCATAAAATTTACTGGCGCAAGTGAATCACACCTGATTCCACAAATCAACCCTGTACCATATCGATTCAACGGTAATATTCGCCATTTTTGATACGCTTAGACCGAAATGGAATCGCAACGCCTTACGCCAAGTGATCCCAGCCTGTGATAAATTTTCATCTGCACCTTTATATGCTGGATTTAATGACAATATTATATAGGTGAGGAGTTAATTGCCTTATAAGCAAATGATAAATTAAGACATGGCAACGCAAGGCAGTAACAAAGGCTGATAGTGATGAGTGGGCGCGAGCAGGATAATAATTCAACCGATGGCGGATTGGTGCTTGAAAAAGATCCACGCACGAAAAAACCATCCCTATACAAAGTATTAATGCTGAATGATGATTATACGCCTATGGAATTTGTTGTGATGGTGCTTCAACGTTTCTTTGGGCATGATATGGAGACAGCACAACAAATCATGTTGCATGTGCATCAGCGTGGTGTCGGTGTGTGTGGCGTCTTCACTTACGAAGTTGCAGAATCAAAGATGAACCAGGTGGTGCATTTTGCGCGTCAAAATGAACATCCACTCCAGTTGCAGCTGGAAAAGGAGTAAATGATATGTTGTCACGTGATTTAGAAGAAACACTCCGCCGCGCATTAAACCTTGCTGGCGAGCGTCGTCACGAATTCGCAACTTTAGAACATTTATTACTAGCATTGATAGATGATCCTGATGCGCTAGCCGTGTTTGATGGCTGTAAGATGGATATTGCAAAGCTAAAATCATCTTTGGAAACACATTTAGAAGAAGAGATGTCTGGCATTGTATCAAATGCTGATGAGGTAGAGGTGCAGCCAACAGCTGGTTTCAGTCGGGTTATTCAGCGGGCTATTATTCATACACAATCATCTGGCCGCGGTGTTGCAACAGGTGCGAATGTGTTGGTTGCGATTTATTCTGAGCGTGAGAGCCATGCTGTTTGGTTTTTGAATTCTCTCAATATGTCACGTCTTGATGCTGTTAGCTTTCTGAGCCACGGCACAGGTGAGGTACCAGAAGGCACGCAGGATAGAGAACAAGATGGCGATGACGACAATGCCGCTGCTAGCGACCCGCTTAGCCAATATGCAGTTGATCTGATTGCAAAGGCAGCTGATGGCAAGATTGATCCGCTTATTGGCCGTGATAGCGAGGTGGATAGAACTATCCAGATACTCTGCCGGCGAACAAAAAATAACCCACTATATGTAGGTGATCCTGGCGTTGGGAAAACAGCTATTGCCGAGGGGCTGGCGCTTCGAATTGTTGAAGGTGATGTGCCAGATGTCCTAAAATCTGCGATGATTTATGCGCTTGATATGGGTGCGCTTTTGGCTGGTACACGCTATCGTGGTGATTTTGAAGAGCGTCTGAAAGCTGTGATGAAACAGATTGAAGATGATGATACTGCAATCTTGTTTATTGATGAGATTCACACAATCATTGGCGCAGGTGCTACCTCTGGTGGGGCTATGGATGCCTCAAACTTATTGAAGCCAGCTTTACAAAATGGTGCATTGAGATGCATTGGCTCCACCACCTACAAAGAATATCGTGGGTATTTTGAGAAAGATCGCGCACTTGTTCGTCGCTTCCAAAAAATCGATGTGGCTGAGCCATCTGTGCCAGATACAGTGAAAATTCTTGCCGGTTTGAAGTCTCGATATGAGACTCATCACGGTGTGAAATATACCACTGCGGCATTGAAAACGGCAGCTGAGCTCTCGGCACGTTATATTAATGACAGAAAATTGCCTGATAAGGCGATTGATGTCATTGATGAGGCAGCTGCGGCGCAAAATCTGTTGCCGCCCTCACGTAGACGGTCTCAAATTGGCCAGAAAGAGGTAGAGGCTGTTATCTCCACTATGGCGCGCATTCCATCAAAGCATGTGAGCCGTGATGATAAGCTTGTTCTATCTTCTCTGGAAACAGACTTAAAACGCATGGTGTTTGGTCAAGATACAGCTATTACAGCTTTGGCCTCAGCAATTAAATTATCGCGTGCTGGCTTAAGAGAGCCTGAAAAGCCAATTGGAAATTATCTGTTCTCAGGTCCAACGGGTGTCGGAAAAACAGAGGTAGCAAAACAGCTAGCAGAGACCCTAGGGGTAAAGCTGGTGCGTTTTGATATGTCAGAATATATGGAGCGTCACACAGTCAGCCGCTTGATTGGTGCCCCTCCAGGCTATGTTGGTTTTGATCAGGGTGGGCTTTTGACTGATGCTATCGATCAGACGCCACATGCTGTGCTGCTGCTTGATGAAATTGAAAAGGCGCATCCAGATTTATTTAATCTTCTGCTACAGGTCATGGACCACGGAAAGCTAACTGATTCAAATGGTAAGTCAGTTGATTTCCGCAATGTCATTCTGATCATGACTACGAATGCTGGGGCTTCTGAGATGTCAAAACAGTCTATTGGCTTTGGACGTGGCAATAAGCTGGATGCTGATAGTGAAGCGATTGAGCGGGCATTCACGCCAGAATTTCGTAACCGACTTGATGCTATCATTCCGTTCGCTCCCTTGCCGCCAGAAGTGGTCCGCATGGTTGTTGATAAATTTGTATTGCAGCTTGAAGTTCAACTTTCAGATCGTAATGTGGAAATTCAGCTAGATAATGCAGCGCGGGATTGGCTAGCTGCACGTGGATATGACAGTGCCTATGGCGCGCGTCCTCTGGCGCGTGTGGTGCAAGAGCATATTAAGAAGCCGTTGGCAGATGCGCTGCTATTCGGTGCATTAACGCAAGGAGGGACTGTGTTAATCACTGCACAGGACGGGTCTTTGTCACTGGATATGCAACCACTGCAAAGCGGCAGCCGAACTGGTGGTAAGAAAAAGACTGAGCCTGTTTCAAGCTAAGCTGTCAGGTTGCTGTGGCTCGAATAATTCATGCCTTTTGGGGCTGCTTGTATTGTCGTATGTAGCTCTATTACGATCGGGATTTTCAGCTTAGGTTTCTGTTCGCCTAAATTTTCTGCTGGCTATATCTATATGTGGCTATGTCTTTGGGTAATTATGTCTCTCGCAAGGTAAACAGGTTGCAGGCTGTTACTGTTTTAGAAGGATAGTCAGGACAATGGCTATATGATTAGGTAGCGCCAGTCAAAATAGCCCATGCTTTCAGCGCCCTAGGGCTATGTTGCAAGGTATTAGGAATTCTTGCGATAGGGGCTTTCGGCAAGAATGGCTTCTATTTCTGCAGCATTATGCCTGTTTTCTTGCTGTAAATACCGCGTAATAGCCTCTTTAAAGCCATCATGTGTGATGAAATGTGCGGATTTCGTCTCAACCGGCAGGTAGCCTCTCTGGACTTTATGAATGCCTTGTGCGCCTGCCTCCACGCGTTTTAGACCGTTGGCTATGGCATATTCAATCGCCTGATAATAGCAGGTTTCAAAATGCAGATTTGGAATATCCTCGCTGCAGCCCCAATTTCGGCCGTAAAGCGTATCATGCCCAATGAAATTTAACGCGCCTGCAACCATCTCCCCTTGTCTGCTCGCAATGACAAGCAAGATTTGATCTGGCATGTTTTTTGCAATCTCATCAAAGAAGCTTCGTGTAAGATAGGCACCGCCCCATTTTTTATCAATGGTAGATAGATAGAAGCCATAGAACGCATCCCAATGCTCTGGTTTTAGATCATTGCCGGTTAAGGCTTCAAAGGATATGTCAGCCTGTCTTAGGCTTTCACGTTCCTTTCGTATATTTTTACGTTTTCGTGATGAAAGTGCAGCTAGGAACGCATCAAAATCAGAATAGTGATTATTATGCCAATGAAATTGTATGCCTGTACGGATAGCCCATCCTGCTGCTCGTAATTTTGCTGCATTATGCTCTTGAATGAAATTCACATGTGCTGAGGATATTTTATTCTGATGACAGAGACTTTCCATGGCGGCGATTAAGGCAGATTCCGCTTCCGGGTAGTTTGGGTGTACAAGAAGTCGTGGTCCTGGTACCGGGGTGAAGGGAACAGCTGTTAGGGATTTAGGGTAATATTGACCGCCTGCACGCTCAAAAGCATGTGCCCAACTATGGTCAAATATATATTCGCCGTAAGAGTGATATTTGATGTAATGCGGCGCTGCTGCAATGAGCTGACCATCATTATCTGATATGGTTAGATATAGAGGGTCCCATCCCGTATCTGCGCCGACTGACCCGCTATGTTCAAGAGCTGATAAAAAGGCATAAGACAAAAAGGGATGTGCATGACTATTCAGTGCATCCCAATCAGACGCATCAATATCCCTCAGACTTTGCTGAAGTGATACGGCAATATTTTGTTGAGGTTCACTATCTGGCATGACCTAAATATGGCACAGCGATATCAACTGGCAAGACCAGCGGCCATAAATTGCACAAGTGTATTTTTATATAATGTCATTCTCTTAAACGGTCTTGGAAACTACAAGAGTGGTAAAACAGAAGCAAAGTTGGTGCAGCATCGGTTTAATAGTACCTGATGCTACACCGATTTTAGCATGATAGAATCATAAAAGATTAGCTGGCGTCGATTTGGAATGTGCCCTCTACCTCAACCACTGTGCCGAGAGGTAGCGCATTTGTGCCAACTGCAAACCGTGCATGCTGTCCTTTATCTTCAAAGACTTCAGCCATGAGATCTGACGCACCGTTAATGATAGCTGGCTGGCCTGTGAAATCGTCTGTGCATGCGACAAAACCACCAAGTTTTACAACACGCTTCACCTTGCTCAAATCACCGCCGCAAGCCGCTTTTAGCTGGGCTAAAAGATTAATAGCGCATTTGCGTGCTTGGTCATTGGCTTGTTCTGGCGTGACATTCTTGCCAACATGGCCTGTTATTTCAAGCTTGCCATTAACCATTGGCAGCTGACCTGAGATATAAACCATATCACCTACGACCACATAAGGGACGTAATTTGCCGCTGGGGCAGGGGCTTCTGGTAAACTGATACCTAGACGTTCAAGATTTTGTTCTGCAGTCATGAAATTATCTCCGCATGTCATATTAGATGTCAGACAGTATCTGGATTTTAAGGGTGATGCACAAAATAAAAACGACTGAATTTGTAAGTGCTTTACATAAAAGCCCCGCCAATGAAAGTTGGCAGGGCTGAATATCGCAAAGGATATAGGTTAGCAGGTCGCTAGATACAGAAACTTAGCTGCATCCAGTAGTTGACCCGCACGTGTTGCATTTCAAACAAGTACCATTACGGACAAGTGTGAAATTCTGACATTCTGGGCAAGATTCCCCTTCATATCCCTGCATGCGCGCCTGTTTGACTTGGTCTGTTACAGACTGTGTCTGCTTGGTGGCTGCTGTCACAGCAGCAGAGGCGGTTGTCGACGCCTCTTGTGGTGCAAAGCTTGTTGCTGCAGCAGTTGCTGGTGCAAGCTTGGCAACTGCCTGTGTGCCCGCCTCAGCTGTAGCTGCTGAACCTTCATTCGAATAGACAATCAAACCCTGTTTGCGGATGAAGCCGCGGCTTGTCACCCTGTTCACAAGCTCTGACTGAGCTTCGCCTTGACCAGTTGTGCTTGCTTCCAGATCCTCTTTTTCAACATGACCAAGATCATGCCTGTCAAGATAGGAGATTGCCAGCTCACGGAATGTGTAATCTAGGATTGATGTCGACATTTTAATCGCATCATTGCCTGTCACAATGCCCTGAGGCTCAAACCGTGTGAAGGTAAAGGCTTCAACGAACTCTTCTAATGGAACGCCATATTGTAAGCCAATAGACACCGCGATAGCAAAGTTGTTCATCAATGAGCGGAAGGCTGCACCTTCTTTATGCATATCAATGAAGATTTCACCGATACGGCCATCTTCATATTCGCCAGTCCGTAAATAGACTTTATGCCCACCAACAGAGGCTTTTTGCGTATAGCCTTTCCGGCGATTTGGCAGAGTCTCTCTATCTTCATTACGGATGTAGCGCTCGACGATTTTCTCAACAACCTGAGGTACAGCCTGCTGTTGTGGTGCCTCTAGGATATCTTCGACATCATCTTCATCAACCAAAGATGCAGATAATGGCTGGCTTAGCTTAGAGCCGTCACGATAAAGTGCATTCGCCTTAAGGCCGAGCTTCCATGACAACATATAGGCATCGCCACAATCCTCTACAGAGGCTGTGTTCGGCATGTTAATGGTCTTGGAGATCGCACCAGAAATGAAAGGCTGAGATGCTGCCATCATTGTGATGTGGCTATCTACTGACAAGAAGCGCTTGCCGATCCGACCACAAATATTGGCGCAATCAAAAATCGGAAGATGCGCATCCTTCAGGTGCGGTGCACCTTCAACGGTCATCGCACCACAAACATGAATGTTCGCCGCTTCAATCTCATCCTTGCTGAACCCAAGAGCTTCAAGCATGTTGAAGGAGAAATCATCGAGCTGTTCATCGCTGAACCCAAGTACATCCTTGCAGAAACTATCGCCTAGGCTATAGCGGTTGAATGCGAATTTTACATCAAATGCATTTTCAAGCCCAGCTGCCAGCTTTTCCAGAATTTCCTCGGTGAAGCCTTTGGCTTTCAGGGCATTGATCGAAATTGACTGACAATTTTCAAGATTACCATGACCAACTGCATAGCGGGTGATATCATCAATCTGGTCCTGTGTATAGCCAAGGCCTGTTAGAGCTTCTGGCACAACCTGGTTAATGATTTTGAAATACCCGCCGCCAGCAAGTTTCTTGAACTTCACAATCGCGAAATCTGGCTCAATACCTGTGGTATCACAATCCATAACCAGACCGATTGTGCCGGTAGGGGCAATCACAGTTGATTGTGCATTACGATAGCCATGCTTTTCGCCAAGGGCAACAGCATCATCCCAAGCTGCAGCCGCTGCCGCAACCATATCCTGATCAGGGCAATCAGCCTTAGCCAGTGGCACAGGCTTTACGGTCAGACCTTCATAGCCGTCAGCTTTGCCATGTGCGGCTGTGCGGTGGTTCCGCATGACCCGTAACATGTTCTCAGCGTTAGGCTCATATAGAGGGTACGTGCCAAGCTCGCTTGCA
>WTHY01000065.1 GCA_011522945.1 Alphaproteobacteria bacterium
CACAATAGCGTGTCACAACACCGGATTTATCCCGCGGGCTGATGATCAATTCAGGCCGCGGCTGCGCATCTGGTCCTGACCAAAAACGTGCAACACCTGGTACCTGACACGCAATTTTGCCCTTTGGGCCAACAGCAGATACATATTCCTGGAAACGAGCCCCTTCTGCAAACATGCAAAGCTCCAACATAGCTCTCTGGCCGCCGTCAAAATCGATCAGCACATAACCATGATCAAGAATATCTGGTGTCTCTCCGTCATAGCGTTCATCAAGGTGATTATGGGCCTGTCCGGCAGACGCAGAGACGCGCACAGGCTCTGCCTGTAAAATATGGCGCATCAAATCAAAGAAATGACAGCATTTCTCTACAAATGTGCCACCTGAATTTCGATTAAAGCGGTTCCAGTCACCTACCTTTTCCAAAAAGGGAAACCGGTGTTCTGTAATGCTGAGCATCTGAACACCGCCGGTAACAATGGTCGCTTCATCAATCAAGGCTGCTATTGGCGGCATATAGCGATATTCCATCGCTACCCATATTGGCGCGCTGTAATCAGTCTGAAATTGTGCCATATCCGCAGCATCTTTTGGATCTGTATAGAGTGGCTTCTCCACCAGAATGGGTAGACTCACCTGTGAGGCAATCTGCCGGAGCTGATCAGCATGGCAATGATTTGGGCTAACAATAACAAGCGCATCCAAATGCTTTAATGCTAATAAAGCGTCAAGACTATCTGGGAATACGGCTTGCGGTGCGAGCGCTTTGGCTTCTGCACGCATATCTGCGTCTGGTTCAAAAATCGCGCTGATCTCAGTATCAGCAAGTAGCTGAATATTGCGAATATGCTCGCGGCCCATCATGCCACACCCAATCAACCCATAACGCTTCATATCTTCTAAACCTTATTCATCAGAGGTGTCATTTAGGCGTTCTAAATGCCAAATATTAGCTCGCTTCATTCACAAGAAACAAGTTGATTAGCTATGGCAAGAATAAACACTTTCTGCAATGAGGGATTTGCACACAATAACCAATAATGCATTCATATAGGTGCTTCATAATTGTCTCAAAACAGAATAGACTATGATCAATGAGATTATACAAGCACCCCATGCGCCGGTTAGCCGATAATGACCATGGGGCTGATGTTGCATAGATTAGGAAGTGAAAATGAGTGTTGTACCCGTTCAATCTGCTGATTTAGACGCAAGCGAGGTGGCATGGTTTGCACCACTTTGTTCAGATGATTATCAATTTTTGGGATTTCCTGAGGGGGCGTATCGATCAAGCTGGGATAATACATCTGCCATTATCCGCCGTGCAGATGAGCTTGGATTTCGAAATATCCTATGTCCCTCCTCCTATCAGGTTGGGCAAGATACGCTGAGCTTCGTTGCAGGCAATGCACCTCTCACCAATACCATCAATATGCTGGCAGCTGTGCGTTGCGGGGAATTACATCCCCTAATGATGGCGCGAACAATCGCAACACTTGACCATATGTTAAAAGGCAGACTGACTGTCAATATCATTTCATCAGACTTCCCAGGAGAAACGGCTGAGAGCGCCTATCGCTACCAGCGCTCTCGTGAAGTCGTTGAAATCCTAAAAATGGCATGGTCTCAAGAGGTAATTAATTATCAGGGTGAGATCTATAATTTCAGTGATGTTGCTGTCGACCCTGTACGTCCATATCAACAAAATGGCGGGCCACTTCTGTATTTTGGTGGCTATTCCCCACCGGCAATTGAATTATGTGCACAGCATTGCGATGTCTATCTCATGTGGCCGGAGACAAAAGAGAATTTGGCTATGCGGATGAAAGCCGTACATGAACGTGCAGAAACCTATGGCAGGACATTAGATTATGGTCTTCGTGTCCATATGATTGTCCGAGATACAGAAACAGAAGCCCGCGAATATGCTGATTATCTTGTCAGCAAGCTCGATGAAGCAGAAGGTAAGGCCATTCGTGATAGGGCTCTTGATTCCACATCCCTCGGTGTTGCCCATCAATCAGCTAACCGAGATAAAGCAGATGATGCAGGCTATATTGAGCCGCATCTCTGGACAGGTGTGGGACGTGCACGCTCAGGCTGTGGTGCAGCACTGGTTGGGTCAACAGATCAAATTCTGTCTGAGATTGAATCCTACCAAAAAATGGGTATCCGTGCCTTTATCTTCTCAGGCTATCCGCATCTTGATGAGTGTGAAAGCTTTGGAACGCGCGTTCTGCCACATCTGAAGACTTGCTCTCTACCAGAGGTATATGGAAGAGTGCCTGCCGAAACACCTGCCACACCATTAGGTGTCGGGCAGAGACGTTAGAATTTGAGGTCATATTATGGAACGCGTTAGTCTTTCAGACTCTGTAGAGCTTAGCCGCATCATCTACGGCATGTGGCGATTAGCTGATGATACAGATACCAGCACAAAACATGTGCAAGCGAAGATTGAAGCTAATCTTAGCCAAGGCATCACAAGCATGGACCAGGCAGACATCTATGGTGATTACGAATCTGAAGCCTTATTTGGTAAAGCCCTTGCTGCAGCCCCGCATTTAAAAGACCAAATAGAAATTATTTCAAAATGCGATATTGCGCTTGTCTCAGATAAATACCCAGATAGGCGTGTGAAGCATTATGATACTAGCAGCACCTATATTGTCTCTCAGGTTGAGACCTCATTGAAACTCATGGATGTTGAGGCGCTTGATGTATTGTTGCTGCATAGACCTGACCCTTTGATGGATGCAGGTGATACAGGAAGAGCTCTTGATATGCTTGTTGAAGACGGCAAGGTGAAAACCATTGGCGTTTCAAACTTCAAACCATGGGATATTAGCTTATTACAATCTCGCATGAGCACACCAATTTGTACGAACCAAATCGAGATCAGCCTGCTTGCCCATGAGGCACTCACCAATGGCGATTTAGCCTTTGCGCAAGAACATCAGATTGCGCCTATGGCATGGTCACCTCTCGCAGGTGGCAGCCTATTCAATGGGTCAAATGCAAAAGTTCAAGCAGCCTTGGCAGATATGGCAGAAGCCCATAATTGTAGCACAAGTCAAATGGCTATCGCTTGGCTTTTAGCCCATCCAG
Organism: Alphaproteobacteria bacterium; assembly: GCA_011522945.1. Taxonomy (GTDB): domain Bacteria; phylum Pseudomonadota; class Alphaproteobacteria; order Puniceispirillales; family Puniceispirillaceae; genus WTHY01. The sequence goes on from WTHY01000065.1 coordinate 3,107, forward strand.
CAGATATCTTGCCTGTTATGGGTAGCAATAACCTCGACCGCATCGCTGAATTTGGCGGTGCCATGGATATCAGCTTAAGCCGTGAAGACTGGTTTGTTCTATATGAAGCTGCACTGGGCCAGGAAGTCCCCTAGACAAACAGGTGTGCCTGTAAAAATTTGGCGCTGGCTATGATTTTGCAGTTGTAGAAACGCTGCTTTGGCCAGCACCTTACTGATAGGATCAAATGAAAATTTCACAGGCCAGCTAAGATTTTATAGGCTAAGATTTTACAAGCTAAGATTTTACAAGCTAAGATTTTACCGGGCCTGTTGATTGGCCTTTCACAAGCTCAGCCTCTAATATACGGGCATGCAATAATGTTGTAGGAGACTCAATCTGCGCAAGCAGACATTCTGCCACCATTGCGCCTGCATCAAAGATTGAAGATCGCATAGATGTAAATTGTGGTGGTGTCGTTTGATTGTCAAATGCTGATAAGCAATCATCCCAGCAGATGAGCGAAATATCCGCACCAATTTGCAGTCCCTGACTATGCATGGCCCGCTGAACACCCAAGGCTAACAGCATCGAGGAACAAAGTATCGCTGTTGGTCTCTGTCTTTGTTGTAATAATTGAGAGGCTATTTCAAACCCTTTGCGCTCTGACATATCAGTGGCAAATATCCACGCCTCTGGGCAAGTCACACCACAATCTAAGAGAGCCGCTTCAAAGCCAGCTTTGCGTCGTTGCGCAAAACTCAACCAATCTGGCCCGTTAATCAGCGCAATCTGCCTATGCCCCAACTCTAGCAGATATCTCGTTGCTGTCTCAAAACCTCTCTTATTATTCACATCTAACCAGCTATAATCGCTTGGCGTTGATATAGACGCACTTGTTCTGCCATGCACGATAAAGGGTATAGCAAGCTCTTGCAAAAGCGCAATGCGCGGGTCATCTGGCACAGGCTCAGACAGAACAAATCCATCAACTTTCTGGCTATTTGTCAGTGCCCGATATGTCTCTAATTCCTTATCGCGACTCACCATGGAAATGAGCATATCATACCCTGAATCTGCATATGTCTCACCTGCACCAGCAATAAAATCTGCGTAGAATGGGTTTAAGGTCATATGGTCTGATAGGGTGATAACATGGCCAATTGCCAAGGCCCTACCTGTCGCCAGTTTTTGTGCAGAGCTTGATGGTGCGTAATTTAACTCAGCAGCCGCTTGCCGGATTCGCGTCTTAGTTCTGGCGGCCACTTCAGGATAATCAGCCAATCCGCGACTGACAGTCGTTTGTGACAGACCCAGATAATCTGATAAGTCCTTTAAAGATGTCTTTTTTGCTGTCATATGTTTCAAGATGCAAATCAATTAGATAAAGAAATTTCAAAACGGTTGCCTCGCAAAAAACACCCTTGACACCCCCGCAATTTATACGTCCACTATAGCTCTAGTTACGGAAAATTGAAAGCGGTTTCAATTGACGTTGCTATTTATAGGGTGTTAGGCTCTATGGCTCGCGTTGGTGGCACTGTCATACAGATGTAATTTTAGCCCATTTCGGGATAATCACATCATCATGCACAGCGTATAACCACGTGGTCGTTAGAATTATAATCTGACAGCTACTGTATCTGTTAAGATACATGAGATAGACATTTCGGAGGATACACATGTCTTTTACTACTAAATTGTTCGGTGCTGCTGCAGTTGCTGCTGTTGCATCGTTCGCAATGACAGGCGCTGCAAAGGCAGATGTTTGTGACACACCATCAGCAATGGGTGACATGGGCAGCTTTGCAGGCGAAGTGATTACAATCGCAGGCTCAATGCAGGGCAGAGATGAAGAAAATCTACTTGCAACTGTGAGCTGTTTTGAAAAAGCAACAGGCGCTGTTGTAAAATATTCAGGCTCTCGTGATTTTGCGGCGTTGATTGTGGCTGATTTACAGTCAAACAACGCACCAAATATCGCAATTTTCCCACAGCCTGGTCTAGCTGGCGATATGGCAGCTGAAGGTTACCTATCACCTCTTGGTGATGAGACAGCCAGCTGGATTTCTGCCAATTATGCAGATGGTCAGTCCTGGGTTGACCTTGGTACTTATAAAAACGCTGATGGGTCTGAAGCTTTCTATGGGTTCCCATTCAAGCAGGATCTGAAGTCACTTGTATGGTATTCACCAGAGCAATTTGAAGATAATGGCTATGAAATTCCAACAACAATGGAAGAGCTAATTGCCCTATCAGATCAAATGGTAGCAGATGGCAACACACCATGGTGTGTTGGTATTGAATCAGGCAATGCAACAGGTTGGACAGCAACAGACTGGATGGAAGATCTGATGCTGCGCACAGCCTCACCTGAGAAATATGACCAGTGGGTGACAAACGAACTACCATTCAACAGCCCAGAAGTTATTGCCGCCATGGAAGTTTATGGCCAATTCACACGCAATGATGACTATGTTGCTGGTGGTGCTGCTGCTGTTGCGACAACATTCTTCGGTGATGCGCCAAAGGGTCTATTCACATCACCAGTTCAGTGTATGATGCACCGTCAGGCCTCATTCATTCCTGCTTTCTTCCCGAATAAGGGCGAAGAAGTTGCATCTGGTGAAGCAGATTTCTTCTACTTCCCTCCATATTCCTCTTCGAACATGAACTTCGTGAACTCGAAGGGTAAGGTTGTACTTGGCGCGGGTACTTTGTACACAATCACAAAGGATTCACCAGCAACACGTGCACTCATCGAATACTTAAAAGAACCAAAAGCACATGAAGTGTGGATGTCACAAGGTGCCTTCCTAACTGCGCATAAAGGTGCTGATTTATCAGCCTATGCGTCAGAAGCTCAGCGTAAGCAGGGTGAAATCTTGATTAATGCATCAACATTCCGCTTTGATGCATCAGATTTGATGCCTGGTGCGATTGGCGCCGGTGCGTTCTGGAGCGAAATGACAGCCTATGCTAATGGTCAGGATGCCCAAACAACAGCTGACAATATCCAAGCTGCTTGGGATGCCATTAAGTAATGGTAACGTCTAGCTAACATATATGGAGAGCACGAGTATCTTTCGTGCTCTTCTATTTTTTAAAGCGTTTTTTTCAGGTCTCATCATCTAAAAGCATTAGCCGCTTCAGGAATCTTACATGCGTTCGATAAAACCCGTTATCGCCGGCAATGGAATAGCGATTTTCCTCACTATTATCTGTTTGCTGCCCATCACAGCTATATTTGCCATGGCTGCCACTGCGCCTTTTGACGGGCTAATGGCAAATTTGGGATTATGGCTACATGGCGTATTTGGATGGACAGGCGCAGAATTTGACACTGTCTTACGCTTCTCCAAAATTGGCTTTGCCATTCGCATTGTCATAATCGCTGTTGGCATATCCTTTCTATATTTCGGTGTCAGTAATTGGCTTACAATGGGACTGGCCCGCAGGACAGCTGCCGGCTCTATTGGACGCCAATCCACAATCATTGAAGCTATTCAGCCCTGGATTTTTGTTGGCCCGGCTTTAATGCTTCTTATGCTCTTCTTGCTTGTGCCTGGGTTTTTAACATTTAAGCAATCTCTGCAGGAAGCTAGTGGTAGTTTCTCGTTCCAGAATTATGCCTTCTTGTGGGACCCTGCAGCCCTTGGCTATGTGCAATTCCGCTTTGCTATGCGTAACAGCTTGATGTGGCTAATTCTTGTGCCAACTATATGTATTTCCCTTGGCTTGCTGATCGCGGTTTTAGCAGATTCCCTAAAATGGGGCGTGATCGCGAAAACCTTTATCTTTGTCCCGCTGGCGATTTCTTTTGTTGGGGCTGCAGTCATTTGGCGGAATATATTTGCAGGCGGCGGCATCGAGGCCCTGCAGACAGTCAATGGTGCAACACCCTCCTATCAAATTGGCCTGATGAAAGCCCTGCTTGGCCATACGGCTGAATATAATGAGCCCCTATATAATCTTAAATTCTGGGGCAATTTCTTCTTGATGTGGATTTTAGTTTGGGTGCAGACCGGCTTTGCCATGGTCATTTTTTCAGCTGCCTTACGTGGTGTGCCGCAAGATACAATCGAGGCTGCGACAATCGATGGCGCGAACCCCTTCCAAATGTTCTTCCGTGTGAAACTGCCGCAAATCTATTCCACCGTCATGGTTGTCTGGACGACATTAGTCATTCTTGTCCTGAAAGTATTTGATATCCCTTATGCCTTATCAGCCAATGATGATGATAAGTTGCTTCTGGCTGTTATGATGGAAAACGCCCGGAATAACTGGTCTATCGGCGGTGATAATGTTGATAATTTATTCGCAGCCATTGCCGTAATGCTGATGTTAACAGTGGTACCAAACATGATCTTTAACGGCTGGCGTATCCGTCGTGAACAAAGAAACCTTACATGAGCAGCAGGGATAGCTAGATAATGATTAGCCGCACATTACATCATACTGTTCTCGCTTTGATTGTCTTTATCTGGGTGGTGCCGTTCATTGCCCTAGTGACGACATCCCTGCGTTCTGAGATTGCCTCTAAGACATCTGGGTTCTGGACAGCCTTTACGCCAACAGAATTAGGACATCGGTTTAGCACGCATGATAAGGGCAGCACAGAAGAAGTGCTTATCATGACAGGCAATATTTTTGAGCGCCTAAATCTGCAAGAAGAGGATTTCCCAGTCTCTGGTGAGGTAAAATCTGTCCTCTTTAAAGGGCGGGTGCCAGACCCTGACAATGAAGGTAAAACGATATTGCTGCGCAAGCTGGTGCCTGTTGGGGAAGCGATGGATGTACGCGACGGTGATTTTGTATTCCAGAAAAATGGGGATTTTACGTGGACTTTCGACACGCCAACAGCGCCAAAGCCCAAGAAACTAGATGCTTTTATCGATCAAAATCCTGTCTTTGCCCCTGTCGCCTATGAAGAAGTCTTGTTTGAAAATGAGCATGTGCCAAATGCGCTCATCTCATCTTTTATTGTCACAATTCCAGCAACCATCATCCCGATAACTATTGCTGCGTTTGCAGCTTATGCCTTTGCATGGATGCGGTTCCCAGGACGCGACTGGCTATTTGTGATTGTCGTATCTCTTATGGTTGTGCCAACACAATTAGCCTTCCTGCCTATTTTGCAAGGCTTTAGCGGCATTGCTTCATGGGCAACAGCGCTAAATGCCTGGATGACAGATTGCGAAGCAACGAAAAGCTGTCAGGTTGCTTCCAAAAGTTTTGCCAGCCTCTGGATTACACATACAGCTTTTGGCTTGCCTCTCGCCATTTATCTGCTTCGCAACTATATAGTCGGCCTGCCGCGTGAGTTGCTGGAAAGTGCGCGTATTGATGGCGCAAACCATTTACAAATCTTCACAAAGCTGATCGTACCCTTATCTGTACCAGCCTTAGCCTCATTCAGTATTTTCCAATTCCTATGGGTTTGGAATGATTTGATTGTGGCCTTATATATTGGCCCGAATAACTCAGATGATCTGGTATTCCCTATTCGTCTTCAGCAACAGCTTGGCACCTTCAAAGATCAACTGCATTTGCTAAATGCCTCGGCTGTGATTTCGATGATTGTGCCTGTGATCGTCTTTTTAGCCATGCAGCGCTATTTCATCCGCGGGCTTCTTGCCGGGTCGGTTAAGGGAGGATGAGCCGCATGTCCAACGACGTTTCAAAAGATCTTAAATGGTGGGAAACGGCCACTATCTATCAGGTATATCCACGCTCTTATCAGGATTCAAATGATGATGGTATCGGCGATCTAAAGGGTATCACATCTCGTCTGGAATATATTGCTGGCCTGGGTGTTGATGCTGTCTGGATTAGCCCGTTTTTTAAATCGCCACAAAAAGATTTTGGGTATGATGTTGCAGATTACTGCGACATTAATCCTGAATATGGCACATTTGCAGATTTTGATGCACTCATCGCAAAAGCACATGCACTTGGCCTGAGATTAATGATTGATATCGTGCCAGCGCATTGTTCTGATCAGCATGTCTGGTTTCAGGAAAGCCGGCAGTCGCGTGACAACCCAAAGGCTGATTGGTTCCACTGGGTTGACCCGAAGCCAGATGGGTCTGCGCCGACAAATTGGCTATCTTTCTTTGGGGGAAGAGCCTGGAGCTGGGAGCCACGACGTCAGCAATATTATCTACATAATTTCCTACCAAGCCAGCCAAACTTAAATCATGCCAATGAAGCAGTTCGTGAGGCTATGATGGATGTGGCGCGCTTCTGGTTTGACCGTGGCGTTGACGGGTTCAGATTAGATGCGGTGCACACAATCAATGGCGATTGCGCACCTTTTGAGGATAACCCTGTTAATCCTGATTTCGAAGTAGGGCCACTACCACAGGACCAACAACCATTTTTCCGTCAGCTCCATGATGCTGCACAGTTAAATCAACCATCTATTCAGAAATTTAGTGAAGCTATCAGACAGGTCGCTGACACTTATGATGACAGATTTTTGATGGGTGAAGTTGATGGCGATAATGATGATGCTGTAAAAGTCAGCCAAACATTCACACAGGCTGGCCGGCTACATGCTACCTATAATTTCGACCTACTAGAATGGGATGGCCTGACTGTGGATGGCATGAAACAGGCTATCTCACATGCTGTTGATGCATTTAATGGCACAGGCAGGCTGTCTTTTGCCTTTTCCAATCATGATGTGCCACGCTCTGCAACACGCCAGCTTGCACGCCTCAGCGTATCGGAGGCGGACCAGCAAGCCCTGCAGCTTCTATTATTGAAACTTGAAATCAGCTTGATTGGCTCAACCTGTATTTATCAGGGCGAAGAACTGGCGTTGCAGGATATTGATGATATTCCGCTAGATCGCATGCAAGACCCATGGGGCATTGAGTTTGCACCAGCCTTTGCCGGCCGTGATACTTGCAGAACCCCTATGGTTTGGGAAAAAGCACAGCCTAATGGCGGGTTCTCAAATGCTAATGACACATGGCTACCTGTCGCCGAAAGACATTTGGAGAGAGCCGCATTAGATGAGGTTAAGCGACCAGAGTCTATTTACAATAAGCTAGCTGAGTTTTTGCGGTGGCGAAAATCACAACCTGCCATGATGCAGGCAAATCAGATGGGACCTATTTCAGGTGGCCCACGGGAAATAATTTTTGAGCGTATCTCTGAAGCACAAACCCTACGGTGCTGCTTTGACTTTGATACGCTGACAGCATCTTTTGAGGAGATTTAGATGGCTCAGGTTGAATTAAAGGACGTCAACAAAGCCTTCGGCAGTGTTCAGGTCATTCGCAATGTAGACCTTGAAATCAATTAAGGGGAATTTGTGGTATTTGTTGGCCCATCAGGGTGTGGCAAATCTACATTATTGCGTCTGATAGCAGGATTGGAAACCTTAACCAGCGGTGAGATTGTTATTGCTGATAGACAAGTCATGGATCTGCCACCATCCAAACGTGGGATTGCCATGGTATTCCAGTCCTATGCGCTATATCCGCATATGAGTGTGTTTCACAATATGGCCTTCTCACTTAATTTGCAGGGTGTATCAAAAGCAGAGATCACAAAGCGTGTTGAAGCTGCTGCGAAAATCTTGCAGATGGAGCATCTGCTAGATAGGCGTCCAGCGGCCCTATCTGGTGGCCAGCGCCAGCGTGTCGCTATCGGCAGAGCCATCGTGCGTAATCCAGATGTATTTTTATTTGATGAACCACTCTCAAATCTGGATGCAGCTTTGCGCCATGATACGCGCGTCGAAATCGCCAAGCTTCACAGACAGCTTGGTGCCACGACCATCTATGTGACACATGACCAGGTTGAAGCCATGACCTTGGCTGATAAAATCGTTGTGCTGAAAGATGGTGAAGTCATGCAGGTCGGCGCACCAATGGACCTGTTTAATATGCCTGCCAATGAATTTGTTGCAGGTTTTCTCGGCTCACCAAAAATGAATTTCTTCGATGGTGTTCTCACAGATGTCAGTGCAGATAACACCAAAGCAAAATTTACTGGAGACGGCATAAAAACAAAGAATATACGGCTTGTCTCAACAGAAAAATCACCAGGAGATTCTGCACGTCTTGGGATCAGGCCACAACATATGCAGCTCGATCCAAAAGGACCTATTAAAGGCACAATCACACTTGTCGAACGTTTGGGAACAGAAACAATTGTTGAATTGCTGACATCAGAAAATACGCCGTTCAGATTCGCGTCTCCAGACGCGCCAGATCTCAAAGTTGGCGATGAGGCATGTTTTGCCTTTGATGCGACAAAGGCACATCTTTTCTAAGCGAACACGCACAAACTGGTGAGTACAATCCGGTCGGTTATATAAAATGGGTCCGTCTTGACAGGTAAAAACGTTAGGTCTGCTTGACAGTGTCAGTTACCTATGGCCATGCTCAGAGCCATGATAAGTGATAATCTTTTTGCAAAAAATACAGTGCCGATCGTGCGAAAGCTACGGTCACATGATGTGCGCCCTACCCGTCAACGGGTGCAAATCGGGTGTCTGCTGTTTCATGGTGCGGATAAACATGTCAGCCCTGATCAGCTGGTAACAATGTTACAGGCGCATGACATTTACATGTCCCTAGGCACAGTCTATAACACATTACGCCAATTTGCCGAGGCAGGCTTGATCACCGAGGTTGCCGGCATGGGTGATAGGCTTGTTTATGATACAAATTTATCCTCTCATCATCACTTTCTAGATGTAGATACAGGCGAGCTTATCGATATTGATGCAGATAATCTTCAGTTGAATGGATTGCCACATTTGCCTGGAGGATTCAGCCTGGATGGCGTTGATATCACCATCAGAATCAAGCGCTAACAGTGTTGATTTGATATCTAGTTGGCACAATTTCAAAATGTGAAACATATCGATTTCTAGTTTGAAATCACTTCAAAGAAGGCTTGACTTTACCTCTACCTGCCATACCCTTGGGAGGTAGATTATTTTGACCATTTTTCATGTTATGTGATGCTGAGGTTATCTAGTGCACATAACGCTAAACAACCATCATTGGAGATATCAATATGGATGAAGCAAGATGCCCCGTTATGCACGGCGCCCTTACCAGCAATAAGCAGACAGGCACATCAAATCAGGATTGGTGGCCAAACCAACTTAATTTGCGCATTTTACGTCAGCATGATGGAAAATCGAACCCTCTGGGAACGAATTTTGATTATCGTGAGGCGTTCAAACAGGTAGATTACGAAGCCTTGAAAAAAGACCTGCATGATCTGATGACAGAGTCTCAGGATTGGTGGCCAGCAGACTATGGGCATTATGGTCCATTCTTCATTCGCATGACATGGCATGCAGCTGGCACATACCGCACAGGTGACGGCCGTGGCGGCGGTGGCACAGGCGCACAGCGTTTTGCACCACTAAATTCGTGGCCGGATAATGGCAACCTTGATAAGGCGCGCCGTCTGTTATGGCCAATCAAACAAAAATACGGCAATAAGATTTCCTGGGCAGATCTGTTTATTTTAACAGGTAATGTTGCCATAGAATCTATGGGTGGTAAGACCTTTGGATTTGGCGGCGGCCGTCCGGATATCTGGCATCCTGAAGAAGATATTTATTGGGGCGTAGAAACAGATTGGCTTGGTGATGAGCGCTATTCTGATACGCGCCAGTCTCTGGATAACCCACTTGCTGCTGTACAGATGGGACTGATCTATGTGAACCCAGAAGGGCCAAATGGTAACCCTGACCCGCTATTAAGTGCTCAGGATATCCGTGAAACTTTTGGTCGCATGGCAATGAATGACGAAGAGACTGTTGCTCTTGTCGCTGGCGGCCATACCTTTGGTAAGGCGCATGGCGCAGGTGACCCAGAACTTGTCGGGGCAGAGCCTGAGGGTGCACCTCTGGAACAGATGGGCTTTGGCTGGAAAAACCTGCATGCCTCTGGCAAGGGCGTTGACACCACAACAAGCGGGATCGAGGGTCCGTGGACGGCTAACCCGACACAGTGGGATAATGGATATTTTGACCTGCTCTTTAAATATGAATGGGCCCTGACAAAAAGCCCTGCTGGCGCACATATCTGGCAGCCTGTCGATGCAGACGAAGCAGATATGGCACCACAAGTTGATGGATCTGGTGAAAAAGTCTCAACTATGATGACGACAGCTGACATGGCAATGATCATGGATCCGGCCTATCGCGAGATTTCGGAGCGTTACCACAAAGATCCAGAGCTATTTGCAGATGCATTTGCACGTGCGTGGTATAAGCTACTGCACCGCGATATGGGTCCGAAAATTCGCTATTTAGGCCCAGAAGTACCTGAAGAAGAGTTAATCTGGCAGGATCCTGTACCAGCAGGCACATCTGACTATGATGTTGATGCGGTTAAGGCATCCATTAAGGCAAGCGGCCTGTCCTCACTCGAAATGATTGAGACAGCTTGGGCGTCAGCCGCGACCTATCGCGGCTCAGACATGCGTGGCGGCGCAAATGGTGCTCGTATCCGTTTGGCCCCGCAAAAAGACTGGGCAGCGAACAAGCCGGATCAGCTATCACGCATACTTGGCGTATTAGAAGCCATTGCCTCTGAGCATGGGGCAAGCGTAGCTGATGTTATCGTTCTAGCAGGTAATGTAGGTATTGAGAGCGCTTGCTCGGCCGAAGTGCCATTCCTTGCAGGCCGTGGTGATACCACACAAGAGCTAACTGATGTTGAGTCATTTGCTGTCCTTGAACCAGCTGCTGATGGATTCCGCAACTACCTCCAGAAGAATTACTCACAATCTCCTGAGGAAATGCTGCTGGATAAAGCACAGCTTTTAGGTCTGACAGCTGCAGAAATGACTGTTCTGGTCGGTGGTATGCGCTCTCTTGGCATTTCTGCGGATGGCCATGGTGTCTGGAGTGAAACTGGCAAGCTGAGCAATGCATGGTTTAATACCCTGCTTGACATGTCTGTCCAGTGGTCAAAGGCCGGTGACAATCTCTATGAAGCGAAGGATCGCAAGACAGGTCAGGTCGTGCGTACAGCGACACGTGTTGATCTTGTATTTGGGTCAAATTCTGAACTTCGAGCAATTGCCGAGGCCTATGCTCAGGATGATAATAAAGACAAATTCGTGTCTGACTTTATCGCAGCTTGGAATAAGGTGATGAATGCTGACAGATTTGATATTGCCTAACCTGTCGAAATAGAAACGCACAAAAGAGGGAAGCATGCTTCCCTCTTTTTTTATGCCCCGCTAGTCTAAACCACATAGAAGGTGTAACCATAATCTGCACCTTAGTCTGGTAGTCCTACGCCGCATATCGGAGTTGCATCATGTCTAACTATACAAACTTCACCCTCTCAATTGATGCTGATGCGATTGCGCATGTCAAAATGGACATTCAGGATAGCTCCGTGAATTTAATGCGCCGTGCTGTGATGACGGAATTAGGCCAGCTCATGCAGGATGTGGCCGCCATGCCGCATATCAACGGCATGATATTCTCATCTTCTAAGAAAATGGGGTTTGTTTATGGTGCGGATATTCGTGAATTTGACCTACTTCAAACAGAAGAAGATGTAAAAACCCTTGTGCAGCTTGCCCATAATGCGCTTGCCGCGATAGAAACACTCCCCTTTCCAACTTGCTGCTTAATTGATGGTATCGCGCTTGGTGGCGGTTTGGAAATTGCCCTGCCTTTTGATCATATTATCGCGTTGGATGGCCCAAAGACTCAGATAGGTTTTCCAGAAATACAGCTTGGCCTGATGCCTGGTTTTGCTGGCACTGGCCGTGTTGTTGAGCGCGTTGGTGTTGCAAAGGCGCTTGATATGTGTCTGTCTGGCAAGGCATTACCTGCTGACCAAGCCTTAGCGGCTGGTCTTGTTGATGGGTTGGCAAAAGATAAAGACGCCCTTCTTGAAGCTGGTTTTGCCGCGCTTAAGCAACCTATATCACGCCGCAAGCCAGATACAGCACAAGACATAAAGTCAGCCATCGCACATGCAGAAGCAAACTATCTTGCCGGTCATATCAAAGAACAATTACCTGCACCTTTTTTGATTATTGATCATTTTAAAGCCGCAGCTGGCGTGCCAAAACAGCTTATCTTGAATGAACAAATAGTCTTTCCAAAATTAATGATGAGTGAGGCTAGCTATCATTTACGCAGAGTCTACAGGATGCGAGATGCTGTCCGCAAAACAGCACGTGGTGATATTGCCATTTCAAAAGTACATGTCATAGGTGCAGGCACAATGGGCGGCGATATCGCTATGCATTGTGCGATGCAGGGATTTCAAACAAGCCTGACTGACACAAATCATCAGGCTATTAATGAGGCATGTACTCGTGCCCGCGCATTATTCGAGCGACGGCTAAAACAACAAGACATTATAAAAGCAGCAACAGAACGTCTGATCGCAGATCCTGAAAATCAGCATATAGCGACAGCAGATATTATCATTGAAGCAGCGTCAGAGCGTATAGAGCTAAAGCGGTCTATTTTCATGGATATAGAGCGCAAAGCAAAGCCAGACGCAATTCTGGCAACAAACACTTCCTCTATTCTAATAGAGGATATAGCCTCATGCCTTTCAACACCATCGCGACTGATCGGCCTGCATTTTTTCAACCCAGCAACGGTGATGCCTCTGGTTGAAGTCATCGCCGGCGAGCAATCTGATCCGATGGTCCTTGATCAGGCTATGTATTTTGCAGGGGCGCTTAAAAAAATGCCTATCAAGGTCAAATCCTCTAAAGGGTTTTTGGTAAATCGTGCTCTGCTACCATATATATTTACAGCCATTGACCAAATATCTGCTGGTCTTGACGCAGATAAAATAGATGAGGCCATGCTGCGTTTTGGCATGCCTATGGGTCCTATAGAACTAGCTGACCAGATAGGTTTGGATGTTTGCTATGATGTCGGTCAGGTAATTGGTATTTCAAAACAAGCTGAGGCGGCATTATCAGCACAGCTTGCATTAGGCAGGCTCGGGCGAAAGACAGGCCAAGGGTTTTATCCCTGGGATAAAAAAACAGCAATCCGGCCACGTGATACCTATGAGGCTGCAGGACTTGATATACTGGCCAAAGAGCTATTAGAGCCACTCATCACAGAATGCCGTGCTGCTGTAGCAGAAGGTGTTGTGGCCTCAGAGGATGACGCTGATATCGGATGTATATTAGGCATTGGATTTCCGCCACATCGTGGCGGGCCGCTTGGCTGGGCCAATTATCAGGATTAACAATCCAAAATAAAGGAAAGACCATGTTAAAAGATACTCCAATTTGTGATTTTGGTTGGATAGCCCCTGCATTTATGCTCCCTGGCACAGACGGCCAAATGCATGATTTTCGCGATTTACGGGGGGATAAAGGGCTGCTTATTGCCTTTATCTGCAACCATTGCCCTTATGTCATAGCCATCATTGACAGATTGGCAGCTGATGCACAGGCACTATCTGAGGATGGCATAAATACCGTGGCCATTATGTCTAATGACTATAATGCCTATCCTGCAGATGCGCCGCATTTAATGGTCGAATTCGCAGCAAAGCACAAATTACCCTTCCCCTATCTCATTGACGAAAGTCAGGAGGTTGCACGCGCCTATGGTGCTATCTGTACACCAGATTTCTTTGGTCTAAATGCTGATGGAGCTTTACAATATCGAGGTCGTCTTGACGATGCACAGCATGGCGATCCTACCAACCGAACCGCAGAGCTTTTACAAGCTATGCGTCTGATTGCTGAGACTGGGCAAGGACCAAAAGACCAGACACCTTCAATGGGCTGTTCTATAAAATGGAAGTGAATATTATCTTTTAAAATTTCAGATCTATCTGACGAGCTAAGACTAGGTGATGCGTGCAGGGGTAATGAGGCCGAGACCAATTATCTATATTAGAGCCAACCCGGCGCTCTCATCATCTTTTGTGAAACCAGCATATCAAACTTAAATCCGCCCTACCTATCTCACACTCAGCTTGTGAAACTTGAGCCTTGCTTCACATACCTTGCCTCAGGCACACATATCTACCTACAAGCCTCGCCTATATAATCACGGCCACTATTGTACCACCTACACTAGCCTTGTGACGATCCATAAATATGTCGCAATATATGCGATAGGACAGGCACAAGAGAACAGATGCCGGCAATAAGGTAAAATCCAAAGACCCAGCTTTGCGACATATCTACAACGCGGCTTATCACAGACGGTCCAAGCAGCATACCAAGCCCCTGTATTTGCAACATCCAGGCCATGAACACAGGTATTTGCCTTGGTGTTGGCGCGCCCTTACTGACAAGGTAAAATAAAATTGATGGCGCTGCGCCTGTTAAAAAACCAATCATCAAAAGCACAAGTAAGAGAAGCACAAACTGACCCTGTATGAGTGTAATGATACTGATAAACCCTCCAGCCAATAGGTAAGTGGCTGATAAAATCAAAAAAGGTGAAATCTGCTTATCTAGAAGTCTGCCGGCAAATACATTGCCAGCGAAATTTATCAAACAGAAACATCCACCTATATAGGCTGCTAATGATGCGTTTACGCCACCATCCTCAACCATAAAGAGTGGCAAAAACTGTAATAAGGTCTGATAGACAAGAGCATGAACGCCAAAAATTAAACCGGCAACACCTATTGCTGGCATGAATATCGCTTGCTTTACAGATTGCGTATCAGCTTGTAGATGCAAGCGGGTTTTTTCTGATGGGACAATGAACCAGACTAATCCTAAGAGCAAAATACCAGCACTCATCCCTGCATACCAAAGAGATTGCCAATAGCCTGATGCTAAGAAAATAGGGGCAAATAATAAGGCACTTGCATTACCGAAAGGCATAAAGCCGCCCCAGAAGCCCATTATAACACCACGCCGCTTTGGGTTTGTGTGCTGACCTAGAAGTGCAGGGCCAACTATCATCGTGGCTATTAGAGCAAACCCCTCAATAATACGGCCAGCAAACAGGCTTGTCGTCGTACCACCAAAAGCGGCAACAGCACTGCCCATAAGCCCTGCGATAAGTGCAAATATGAGCATTCTTTTGGCGCCAAACCCAGGGACCAAAATGCCGATAAGTAATCCAAAACATACTGTTATCAAACTTAGCATGGAGGCCAGCAATCCAAGCTGAGACAAGCTGAGGCCAAACTCCGCGCCAATTAGGCGTAATGCTGGTGCTAATTTCGCAATATTAAAACCGCTAAAGGCACCTGCACCCACAATCACAAGGCATAATCTTATATCCTGCCAAGGCGTAGGATAGGCTTCAGCTGCATTATCAGATCTCTGCATTTCAAAACTACCCTAATCCATGCTGAGCGAATTTCGCTATATCTTCGCCGATGCAAAATGACTGACCTGCTATCCAGAAAAATCTAAAGCCAGCCGCGTAAACAATACTGCATTTTTATCAGGGAAGCTTAAAATAACCAGCGCACTGCGACCAGCGTAATAGCGGGGAAGGATGCCAAAATCACAACGCGTATCAAATCACTAGCAACAAATGGCAATACACCTTTGAAGCTCTCACTCAAAGGCACATCTTTTGCGAGCTTATTTATCACAAATAGATTCATGCCCACAGGTGGTGTAATCAGCCCGACTTCAACAACAATCAACACCAAAATGCCAAACCACAAGGCAGCCTCTTCTGGGCTCATGCCAAAATCAAGGGTCTGGAATACAGGGAAAAACACAGGAATTGTCAGGATGATCATCGAAAGGCTATCCATAAAACAGCCCAATATGAGATAGGCCACTAAAATAACGGCTAATATCAAATACGGATTTGCATTCAAGGCAGCTACAAAATCAGCTGCTTCTGCTGGCACACGCGAAAAGGCCAAAAACCCGTTAAAGAGGGCTGCACCCAGCAAAATAGCAAATATCATTGCTGTTGAGACTGCAGTTTCAAGCACAGCATCTTCAAATCCACGCCAGTCCAAACCGCCATTAATCCAGGCGATCAAGCCAGTAGCCCCTGCGCCAACAGCTGCCCCTTCAGTTGGGGTAAACCACCCCATATAGATACCACCAATCACAAGCAGGAAAATAGCCAGTACAGACCAAATCTCACCAAATGCCTTTATCCTGTCGTTCCGGCTAGCCCGGTCCTGACGCTGTTCTGTCTCACCACCAAATCGAACGAGGAGCCAGACGGTGATCATATAACCAAGAACAGCTAGAAATCCTGGAATAAAGGCTGCAATAAAGAGTTTCGCAATATTTTGCTCAGTTAGAATTGCATAAATTACAAGCACGACTGATGGCGGAATGAGTACACCCAAGGTTCCACCAGCAGCTAGAACAGCTC
>WTHY01000203.1 GCA_011522945.1 Alphaproteobacteria bacterium
CTGTTGCGCCTGCTCTGAAACCAAAGGCACTATCTCTTGTGATGGCAGGCGGATTATTTTCGGCACTGATTGGCCCCGAAATTGCCTATAGAACGCCAGAACTTATTAATGATGCTCTTTTTGCCGGCTGTTATTTCACGGCAGTTATCGTAGTATTGTTGGCTATTCCGGCGTTAGTAGGCTTGGATTTGCCAAGGCCAGACCTGACTAAGGGTAGTGGGAGGGCAATCTCAGAATTCCTAAAACAGCGGGACTTTTTGCTGGCTTTGATTGCAGCCTCTTTGGGGTATGCCTTTATGACATTCGTGATGACAGCGACACCATTACAGGTGGTTAATGTGTCGCAATTCAGCATGGAAGCAAATGCGCGTATTATTCAGTGGCATGTGCTTGGCATGTTCGCCCCCTCATTCTTTACTGGCAGCCTTATAACCCGATTTGGTGTGCGCCCAATTCTATGGTCAGGCATCACCTTATATGCCTTATGCTTACTGGTCGCATTGCATGGTTCAGGCTTCTGGCATTATTTTCTGGCGCTATTATTGTTAGGTATCGGTTGGAATTTTCTATTTATCGGGGGAAGTTCTGTTATTGCCAGTCATGCACGGCCAGAAGAAAGAGGCCGTGTGCAAGGTGTTGCTGATTTTGTCATACTTTCCTGTGTGTCTCTTGCGTCATTAGCTGCTGGTGCCGCGCATAGCTTTGTTGGATGGCATATTTTGTTACAATTCAGTATTTTGCCGATTTTTATAATCTTTGCATGTTTGTTATTTACGCCCGCAAAGTTGCCTTAAATTGTGCGATGCACAATGAAAATTTAGAGTTTTTATTGTTTCCAAATTTGACACAAATAATTAATATTTTGGAAATATCCAGAAAATCAGCCAAAAAAAAGACCGCGATATAAATCGCGGCCGAGTTAGGGAGGAAACACAAAAAATAATTTGTGCGGTGCACTGTATGATCTATTCGCCTTTCCGTGTCAACAGAAATATTGAAAAAAAATCATCAGTGATACTAGATATAGTGTCTGCGCATGTTTCTGGATCAGTTTATTTGTGCAAAAACCTATATTATTAGGGGAGGTTTGGTAGCATATCTTTTAAATCAGATAGTGTAACACCCTGTTTTCTATAGTGAATTATAGATCTTGCATCATCTCGCTTGGCCAGTCTTTTCCCCGTGTCATCACAAATGAGATCATGGTGATAATATCGCGGCGCTGGCAGAGCTAAAATGGCTTGAAGTAATCTGTGAAGATGTGTGGCATCCTCCAAATCCTTTCCACGTACCACCAAATCAATATCATCCTGATTATCATCAATAACTACTGATAGGTGATAAGAGGCCTGTAGGTCTTTGCGGGCGATAATGACATCTCCAAACCGGCTAGGATCTGCTGGACAGTTAGCGCCATCATGCTTTATCCAAGTGAGCTGTCCAACATGCTGGATTGCTTTTTCCATATCAAGGCGCCAGGCAGGTATTTGCCCGGCTGCCTGACGGGTTTTTTGTTCTGCGTAAGATAGGCTGTGACGTGTTGATGGTATAGGTTTCGTAAGTCCATGAGGTGCAGACAAAATATCTGATAATTCAGTTCTGCTGAGATAGCAGGGATAGACTAAATCCAAATCTTTCAACTGCGCTAGCGCTGCTGCATAAGTCGCAAGACGTTCACTCTGGAAACGCGGCTCTGACGCCCAGCTTATGCCGAGCCACTGCAAATCTGTGTATATCTGCTCGGTATATTCACTGCGACATCTAGTATGATCTAAATCGTCTATACGCAGGACAAAATGGTCTGGAGATTGCCCTGCAAATGCCCATACAGTCAGCGCTGAGTAGGCGTGTCCCAGATGTAAATTGCCGGTGGGGCTAGGGGCGAATCTGGTGCGCCAGTTCGTCTGGCGTTCATGCCCATCACAATATAAGGTCATGATCAACTTGGTTCATTTAAACTTACGACGAAGACAGTAATAAACAGGATAAGTCAGCCAGCGGGGCTTGTTTATATTGTCTGATGTCATGGGAAGACTATACTCCTCAAATACTATCAGACTCAATCAGCTTTTTGGAGATACTATGCGATATCAGCGTGAAATAGGCGGGCTTTACGGACAATTTGCAGCACCAGCCTCCGGTGAGACGCCGCAACAGCTAGTCATTTTGTTGCATGGGTGGGGTGCAGACGGAGCTGACCTGATCGACCTTGCGCAACCGCTTGGTCAGTTTTTACCAAAAGCAGCATTTTTTACGCCTGATGCCCCCCATCCCTGTAGTGCAAATCCGCTAGGGCGTGAGTGGTTTGATCTTACAGATCGGTCTAAGATGAATCAAAATGCCTTAGCCGCAACAAATGCTGTACATACAGTTCTAGACGCAGCTTCCTCAGAGCTTGAAATTCAGCATGCCCAGATACTTCTTGGTGGTTTTTCGCAAGGTGGAATGATGAGCCTATTGGGTGGTTTGTCTTATCATTCAGCGCTTGCGGGGATTGTTAGTATCGCTGGTGCGGTGTTAGCCGAAGATGCTATTCCTGACGCCGCTGATAGAGCGACACCTGTTTTAATGATCCATGGTGACGCAGATGTCGTGGTGCCGTTTCAGGCACTTGATATTGGATTAACTATATTAAATTCAAAAGGTTATAAGACTGAACGTCTGAGTTGTTCTGGCGTCGGTCATGGCATTAGCCCAGAAGCTGTGCAGGATATTGGGAGATTTGCAGCTGCATGTCTCTAACTTTGGTAAAGCTATTTTTATGCAGCAGGAAGCTTGTCATAAAGACATGATAAAACCCTCATATTGTTTTGAGAAATAGGTTAGGCCACAATATGTTGTGGTATGGCCTTGATCGTAACGCTATCTTTTGCTCTCATATGGGAAAGGATATGGAGGGTCCAGAAACATGAATGCCATCCTGCCGCGCTCGACCGCAATCTCAGGCAGTCTTCCACCAGCTTTAGTGTTGAATGCTGACTTCAGACCTTTGAGCTATTATCCTTTATCGCTTTGGGGCTGGCAGGACTCTATAAAGGCGGTGTTTCTCGATAGGGTAAATATCATTCAAGAATATGATGAGGTTGTCAGCTCGCCTAGTTTTGAGATGCGGCTTCCTTCGGTGATTGCTTTAAAAGAATATGTAATTCAAAGCCGAAACCCGGCTTTCACGCGATTTAATGTTTTTTTACGCGATAAATTTTGCTGCCAATATTGTGCGGCTCCCTTTCCGGCGCAAGATCTCACCTTTGATCATGTGATTCCACGCTCTCGTGGTGGACGCACAAATTGGGAGAATGTGGTTGCTGCCTGTACAAGATGCAATTTGATGAAGGCTAATAAGATGCCGTCAAAGTCAGGATTATATCCTATTACAAAGCCGATCGCCCCAAATATGTATCAGCTTCAAGAGAATGGCAGATGTTTTCCGCCAAATCATCTGCATCATACTTGGACCGATTATTTATATTGGGATATTGAGCTTGAAACTGACAAGGCTACATGATCTCCCCGCATGCCTCTTAGGGGTATGATATAGCATAGATTATTGTCTTTTTCTGATTTGGCAGAAATACGGAATTCAATAGCAATAGCTAGATGTGGCTCATTTGGGTAAGGGCACTGCTAAGGGTATTTGATTGCTGCTAGATATAGGAGAAGGGTATGATTTCTCTAACATTAATTAAAGGCGTTTTTCTATATAGGTGAGAGAAATATCAGGGAAATTGCGGAGTGGTTTGCTTCCTTTCAGTCAAGGACATCTTCTTGGAAGCGCTAATTGCTTTGCTTCTTATCACCAAAGACGAAAAGCTAGCAGAAGCAGAGTGCTCTGCGGTCTGCCGCCCCTATTCCAATAAGATTTAGACCAGATAGTTGTGATTAGATTTTTTCGGCTATCTTAATAGCTGTCCGGCATCCTGTCTGAATGACTTGCTTTAACACATCATAGGCAAATGCCTCTCTGCCACGATGTTCAACAGCAATATCACGATGCTCTAATTCCTCATCTCTGAATCTGGCAAGCGTTTCGGTAAGCTCTGGCTCCATATCAGCATTCTCAAGCGCCTTAACTTGGTCATCATAATGCCCACCTATCACTTCCTCGACAGCAATGGTACAGGCCATGGCCGCTTTAGGTCCCATGGCTGCTGTGGCAGCACCAAGCGCCAGACCTGCCATACCCCAGACAGGGTCAAGTAATGAGGGGCGCACTTTATATTCATTAAGCAGCCTGTCAAATGTCTCGAGATGCTCAACTTCCTGATCCATCATATGTTGGATCTCAGCTTCTTTATCTGTCCCACGAAGCATCATCAGCTGGCCTTTGTAAATCGTCTGGGCAGCACGCTCGCCAGCATGGTTCACGCGTAGATATTCAGCTAGTCTCGATTTGCTCACAGGCTCAGTCATAGGTAAATCCATTATCTTCTTTTTATTTATTATGGGCGCTGCTTGACACTGTTTAAAACGCCGTACAACCCAACACCGGCTATCGCCAGAGAAAGTAGCGTATTCCAGCCAGCCATTGAGATGCCCAATAACTGCCACGCAATCTCATCGCACCGAATAACAGGTGTTGCTAATAATGTATCTGTAAGGGATGACAAATCAAGGTTTGTGTTTAATTGGCTTGAGCAGCCAGATGGACCGTCCCACCAGAGCAGTTCTACCCCTACATGATAGAGACCAATAGCTGCCGTTATCAGGGCTGCAGTGGCTATGCCTGCGCAGCAAAGCCTACTGATTTGGCCTTTGTACTGTGCTGAAGATGAATTGGAGAGTATTAGACCAATTGCAGCCATTACTATTATCGCAAGATGAGGCCATCTCTGCCAGATGCAGAGCTTGCAGGGCGCTAGACCGCCAATATGTTCAAATGCAAGCGCGCCAAGCAATATGCTAGATGATGCTATCAGGCAAAATGCCATAGGGATTTGTGGGCTCTGAAACCTTTGGGGTATAAATGTCATGCCCACGCACATGCCTCTTAAGGTCTATTGGTTACGACAATAAATTCACCAGCATCTGAAAGTAGCAAATCTATAAAATTATTCAGCTTTTAAATTGGCGCTTTTTACTAGAGTTAATGTGAAACATACAAAAATCCAACCACTATCAAGGCTCCGAAAATAGTTGTTAGGGCTGTTAACAGCCGTAAATCTTTGAAATAAACAACAATCATTGCCACAAGATAGAAGCGCAGGCCTCTGCCTATAATAGAGATCAGCATAAATGGAACGAGGCCAAAGCCAAATAATCCAGCGCTTATCGAGATGACTTTATAGGGAAGCGGCGTAAAAGCCCCTATGAAAATGAGAAGTAGCCCATAATCTTGGAACCCTGTTGCCACTGCAGTGAACTTATCTGTAGTGCCTCTGATAGATATGGTTTCAAGCAATAATTTTGCTGTTTCGCCCATGCCCCATCCAAGCAACCAGCCTACACCGCCGCCTATCACGGAGGCCAGTACACAATATCCAGTTATGCGCAGCCATTTTGCACGGTTTGCAACTATAAAAGCTGCCATTAATGGGTCAGCTGGAATGGGAATGATGATAGATTCCAAGGCGACAAACAAATATAGTAGACGCTGGGCGGCGGCTGTCTGCGCCCGACGCATCATTGAGGAGATGGTGGCGTCAAGACGTGTTTTTCCAGGATATTTAATCTGCATTTGTACGGCTCTTGGCGTGAAAATGGTTTGGGTTCACAGTCTTTGGCTATGATTTGGGGCCATTACCGGAAGTCTAAACCACTAGTCTAGTTTAGGTAAATGCTAGCTTAGTCGGTATTTTGGCCTAGAATGATAGTTTGGTGGGGATACTCGGACTTGAACCGAGAAGCCTTGCGGCACAGGATTTTGAATCCAGCGTGTT
>WTHY01000081.1 GCA_011522945.1 Alphaproteobacteria bacterium
CACCGGTCTTGAAAACCGGCAAGGGTGAAAGCCCTTCGAGGGTTCGAATCCCTCCCTCTCCGCCATATCCCCCATCACATTCTGCAAGTCTTTCGAGCTGGTTAAATAGCAAACATTACCCGCAATTGACCGTTACTGTTTATGGGCTGCAATACCAATGTGGAAATTAGCACATAACGGCTTGTTTTTTACGACGCCACCTCGAAATGCAACTCCGCCAAGTTAGTTTGGGTTGGTCTGCATGTGTGTATTAATTTAAAGAGACCAATTTTAAAGCGTTATTACAAATCTCTGATTAGTGCGAAGCGATTTGCGTAGCCGCTTTATATCTACATCAATATTCGCTTTATTTCCAAATTGGCGTTTGCGCTATTGGTCTTCAGCAACAGCTTTAATGGCACTTTGATAACCGCCCTCCCCGCTCTGTGGCGCATCACCTATGACTACGCTTATAGGTTCAGTATGGCACTCTAGCAGCCCTAGCCTTTTCAATTTTGGCGCATGCCCCATACTTAGCCCCACAGTCCCAATATGGAACGTCTAAAACCGGTCTATTTCCACATTAGAAGAATACTCTCGTCATACGGCAAAACCTTGCCTGAAGAATCATAAATAGAAAAATCACCCTATATGTTTTGACAGCCACTCTTTCTAAATGGGATAAAGCGGCATGTTATATCGTTTATTTATTCTATTTTGGGTAAGCTTGGTTATGTCTTTAACCAACATGTCAGCTATGGCAGCTGATATTTCATTTCCGCAACGACCAATTGATGGCAGTTTTCTTATTGATGAAGGCAATATGTTGAATGAAGCTGAAGAGGCTGAAATCAACATGATTGCTGAACGACTATTTACCGAACAGCGCATCCCGATAATTGTTGCCACGATTCCATCTCTTGGCCTATTTGGAGCCCAGGATATGTCGATAGAAGCCTATGCACGTGCCCTTTTTGACCATTGGGGTATTGGATCACAAAATCGTAATTACGGCATGCTTGTCTTGGTATCCTATTTTGACCGTAAAGCGCGCATTGAATTTGGCGCAGCCTATGCTGGGCAATATAACCGGGAAGCCAATCAAATTATGCAGGGCATTATGGTGCCAGCATTTAAAGAATTCCGATATGGTAAGGGGCTTGTCGGAGGCGTATCCGCACTAGATTCCGTAGCCCGAGGGCTAGGATTGCCGCTACCAGAAGTCAATTGGCTCTATGTGATTATAGGTGGTGTTTTGGGTAGCATATTTGTCATGCTTGTTACCGTAAATTTGATTAATACAGGTCGCACTGGATGGGCTTTTGCATTTTTGGCATTCATTGGCCTTATCCTTTATTGGCTATACCGTAATAGAGGTCGTGGCGGCGGTGCGTTTGGCGGCGGCTCAGGCGGCGGCGGTGGTGCCTCAGGCGGCTGGTGAAACATTATGGCTAAAGCATTTTTTAAAACAGGTGACACAAAACGGATCAAGCAGGCAATTTGCGAGGCTGAGGACCGGACTGGTTGTGAAATAGCAGCTGTGATTGCCGAAAGCTCAGGGCGATATGATCGGGCTGAAGATGTATTTGGGGTCTTATTTTCCGCCGTCATTTTGACATGCCTTTGGCTTGGACTTCCTATGCTAGATAATACAAGCTCCGGCGCTTGGGCCAGCCAGGATGTAGCCGTTTTGAATTTGCCTCTTATTTTATTAATTATGATTGGTGGATTTGCGCTCGGCGCCTTTCTAGCGACTATGTTTCCAACATTAAAAACAGTGTTTATTGCACGCCAGGAAATGGCAGAAGAAGTCGCAAAGTCGGCAGAATCTTGTTTTTACACATCAGGATTACGACATGCAAAGCATGGTGCAGGTGTTCTGATTTATCTATCAAGATTTGAACATATGGTGCAGGTAATAGGAGATGATGTTACCTCTGAATATTTAACAGATAAAGACTGGCAAGACATTCGAGATGCTCTTATCGCTGGCATAAAGCAACGTCAGCCAGCAAATGGCTTCATTGACGCTATAGCTATTTTGTCAAACAAGCTTGAAGGTGTGTTTTTAGCAGATTTTAAAGATGAAGACTGACCTACCAATATTCTGGAGTTTTCGGCGGTGCCCATATGCTATGCGTGCCCGTCTTGCTGTAAAATCTGCTGATCTAACAGTAGAATTACGAGAGATACGTCTAAAAGAGAAGCCTGAGGCATTCTTAACCGCGTCGAAAAGCGCCACTGTCCCTGTACTTGTACATCCCAATGGCGAGGCAATTGATGAAAGTCTCGATATCATGTTCTGGGCTCTGGAGACTGGTGGTGACCCAGAAAACTGGCTGTCAACTTGGCGTCAAGATACAGATAGTACTATGCAGTTTTTAGCTGAATTAGATGGTAGGTTTAAATCCAATCTTGATAGATATAAATATGCGACACGCTACGTGAATGAAACGACAGAGGCGGCAGACATAGCTTCACATCATCGCCAAGAAGGTGTTGTGTTTCTCGAGCGTATTAATGACACTCTAAAACATCAGCCTTTTTTAAATGGCCTGCATGCAGGCCTTACGGATTTTGCAACCCTGCCATTTGTTCGGCAATTCCGGATTGCTGATAGCCTTTGGTTTGACCAGCAGAACTGGCCTGCGCTTCATATCTGGCTGCAAGCGTTTTTACATAGCGAGAGATTTGCGGCCATAATGCACAAATACACCCCATGGCAAACAACAGATGAACCTGTCTTATTCTAGTCGCCATATGGTCAATAATGGCTTTGACGAGATAATCAAACAGCAAAACTCACAGAGTTAGTCTGGCTGGTAAGAGGCACAATATAAAGACAATATACCAATTTATTTTAGGATGAGCTCCATATGAGATGAGCTCCATCTAGCATGTGCTTAAAATACCGTAAACTCTAGATATCGCGAAGCCTAGACATTGAAAGCTCTAGATACTATAAACGTTTGATACTGCAGATATTCGTTTTCATGGCTGAGACTTATGTCGCTTTGGATATGAAATAGCTAAAACTAAAAATTAAAAACTAAAAACTAAATGAATATCTTTCATCGAATAAAAAACTCGTCGCTCGTGTAAAATAGAAGTTGCAGTTTGTCCTGCGCCAATGCAGTTTCGAAAATTGAAGCGCCAAATGACCACAGCATACGGGGGATGTATGTCTAAAATCATAAACTATGACATGCTTATCAATGGAAACTGGGTACAAGCATCTGATAATGCTGTCTTTGAAAGCAAGGACCCGGCAACAAATAAGACATGGTGCACAATCCCTGCAGCAACAGCTGATGATGTGAATGCAGCAGTGATAGCAGCATCAGCCGCACTAGATGGGCCTTGGGGACAAATGACCCCATCTGAACGCGGCAAATGTTTGATGCGACTAGCAGATTTGCTTACACAAAACTCTGAACAAATTGGCCGTATCGAAACCAAAGATACTGGTAAAATGTTCAAGGAAACACGCTGGCAGGCGCAATATATTGCTGAGTATCTTCGGTTCTATGGCGGCGCAGCCGATAAAATTCATGGTGATACGCTGCCCATAGATAAGCCGGATATGTTTGTTTTCACTCATCGTGAGCCTATTGGCGTGGTTGCGGCGATTGTGCCTTGGAACTCTCAAATGTTCTTAAGTGCTGTCAAAATCGGCCCGGCACTTGCAACTGGCAATACAATTATTCTCAAAGCCTCTGAACATGCATCAGCTCCTTTGTTAGAGTTTGGCAAACTTATGGCAGAAGCTGGCATTCCAGATGGGGTGGTCAATATTGTAACAGGGTTTGCAGATCCGTGTGGTACTACACTGACAACACATCCTGAGGTGGCAAAAATTGCCTTTACAGGTGGGCCAGCAGCGGCGCGTCATGTGATCCGCAATTCAGCCGAAAATTTCGCTGAAGTGTCTCTGGAGCTTGGTGGTAAATCACCATTCATCGTATTTGATGATGCAAATTTAGAAAGTGCTGTAAATGGCTGTGTAGCTGGTATTTTTGGGGCTGCGGGCCAAAGTTGTGTTGCTGGCTCTAGGCTTTATCTACATGAGTCTATAGCAGATGAATTTTTAGACCGTCTCACCAATATCGCACGTGGCATAAAAATTGGAGATCCCCAGGCTGACGATACAGAGATGGGGCCTCTTTGCACAACTGGTCAGCTTGATATGATACAGGCGCAAATTGCCAAAGCACAAAAGCAAGGCGGCAAGCTACTTACCGGTGGCAATATACCAGAGGGTTTTGACGGCCTGTTCTTTGAGCCTACGATTATTGAATGTCCAGACAAATCTATGGATATTATCAAAACCGAGCTTTTTGGTCCTGTCCTTGCAGTACAGCGCTTTTCTTCAGAGGTTGAGGTGCTGGCGCTTGCTAATGAGACTGATTATGGTCTTGCAGCTGGTATTTTTACACAAAACTCAGCCCGCGCTTTGCGTATGTCTCGTCGCATTAAGGCTGGGATTGTCTGGGTAAATACCTATCGGGCTATTTCACCTATTGCAGAATTTGGAGGCTTAAAACAGTCCGGTTATGGCAGAGAAAGCGGTTTTCAGGCGCTTTGGGACTATACGCGCCCTAAGACAGTGTGGATGAATATGTCTGATGAGCCGCTAGCGAACCCATTTCAACCTAGATAGAGCAACGAAATATTTACAGGTATTGCGCTTAAGACGAAGATTGAGCAACACGTATCAGAAAACGCAATATATGTGTCCTGACGGGGGATAATATTATGAAATTTCAACTCGCTATTAACCTCGAGAGGATGGATGACAGCATTGACATGCTTGCCGTCCGTGATCATACGCTTGAGATGGTAAAAATGGCTGATAGAGCTGGTTTTGAAATTGTCTGGGCAGCAGAACATCATGCGATTGAAATGACCATAGCGCCAAACCCATTTCAACTTATGACTTGGTGGGCAATGCACACAGAAAATATCAGGCTTGGTTCGGGGGTTGTAAATGCAGCCTACTGGCATCCGATTAATCTGGCTGGTGAAGCAGCTATGCTAGACTTGATAAGTAATGGCAGGCTTGAATTTGGCGTCGGTTCAGGTGCGTATCAGCGTGAATTCGACCGTATGCGCCCTGGATTGGAACAAAAGGACGGCTGGCGCTACATGCAGGAAATGCTTCCCCTTGTAAAGCAACTCTGGCAGGGAGATGTAGAACATAATGGTGAGTGCTGGCAATTTCCGATGGCAACCTCCTGTCCAAAACCAGTTCAAGATGACGTGCCTGTCTGGGTAGCTGCACGCTCACCCGCCACTTTTGATTACGCAGTTGAAAACAACTACAATATTATGAGCTGGCCTTTGACAATGCCCTTTTCAGAGGCAGAGGCATATCGTGAGCGCCTCGATACATCTATCGCCAAAGCTGGTGGCAACTATTCAGGTAAATGGGCGTTAATGCGCCACACCTCTGTCTATGAGACTGATGCAGACAGGCAAGCTTCACTGGATGCTGTCCGCTCAGTGCTTGCTATGTTTGGTAATTTGATGACCAAGTCAGGCGATGTCCAAAATGGCTTCCCAGAAAAGGTATCTCTGGAAAGCCTTGAAGGAAATGTGCGCGTTGACCCAGATGTATTAGAAGAGAACTTACTCTTTGGATCAGCAGAATCAGTAACTAAAAAACTAAAGCAATATCAATCTATTGGGGTTGATTCTTTTATCTATTACGCAAGTATGGGATTAGATAGAGACTGCCAGAAACGCAGCCTTCAACTTTTTATCGATAAGGTTATGCCAGCTTTTTTGTGACGACCAGCCTTCGCATAACAATAAGACAGGAATTATTATGACATTAGAGATTAGACGCCTTGTGGAGTACCGCCAAACAACCTTTAATGCTGT
>WTHY01000059.1 GCA_011522945.1 Alphaproteobacteria bacterium
CTGCTGCATACCGCCTGAAAGCTGGGCTGGATAATGATTTTCAAATCCACTCAAGCCAACACGGTCAATCCAGCGTTGTGATTTTTCCTTAGCTTCGGCTTTGTCCATACCCTGGATCACCAGGCCATAGGCTGCGTTATCGGCAACTGTACGGTGTGGTAGAAGACCGAATTTCTGGAATACCATGCTTGCCTTGTGACGGCGGAAGTCTAGCAAATCATCGTCAGACATTGCTAGAACATCCTGACCATCAATTACAATCTCACCAGAAGTTGGTTCAATGAGGCGGTTAATATGGCGAATCAAGGTTGATTTACCAGAGCCTGAAAGCCCCATAATCACCTGAATACCTCTGGCTTCAATGTCAATATTCACGTCTTTTAGACCAAGAACATGACCATGCTTTTCCAACAGCTCAGTTTTAGACACACCATTTTGTGCCAGCTCGAGCTTCGAGGCTGGGTTCGGACCAAAGATCTTATATAGATTCTTAATTGAGACTTTAATATCAGACACCGTGGCCACCCTCGCGGTGCTTTTGCAGCCGCTTACCATATTGTTGAGACACGCGGTCGAATATGATTGCCAGAGCCACAATGGCTAAGCCGTTCATTAAACCAAGCGCGAGATACTGATTCGAAATTGCGCGTAATACCGGAACGCCAAGTCCCTTCACGCCAATCATAGATGCAATAACTACCATAGCTAGCGCCATCATAATTGTCTGGTTCACACCAGCAAAGATATTTGGCAGCGCCAGTGGAACTTGAACACCCCATAATCGCTGACGGTAATTGGCACCAAAAGCTGTGGCCGCTTCCATAACTTCAGCATCCACAAGGCGAATACCTAGATTTGTTAAGCGCACAATTGGTGGTAGCGCATAGATACATACAGCCATCAAGCCTGGGACCTTGCCGATACCCAAAAGCATAACAACCGGAATTAAATATACAAAGGAAGGGATAGTCTGCATCACATCCAAGATTGGTGTAATGGCGGATTGAACTCTGTCAGACCGTGCCATGAGAATGCCGAATGGGATACCAATACCAATACAAACAATTGTTGCGACAGAAATAATCGCAAGCGTTGCCATAGTGTCTTCCCACATACCGAAATACCCAATCACTAGAAAGGCAACAACGGTTCCTGCAACTAGCTTCCAATTGCGGGAGCCAAGCCAAGCAAGCGCGGCGAGCACTATAATAATGAGTGGCCATGGCGTGTTAACAAGCAGTTTTTCGAACCACACCATAAATTTAAGCAGTGGGTAGAAGAATGCTTCGATACCTTCACCATATGCGCGTGAGAAATCTCTGAAGCCAGCATCAATGCCCTTCTTCAGATCTCTGAGGTCTCCGCGACCCATTTCGGGGAATTCTGTGAGAAAGCTCATAACTTTATCCTACTTCGTTTTAAGGAAAAGGCCTGCCCCTATGTCAGGAGCAGGCCTTTTATGTAATGTACTCAGCTTATAGAGCTGACTTAATTTTTGCAGCTACGTCAGCTGGAACCCACTGTGTCCATACATCTTCGTGTGACAACAGGAATTCGATTGCAGCATCTTCACCGCCTGCCTGGTTGTCACCCATGTAAACGAGCATGCCGTTCATGATTGGGCCAGGGAATACGCGTGCATTCAAGTAATCAACAGCAACACCACCAGCGTTCTTGAAGCGGTCTGTGATAACTGTGTGCACTTCTGAGTGTGTCCATGATGATGGCTTAGGATCTGCACAATCCTGCTCAGCCTTCACAATACAACCATCCCAGTTGTCTGCGCCGCCCCATTCACCCATATCAACCGGAACCATGCCGTACTTACCGATAAGAGCTGTTGGTGACCAGTAGTAGCCTAACCAGTTTTCGCCACGCTCAGCAGCTTTTGCCATTGAGCCGTCTAGACCAGCAGCTGAACCTGGGTCAACTAGCAGCCAGCCCTTTGCTTCCATGTCGAATGCACGGAATAGGTTTGCGTTAGCAAGCTGACAACCCCAACCAGCAGGACAACCAACAAAAGCACCCTTTGATGGGTCTTCTGGGTGTGGGAATAGGTCTGGGCGTGATAGAAGTGCGTTCACGTCATTCACGATTTCAGGATGCTTTTCAGCTGTGCTTGGTGTGATCCACCAGCCTTCACCTAGCTGAGTGATAGGACCGTTATTTACTGAATGTAGACGGCCTTCTTCGAAGGCTTGGAAAAGTGGCTCACGAACAGCGTTGATCCATAATTCATTGGCAACATCTGGCTGACCTTTTTCATTCATTGATGCGAATGTTGTCATTGTTGCACCAGCAACAAGCTCAACTTCACAGCCATAGCCTTCTTCAAGAATGAACTTGTCAACGTTTGCCATTAGTTCAGCAGACGCCCAGTTCATTTCTGCAAGAGTGAGTGAACCGCACTCAGCCTTAGCAGCGCTAGACATTGTTAGCGCTACGCCAACAGTTGCCATCGCGGTTAGTAATTTTTTCATGTGTCTCTCCCTAGACGAATTTATTTTTTGTCGCGTCATTGCAACATTAACACACAAGAGAAAATGTCTCTCTTCCGACTATTAGTGTAAACATGTTTGCAGGTATCAAGGCAACAGTCAAAACGTACTAATCTTGGTTTTTTACGCTTAGTGAAAAATCTAATTAAAATAAGATTATGGCATGCCTATGGTCTGAATATGTCGGTTTAACGCTAAAAAAAGCCTCTATTAAGATTCGCAAATGTAAATTTCACCTGATTTTATCTCTCTGTATAAAATTTTATGTGATTTACTGGTATATTCATGCCATTACATTTTACAGCAATGCCAACTATGGCCGTTCTGATTTTTGAGAAATAAATAAGGGTAGAGCCGGTATCATGTCTGATGGAATGCAAGCTGTCTGGGACTTTTGGGTAGATCGTGGGGGTACATTTACCGATATTGTAGGCAGGCGCCCTGATGGTCAGATGATACCGCATAAGCTGCTATCTGAGAATCCAGAGGCTTATAAAGATGCGGCAATTCAAGGTATTCGAGATTTGATGCAAGTGCCGCTGGATGAGGCTATCCCTGTAGCACAAATCGGCTCAATTAAAATGGGCACCACTGTGGCAACAAATGCATTGTTAGAACGCAAAGGCGCGCAAATTGCCCTCATAACAACGACTGGCTTTCGCGATGCATTGCGGATTGCATATCAGGCCCGCAAAGATATTTTTGCGAAAAAAATTGAAAAACCAGAGCAGCTTTACACTGAAGTGGTTGAGATTGACGAGCGTGTCCGAGCTGATGGCTATATAGAACAAAGACCAGATGAAACGCAGATTCGCACAGAGTTGAATAGGATATATGCTCTGGGGATACGGTCTGTTGCTATTGTGCTTATGCATGCCTATGCCTTCCCAGACCATGAACAGCTAATAGCTGGCATTGCTACAGAAATTGGATTTACGCAAATTAGTACCAGCCATGAGACGTCACCATTGGTAAAATTTGTCGGGCGAGGGGATACAACGGTTGTTGATGCCTATTTATCGCCGATTCTATCTCATTATGTCGAACAGGTAGAAGACGCGCTTGGTCTGAAACCAGATAGTAACACCAAATTGATGTTTATGATGTCGAATGGTGGTCTAACCTCGGCCCATCTATTTCAAGGGAAAGACGCGATTCTGTCTGGGCCAGCTGGCGGCGTGGTGGGGGCAGTGGCCACTAGCCAGTTAGCTGGTTTTGATGCACTCATTGGCTTTGATATGGGCGGCACTTCAACCGATGTATCGCATTTTGCGGGCAGTCTGGAACGTACTTTTGATACAGAGGTAGCCGGCGTGCGAGTGCGTGCCCCTATGATGCAAATTCATACTGTGGCTGCTGGTGGCGGCTCTTTGTTACAATTTCAAGATGGTCGTCTTCAAGTTGGTCCAGATAGTGCAGGCTCAACACCAGGACCAGCTTGTTATCGCCGCGGTGGTCCGCTGGCAGTAACAGATGCAAATGTCATGTTAGGGAAATTACGACCAGAATTTTTCCCGACGATTTTCGGGCCTAATCAGAACCAGCCACTTGATACAGATATTGTGGCGGAACGATTTGCCGACATGGCACAAGGTGCAAATGCTGATAAATCCCCGGAGGCTTTGGCTGAAGGATTCTTGTCTGTTGCTGTTGAAAATATGGCAAATGCCATTAAGAAAATCTCTGTTCAGCGCGGCTATGATGTAACAAAATACGCCTTATGTTGTTTCGGAGGTGCCGGCGGACAGCATGCCTGTCTTGTCGCAGATGCGCTTGGGATGCGTGATGTAATTATCCATCCATTTGCAAGCCTGTTGTCAGCCTATGGCATGGGATTGGCAGATATTCGTGCAAATCGCTCTCAGGCCTATATTTCTGATTTATCAGATGCTGCGATGCCATCCATCAAAACGATTATAGATAAGCTAACAGCAGACATACTAGATGAGTTGTCTGGGCAAGGGGTTTCTTCACAAGACGTGACTATGACTAACCTCATCTATCTAAAATACGAGGGTACAGATACGAGCCTTGCCATTGAGATGTCTAATGCAGCTAAAATGCGTGCTGCATTTGAGGCACAACATAAACAACAATTTGGGTTTATTTTTCATGATCGTCAGATTGTGATTGAAACCATTGCAGTTGAAGGTGCTGGCGGCGGCGCCTCTGTTCAGGAAGCAAAATATGATGCCGTTGAAACTGAAGCACCAACATTTGACATGACAGAAATCTTTGCAGATGGGCGGTGGCAAAAGGCAAATATCTACAAACGAGAGGATGTATCTGCTGGTCATAAAATGACTGGTCCGGCACTTTTAATTGAGCCGCATCAAACGATCGTTATTGAGGCTGGCTGGGTAGCCGAGGTAACAGCATATAATCATATCAGGTTGTTCAGACCTGTAGAAAAGGCCCGGCAGGCAGCTATCGGCACAGAAGCAGATCCGGTGATGCTTGAGGTGTTTAATAATCTATTCATGTCCATTGCCGAGCAGATGGGCGTTGCGTTGCAAAACACAGCCTCATCAGTGAACATCAAAGAGAGAGTTGATTTTTCTTGTGCAGTTTTTGATGCAAATGGCCAGCTTGTCGCTAATGCGCCGCATATGCCTGTACATCTCGGCTCTATGGAACGGTCTGTTGAAACAATCATTGCGCAGAATCAAGGTGCTATGCATCCTGGTGATGTATTTGCATTGAATGCCCCCTATAATGGCGGCACGCATTTGCCTGATATTACGGTTGTAACGCCCGTTTTTGATGATTCTAAATCCGATATTCTATTTTATGTGGCCTCACGGGGGCATCATGCAGATGTAGGCGGGACAGCGCCTGGTTCGATGACGCCGCTTGCAAGAACAGTTGAAGAAGAAGGTGTTCTTTTCGATAATTTCAAGCTGGTTGATGCTGGTCAATTCCAGGAAGATGCGCTTTTCACCCTGTTAACTGATCATGCCTTTCCTTGCCGAAATCCTGCGCATAATATTGCAGACCTAAAGGCACAAATCGCGGCTAATGAACGTGGCATAGCCGAGCTGCGCAAAATGGTAGACCGATTTAGCCTGCCTGTTGTGCAATCCTATATGCAGCATGTTCAGGATAATGCCGAAGAATCCGTCCGCCGTGTCATAGATGCGCTGCATGACAGTAGCTATAGCTATGAAACCGACCAAGGTGCTGAAATCAAAGTGGCAATTCGCGTAAATCGTGAAACACGCAGCGCAGTCGTTGATTTTACTGGCACATCACCTCAGCAAGATACGAATTTCAACGCGCCTGAGCCTATCACAAGAGCCGCTGTCCTCTATGCTTTCCGAGTAATGGTAGAATCTTCTATTCCTATGAATGCAGGTTGTATGCGGCCCATTGAGGTCATCATTCCAGATGGCTGTTATTTAAAGCCAACATATCCTGCTGCCGTTGTTGCTGGGAATGTTGAGACCTCACAGCATGTAACGAATGCCTTATTCGGGGCGCTTGGCGGGATGGCAAATTCACAAGGCACAATGAACAATCTCACCTTTGGTAATAAAACCTACCAATATTATGAAACTATTTGTTCTGGTGCTCCTGCTGGGCCTGGCTTTGATGGTGCAGATGCTACGCAGGTTCATATGACCAACTCAAGGCTGACAGATCCAGAGATTCTAGAACTGCGCTATCCAGTATTGCTGGAATCTTTCTCCATCCGACCGGATAGTGGTGGCAAAGGTACCTATAATGCAGGTGATGGCACAAGGCGGCATTTACGGTTCCTAGAAAAAATGGAAATGGCAATTCTATCCTCACATCGGACGCGCCCGCCAGAAGGGCTTGAAGGTGGCGGCCAAGGCACAGTTGGATATACAAAGGTCCATAGATTATCTGGTGCAGTCGAGATGCTGAAAGGTTGTGATCAGACCACCTTGGAAGCAGGTGAGTCAGTTGAGCTTGTAACACCAACTGCTGGTGGTTATGGGTCAGCCTAAATCAGACTATAGCTAAGTCTCAGTCATACGGGCATTTGTGGGGTTAGCCTGAATCTTCAGTCACGCATATTGACTAGAAGCAGCGCTAAGACTGCCGATACTTAACTCACCCTAATGCAGGGTCGTAGTCGGTTGCGCCGGTGAAATCAAGTTGTCGCCATGCCTCATACAGCACAAGCGCTGTAGAATTCGACAAATTAAGAGATCGTGTACCTGCAATCATGGGTATCTGAAGCTTCTGATTTTCAGGTAAGGATTGGTGAATGAAATCTGGCAGGCCATCAGTTTCAGAGCCGAATAGCAGGCAATCATCTGTTGTAAAAGCCACATCTGTGTAGCGGGTTTTGCCAAATTTTGTAACAGCAAGAATTCGTCTGCCTGCAAGCATGTCCAGACATGCGTTCCAATTTTCATGTAAAATCGGCTTTGTTAAGCCATGATAGTCTAGGCCTGCCCGCCGATAGGCTTTCTCATCCATAGAAAATCCTAAAGGACCAACCAGATGCAGGTCAGCGCCACTATTGGCACAAAGGCGTAGGATATTGCCAGTGTTTGGCGGAATTTGTGGCTGGTATAGAATAATGCTTAACATGTGGTATCTGATAGCCGAGACTAAGACAAAAGAAAAGCCAAATGGTGCCTGCAAGAAAGGTGCAACATGCCAAATCATACTATCCCAAAAGCTACCATATCGGAGAGCAAAGCGCCGGATTTGATTTTTGTCGGTGGTGGGCCGGTGGATATTCCGCAACTAACAAAGTGGCGAGGGCAGAGCCGGTTTGTGGCTGTGGATGGCGGCCTGAACTGGTTAATGGATGCTGGTATACAACCAGAAACTGTATTAGGTGATATGGATTCTGCGGATCCAGGTCATGTGGCGACATGCCGTGCGGCTGGTATTCCGATACAAGATATCTCAGATCAAAATAGCACTGACCTGGAGAAAGCGCTCACCCACTATCCTGATGGTGTGGTCATAGGGTTTGGATTTCTAGATGGTCGTTTGGACCACACTCTTGCAGCGCTACATGCTCTGATGCGTGTTGATGGCGCCGAGCGGGTGCTGCTTATTGGTGCACATGACGCACTCATGATTTCCAAGAGACAAGCATGTTTCTCGCTGCCTGAATCAGCGCGCCTGTCAGTTTGGCCCTTAGGACAGATTCGCTTTCATGACTCGCAAGGGCTTATCTGGCCGCTAGATGGTCTGGAAATGGAGATTGGTGTGCAGACAGGCACATCAAATCGCGCAATAGGCGGCGACATCATAATATCACCTGATACCGCGTCCAGTGGGGCATATGCTTTATTGGTAGAGGCATCTGACTGGCAGGCGCTTTACGCTATAGTGTCATCCTCAAAGTCAGCTGGTGGCTGACTGCCATAAACAGCATCTCGCAGATATTGCGTGAGGGCATCTTTGTCATCGATGGCACTTATCATCTCTGGTGTGACAGGCTTGCGCATGATGACTGACACAGGCTTGTACATTTTTTTACAGATTTCCCTAAACATCAAAGAATAGCCAAGTGTTACGCTGACGCGTCTGGCCATTTGATACAAAGAACTATTTTTGCCTTTAAAGAAAAACGGTAATACTGTGACCCCTTTACGGGTAGCCAGTTTCGCTGTGAATTTCTTCCATTCAGGGTCTTGGGCCTGTCCAACAACTTTTTTAGCGACTGAAATAGCACCTGATGGGAAAATCACCACAACGCCGCGATTGTCCAGCATTTTAACAGCGTCTCGTCTGGTTTCGAGATTTGTACGAAGTGCCTCTTCAGTCTCATCAAAATCAATAGGCAGAATCTTGTCCATCACAGCAGGTGCTTGCCGTAATACACGATGCGTAATGATCTTATAGTCTTGGCGCACCTGCGAGACGAGTGCGCACAAGGTCAGCCCGTCAACAACGCCAAAAGGGTGATTTGCGATAATAAGGACGGGACCAGTCTCTGGTATCTGGATGTTGCCTTCACTTTCGAGCTGAATTTCAATGCCCAGACGTCCGAGCGCATCTTGCCAAAATAATTCAGGGGGCCTCTCATCATCAACATAATCAAGATATAGTTTTTTGATTTTAGGTTGACCTGTAAAGCGCTCTAAAGACCTAATAAACCAATTGGCAAGCGGCCCCATTTCACCATCTGCAAATGAGAAAATAGGATGCCGTTCTACGGTGGTTGCATGTTGGTCAGGCGATGTCATGCTCATTCCTGTAAGCCGTCATAACTCAAAATCTGAGAGCAGATACATAATCATGCTCTACCCCAAATTTGACCCACTTCTAACTGAAACTTGTGGTTTTGCCAACTATCTATCCTGTCTGCAGGCAGGCTGTGCCCCAAAATAGATAGTCCAAACGGCCTTATCCCCAGACAGTTAGCATAAGCCAAAGCGCTGCAAAGCCTGTAATTACCCAAACACCAGACGTTAGGTCGGATGTTTTCCCAGCTAGCATTTTGCATCCCACATAGCAGAAAAATCCAAAGGCTATGCCAGCTGCAATGGAAAATGTAAGTGGCATCAAAATAACTGTCACAAGCACTGGTAAGGCTTGGCTTACATCATCCCAATCAATATCGCGCAGGCCACTCATGAAGCTGCTGGCAACGAAAATCAGCGCTGGTGCAGTAGCATAGGCTGGTATGGAGGCAAATAGAGGCTCAAAAAATAGGCAGGAAAGGAATAAAACAGCCACTATAACAGCTGTTAGTCCGGTGCGGCCACCAGCACGCAGGCCGGCGGCACTTTCAAGATATGTTGTCATATTTGATGTGCCGACCGCAGCACCTACTATACTGGCTGAGGTATCTGCCAATGTGGCCTTGTCCAAACCCTCAACACTGCCATCCGCATTACGCTTGCCAGCGGGGCCTGCGATAGCGGTTAAAGTGCCAGTGGTATCAAAGAAATCAACAAAGAACATAACAAATACAACCGACAGAAATGCCGGCGTTAAAATGGCTGAGAAATCCATCTGAAACAGAGCACTGGCTTCTGGCGGCGCAGATATGATCCCGCCAAAACTATCTGGTGTTGTACTCCAGCCTAGAATGCTAATTGCCAAAATTGCAATCAGAATGCTACCCTTGATACCACGATGTTCGAGACCGGCCATAAGAATGAGACCAATAATCGCTAGCCAAACAGGCGCTGTTGTTAAATCGCCTAGACCAATCAAAGTGTCTGGATTGTCTACAATAATGCCAGCACCGGTAAGACCAATAATGGCAAGAAATAATCCAATTCCAGCAGTAATTCCAATTTGAAGTGCTTTTGGAATAGATCGGATTAGCCAGCCTCTAAGACGGCTTGCTGAAAATATAAAAAATATCACAGATGAGACGAATACAGCTGCAAGTGCTTGTTGCCAGGTAAAGCCATAACCAAAAACCACAACATAGGTGAAGAATGCATTTAGGCCCATGCCAGGGGCTACAGCAACAGGCCAACCTGCCCAAAGCCCCATAATTAATGTGCCAAAGACCGTAGCGATAATTGTCGCGACGAAGGCAGCCCCAAAATCTATGCCAGAATCAGAGAGAATGGCTGGATTGACGGCTACGATGAATGCCATTGTCAAAAATGTGGACAGCCCCGCCTGCATTTCGGTGCGGATTGTTGAGCCTTGCTCGGAAATTTTAAAGAACTTATCCATTATCTTCTTGTCTCTACTTTGATATGGTTCGGCCTTATGGGCATCTGACCAACTGAAAAGGGCTAATCCTGGATATATATTCCCCGGTATATTTCCCCGGTATATTTCCCTGGTATATCCCCCTAGCACATTCCCATAATATATATTCGGGTGAGCTGGCTATATTATAATCAGCTATTTATGAAATTCTGACTGTCTGCCTGTATGTTTGTTTGTTACTGTCTATATTGGTACATACAGACATCTATCGTCACATACATACACATGACTGTCTGCTTGCCTTATATTCAGAGCGCCGTATAATGCCCAAATCTAGCAGAAATGCTAGGGGGTAGGAATTTTTTCTTTTTAAGGATGTTTTATAATGTCGATCGTGCAAAATCAGCCTTTAGCTCAAAGCTTTGTAAAGAGCAAAACTGGTCAAGATAAATTGAGCCTTTTGGCAATGGCGCTTCTGGTCATTGGGGGAAGCCTTGCGTTAACAGTTTCAGCGCACGTGAAAATCCCATTTTACCCAGTGCCCGTTACAATGCAGACGATGGTCGTGCTTCTTATTGGTATGAGTTATGGGCCGCGTTTAGGCGCTCTTACCATTGCAGCCTATTTAGCCCAGGGCGCTATGGGCATGCCCGTTTTTGCTGGTGGTGCTGGCCTTCTATATATGGCAGGGCCGACAGGCGGGTATCTGGCCGGCTTCTTGGCGGCTGCATTTGTTATGGGCGCTTTGGCCCAGCGCGGTTGGGGCAAAACTGTTATAAGTACAGCTTTGGCCATGCTAATTGGCACAATTGTGATTTACACATTGGGTGTAGCTTGGCTATCAAACCTTTTTGGTTTTGGTGTCGGCATCAAAGCCGGTTTGCTGCCATTCTTATATGGTGATGCGCTGAAAATTGTCATTGCAGCTGGCATCATGCCTTATGCATGGAGCCTTGTATCAAAGCTAACAGGTAAATAAGCTCGGTACATTTTGAGACAAACCTAAAAAGCCTGCCAGTCTGGTGGGCTTTTTTTATGGGAAAAGTTGAAATAGACCATATAGGATGAGCGGCACTGTAGCTGAAGCTATTACCGTCGAGACCAAGATGGCGGCTGCTGTGCGCCCGGTATAGGCACTATAATATTCTGACATGGCATAGACATTTGCAGCAATAGGCAGACACCCAGCCAAAATGGCAACCTGTATCCATACCGGGTCTGTAACAGAGCCCGTTTCTGGCCATAGCAAAAATAATCCTGCGAGCAGTAAGGGGTGTATTGCTAATTTTGCTAGGCTGAGAAATAGAATCTCTGGCATATTGGAAGATAATTTTTGTCCTGCTAACGTAATGCCAAGTGCAAATAAGGCAGAGGGGGCTGCAGCACCTGCAAGCATTTGCATTGTGTTGCCGAGCACTACAGGCAAAGGCAGTCCCAGAACGGACCAAAGGAACCCGCCTATCACGGAAATTAGCAAGGGATTCCGTGTCAGATTTAGCAATGTTGTGGCAAGGGCCTGCGTCAATTTTACAGACGGGTTCATAGCCGCAAAGCCAGCTGTAAGCGCAACAAGCACTATACTATCAGCAAGTAGAATAAGTGCTGAGGGGATAGCAGCAGCTTCGCCAAAGGCCAAAATCACCAACGGTACACCAATATAGCCATAATTTGAGTAGGCAGCATTCAAGCCGAAAATCGCCCGTTCTGTTGTCTTCAGCCTAAACAGGCTGCCACCAATGAGGGCGCTGCCTACAAAGATAATGAATGTGCCAAGCTCATAACGTAAAATGAAACCGGGATTAAGCATCTGTTCAACAGGTGCTGCTGCCACAGACAAAAATAAGAATGGCGGCAATGCGATATAGAAAGCAAATCTGGCCATCATCCGGCCTGCCTCAGCTTCTACAAATCCTATGCGGCGACAAAAAGCGCCTAAGCCGATAATGGCAAAAAACGGTAATGTGAGTTGTAAAACATCAAACATTGGTCTGTTTAGACACCCTTCTGGAGTAAAATCATAGATGCGTAATATTCTGGTTTTTTCCCTTATCTTAGATTAGTCTTACCATCGAAATTTCAATCGGAAAAACTGAATGTTAACGGGTATCCCAACTATTTTAGCGGTCTTAGCTATTCTTATGCTTGGCTATGGATTGTCTCGCTCATCTCTAACAAATGATGATTTTTGGCGTGGGGCGTCTCGTGTCGGATATTGGGTGTTTTTTCCGGTCTTGCTATTTAGAACCATCACTTTGATGGATGCACCTGCGCAAACAATTTGGACATTTATCAACATTCTTGTTGTTGGCCTTATATTGATTTCGATCATTATCTGGGTTTTGTGTAAATGTGCCAATGTGACAAACGCAGCAATGGGATGTGTTTTACAGGGGGCATTTCGTCATAATGGATTTATTGCGCTTGCTGTGGTTCAGGGTCTGTTTGGTGAGTCAGGACTTATATTGGGTGCGATTGCCATGTCGGTTCTAGTGGTGCCCTCGAACGTGATGGCAGTGATTGCTATGGCCATTTATCGCCAGGAAGATGCGGCAATTGGGCAACCTATGGGGCGTTATATCTTGAAGGAAATTGCTAGAAATCCCCTGATTATAGCTATCATATTGGCGTTAGTTATGCGGTTATTTTCTTGGTCCATACCACCAGTTTTAGATGAAGCAACGGCAATGCTTTCACAATCAGCACTTACCTTCATGCTATTGACGGTAGGCGCTGGCCTACGGTTCCAGTCACTAGCTGGGCGCATAACACCGCTGCTGATTGCAGCAAGCGCAAAAACAATTATTTTCCCAATACTGCTATTAGGGGGAGGTATGTTTGTCGGCTTGCCAATTGAGGCGCTGGTGGTACTTGCTATTTTCGGCTCAGTGCCAACCGCAGCTTCATCTTACACGCTGGCACAAGAAATGCGCGGTGATGCTCCTCTTATGGCAGACATCATTATGCTTCAGACCTTGCTAGCTATTCCAGGTCTTATCCTGTGGATATGGATTGCAAGCACGCTGGGTACGATTTAAAGATGCTGTCTGAAGCGTCAGCTTAGCAGGGCACCTCATTATCATTATAGGCGTTTCCAGTAAGCACCATATCTGCGTTGCTTTCTGATAAGCCGTCTGTTGCATCCATTGCATCAACAATTTCTGCATCGCCACTCTGTTCGATGAGCTCTAGTAGCTTGTCTTCGGGGCGCTCATCTACACCATGCAGTATTGTGACAGCAACTAAAGCTGCAATCGTGCTGACCTGCACATCGTCTCGTGCTGGTCTGCGCGGTTCAAAAGGAATGATAGCGGCTTGGATTGTTTTATCACGATCAGAGGTTCGCATCATATGTCTCCATCTGCTGTGTGGGAATTGTATGGTGTCTAGATTTTTGTCTTGGCATGTTTGGGAGGGAAACTTCGGCGCTGAGTTCGCGTGGCGCCCGAAGCGCGGAATCCCCAGAAGTTGTATGCCAAGTCAAATGTTCCATACAGTATGTAGTATATGCAGGTTAATGGCCTTTCGTGAAGGGGGTAGGGGAACTTTTCATAAAACTGACAAAAATTTCACTGAATCTTAGATCATAAAGCCATCTCGCAACGTAAGATTACTATTTAACGGATACTTACTGGAACCTTGAAAATTGCAGGTTTCACAGGGTGATTTGATCATGGATATGACACAGCAGGCTGGGAATATGACAAGGCAGGCAGGGTTGGAGCAGCTGGAGGCATTTTTACCCTATATGGGTAAATCCTATGCTGCGAAACGGAATTATGACTTTGGTGCGGATAATCATCATTCAGTATCTCAATTATCTGGGTTCCTGCGTCGTCGGCTTATCACTGAGGTAGAAGTTCTACGTAAGGTGAGTTCAGCGCATAGTTTCTCAGCCTCACAAAAATTTATACATGAGGTGTTCTGGCGTACCTATTTCAAAGGTTGGCTCGAAATGCGTCCCACAATCTGGATGGAATGGTCTCAATCCAAGAGGCCTGATGAAACGCATCCGGGATATCAGGCAGCTATTACTGGACAAACCGGTATTGCCTGTTTTGACAGTTGGGTACAGGAATTACGTGAGACAAACTATTTGCATAATCATGCACGCATGTGGTTTGCCTCAATTTGGATTTTTACTTTAGGGCTACCCTGGCAGTGGGGTGCACATTTTTTCTATACTCAATTACGAGATGCAGATCCGGCATCAAACACCTGTAGCTGGCGATGGGTTGCTGGATTGCATACAAAGGGAAAACACTATATCGCCAGAGCTGATAATATTGCTGATTTTACGGATGGTCGATTTGCGCCTTATGGAGAGCTTAATGAACAGCCATCTGCCGTAGATGGCCCTGATAATCCAGTTGCCGCATCGATTGATTGGCCTGATCCTCTCGAAAATACGCCCTATATTTTATGCGTAACGGCAGAGGATGGTCATCTGGAATCTCTGCCATTAGCCAACGCGCCAGTTGCCATAATGGCTTTACCGGCCATAACAGGCGCTTATAAAGGGCAGTCAGACGCAATTATTGCCCTCGATCAAATGGCAATAGATGATGCAGCACGACGGGCCACATCTCATTTTAACGTGCCCCTTGTAGAGTATGATGGACCTGGAGATGCTGACCTTGCCTATATTGCCTACTGGGTCCTGCAACAAACAGATACATATGGTGTCAAAACCCTTGCGACAGCTCAGCTGGCAACAGGTATTTGGCGTGATAGATTATCTGTCATGCAAGCGCAGTGGTATGGTAATGGTGTATCTCTTACACAAATTACGCGACCTTACGATAGGCTTTGCTGGCCACACGCAAAAAAGGGATTTTTTCCGTTTAAAGAAAAAATCCCACAATTTCTTGCATCACTATAATGTGAGTCGCCTCTGGCGTGATTAGCTGCCAATCCGGCGGATAAGTAGCTGGCCACTTGGCTTGTTGTTCACGTTGCGTACAGCGTCAGTTGGGTTGCTTGTGACAACAGTTTCAACCCCAAAGCTATCAACCACATTGGCACGTGACCTAATTTTAAGGCCAACAAGCTTTTGGTCCAGAAGTAAGCGGCTTTCGCCATTTGCATAGTCAAGTACATCCCAAGTCCGGCCGTCAGCAGAACTTTCCCAGAATAATAGCATGCTTGCTATCCCGTCATAATCTGTGAGTGCACTCGTACTGGCAACGAGTTGATTCCCTTCAACTGCCTGACCACGGACTGTAACATCACCCTCTAGCGGGTTGTCGACATTGGCAACAAGCTCTGTTCCTTCTGTTGTCAGAGTTTCGCGTGTGCCAAAGCCATCAATGTAGCTCACAGTTGCACGGTAGCTGAAACCGACATCAACCTGGTCAAGTACCAATGAATCGCCGAGCAATTCTGGTGCAGACTGCCAATCTGTTTTTGTCGTAGAACGCTCCCAAGTAAAGGATAGAGAGCCAATACCATCTTCATCGGTGATACGGCTTGTGTCTATCTTCAGCGTATTGCCTTCACGTGCTTCACCAGCAATGCTCGGCGCGCCCACAGGCTTGTCATTCACATTCTGAACTGGCTGAGACATTGGGCTGATTAGCATTTCAGGATTACCCTGGCCATCAACGTACGAAATCATAACACGAAGATATTTACCTACCTGCGCGTCTCTCGGGGTAAATGTTGGTGTAATGGCACCAGGCATGACCATCCAGTCATCACCATTATTAGAAATTTGCCACTGTATCTGAATAGAGCCAAGACCATCACCATCTGATATGGCTGATGTGTCAATCTCAAGCTGCTCATCTTCTATTGCTATAAAGCCTGAACTGTTGCGCTGTGTTTGCG
Organism: Alphaproteobacteria bacterium; assembly: GCA_011522945.1. Lineage (GTDB taxonomy): Bacteria > Pseudomonadota > Alphaproteobacteria > Puniceispirillales > Puniceispirillaceae > WTHY01. The sequence goes on from WTHY01000059.1 coordinate 15,936, forward strand.
TGCTTGTCGCTGTTTCAGCTGAGCCTTGTGCAAAGGTTGCATCTGAGCCTGACAGGTTTGTGGCTGCGCTGGCTGAGCCGTTTTGTGATGTGCTTGTATCAGCCTGACTTGATGCTGTGCCAGAGGCTTGTGTTGAAGCGCTGTCTGCTGCGCCGCTGGCTATATCTTCGCTTGAGCCTCCTGCAAAAGCAGGGGTCGAAACAGCCAAAAGGGCAGTCAAAAAGACGTGTTTTTGCTTCAGCATTTCGTTTACTCCCAAATAAACATCTATGGGTGTTGCAACACCAAATATCTCAGACGCGCACACCAGCGCGTGCGTCATCAATCAAATCTCGTGATAATGTTCCCGATTTCTGCATAAAAATCAACATGAGACATGGTCGATGCTAATATTCTGTTTTGTGAATCAGCGGTTTTAGCCGGATTTGAATTGATTACGCTTACAAAATTTCCCCATCTATCAGATTTAAATTAGAAATTTTTTATGAAATAGCGTCGCAATGTGTCTTGTAGTTTGTGGGCAGTTTCCTCCATATTACTAGATATAGAGCTCAAGGCCTCTTATAAATAGAGGGTATTGATTAAGACTTACCCGATTAGACAATCAAATTCCGGCTAACGGATATTATGAGTAGGACGATTAACGTGATTACATTAGAACAGGCACAATTGATTATCGATGGCGCTTTAGCTGAGGCCACAAAGCTCGGGCTGAAACCAATTTGCGTGACGGTGCTTGATAATCGAGCAAGCCTGAGAGCCTGTGTAAATCAGGATGGCACATCAATACAGCGGCACAAGATTGCCCATGGAAAGGCAAATGCCGCAATCAACATTGGTATGGGATCGCGCGCGCTCATGGACCGTGCGGAGCAGCAGCCTTATTTCATAGATTCTGTGGGCCGTATGATGGATGGGGACTTTATTCCTGTGCCTGGCGGTGTACTGATTCGGAATGCAGATGGTGCACTGCTAGGTGCGGTTGGCATTTCAGGTGATACATCAGATAATGACGAAGCTGCGGCCGTAGCTGGTATTTTAGGAGCAGGCCTTGTAGCGGAGACAGGTTAGGCTAGTTTTTTTGTTGGAGGTATTATTATGGGGTCAGCTGACGAGTTACTAGGCGCAAAACCAACAGTAAAATCATTTTTTGATTCTGACACAAACACACTTACCCATCTTGTTTGGTGCGCGCAGACAAAAGCAGCTGCAATTGTTGATTCTGTGCTGCATTATGAAGCAGCCTCGGGCAATACCTCAACTGAATTGGCAGACGAGGTTGCCAGTTTCGCCGTTTCAGAAGCTTTGCAAATTGTCTATCACATCGAGACACATGTCCATGCAGATCATCTGTCAGCAGCGCCATATTTGCGTCATAAGTTAGGCGGGAAAGTCGTAATTGGCAGCGACGTACCTGAAGTCCAACGGACATTTAAGCCAATATTTAATTTTGAGCCAGAATTTGATACGAGCGGTAATCAGTTCGACCTGTTAATTGCCGATGGTGAGAGCTTTCAGCTTGGGAATTTGTCAGGCAAGGCGATTGCCACACCAGGGCATACGCCTGCCTGCACAAGCTGGTTGATTGGTGATGCCTTATTTGTTGGTGATACCTTATTTGCCCCGGATTTTGGGACGGCCAGATGCGATTTTCCTGGCGGTGATGCGCGAACCCTATATCAGTCTGTGCAGAAGTTATATGAACTGCCTGATGAGACCAGAGTGTTTTTATGCCACGACTATATGCCAAATGGCAGGGCTGTGATGATTGAAACAACTATTGGTGCACAAAAATCAGATAATATTCAGATTGCGGCCCATATTTCTGAGTCAGAATTCGTGCAGATGCGTGAAGCAAGAGATGCAACATTGCGCATGCCGACACTTATTTTGCCGTCTGTTCAGGTGAATCTGCGTGCTGGTGAATTGCCGCCTGCTGAAGATAATGGTGTGCATTATATTAAAGTGCCAATTAACCAGTTCCAATAGGCCTATAGGCGCTATGGAAAGAGGTGAGTTTTGATAAACGGCCTGTGCATTCGGACTTATACCTTCGAAATGTAACCTCTCTCTTGTTAAAGGGGAACAAATTTGGCTAGATTGATTCAGTGATGTTCTGGATAGACGGTACCCATGTTACAATTTACAGCTATTGATATTGTTGGTGATGAATTAGAGCTGCTCCAGCTAGCAGGAAATATTCTCCACTCACGTCTATTTGATGACAAAGATCAAAAGAAATTCATGGTGCAGGTGCAAGTTACAGGCCAGCCATCTCGCATGTCGGTTGCACGTGACCAAATGATTGGAAAATCAGGATTAACGAGTAAGCCGCCAGCGGAATTTTCGATTGTCCTATCACTGTCAGCAGGACTAGCGCAGGCTTTAGATATGTTTGCGCATGAATTAATCCATATCTCCCAATTGCGGTCTGGCAGGCTTAAGATTCATGCAAAAACGAAGAAAATTGATGGGGTCAAACAGCGCGTTTATTTTGCAAAATGGGGTAAAGCTAAGCCTGTCATGATAGATGCGCTGCCTTATGCTGAGCGTGGCTGGGAACAAGAGGCCTATCAATGGCAAACACATCTACGCACAGATGCAATCGCGCTAATGCTTGGCGCACCTCATCAGTTGCATGTGCAATCTGCCAAAGGTGAGTTGGCATTGTTTGATGCAAAAGGTCCGCTTGCTTCGGCGCCTGCAGCGCCGACAACAAGCGCGCAACCACAGGCGACGCCGCAAGTGCCATTCACTCCTGCACCTATCCTGCCATCTGCTGCTCAGCAGCAAATTGCTATGCCACAAACTATAGGTTCTGTGCCGCCACAGCCAGCAGTCACACCGCCAACACAACCTGCGATGCCTATGATGCAGCAGCCAGTACCGCAAGCAGGTCAGCCAATGCAGCAGGCTGGAGATATGATGCCGCAATATGGAGCTGTACCACAGGCGCAGCCAGTTGCACCTGCTATGCCGCAAACCCCTCAGAATAGCCCTGCCATGCAGCCCTCTACTGGTGCACCTAACTCTCAAATGCCGCCGCTTACAAATATGCAGAACCAGCAGCAGCCAGCCTATCCGGCCAATATAGATCCAGCAGTTCAAGCGGCAGTTGCTCCGGCTATACAGCCTGTTATGGCACGCGCTGTGGCACGTCCAGTTGCACCGGCCGCATCAGAAATGCCGGCTATGCCTAATGTGCCAGCGCCCACAGAGCCAACAAGCTTCAAACCAATGGAAGATTTTGCTGCCGCTGCTGATAGACAAATAGCGCCTGAAGCTATGGCAGTATCAAATTCCG
>WTHY01000087.1 GCA_011522945.1 Alphaproteobacteria bacterium
CATAAAGCTTGCGGCATCACCTGAAGCTAATAATTCTGCTTCATCGCTAAGTGCGTCTAAAAATTTATCTAGCCAGTTATGTCTTTCAGTGCTGCCAAAGTCATTGAGGACCCATTTATGTACATCTTCTTTTTGAGCAGGTCTGCCAACGCCTATGCGGACACGCCAATAATTCTGCCCCATATGACGGTCAATATCACGCAGACCATTATGCCCGCCATGGCCGCCGCCTTGTTTCACACGTAAACGACCAGCTTCAAGGTCAATTTCATCATGAAAGACAAAAATCTGATCTGTTGTAAGTTTATGAAAGCGCGCTATTTCGGCGACTGGCAGACCAGATTTATTCATAAATGATTGCGGCTTTAGCAATAAAATTTTCTCACTGCCGATCCGGCCTTCTGCTGTATGACCAGTAGATTTTTGTTTCCAGCCAGAAAAGCTATAATCATACGCCAGTTTATCGACGGCCATAAAGCCGACATTATGACGATTCTGGCTATATTTTGTGCCCGGATTACCGAGCCCGACCCAAAGCTGCATGATCAGTCCAGATGGCTATGATTTTACTATATTCTGATTAAACAAAAACAGGCGGCCAGTATAGTGCCAGCCACCTGTCGCAATTTCATACAAACCAAAAGGCAGATGCTGATTATTCAGCATCACCCTCAGTTGCTTCAGTCTCGTCTTCAGCTTCATCTTCATTTTTGACGCCGCCGCCAGGTGACTGCATAGTCGCCACTGTGAAGTCACGATCTGTGATGGTTGGTGTTACCCCTTCAGGTAGCTCAATAGAGCTGATATGAATTGAGTCGCCAATCTTTACATCACCCAAATCAATAGTGATTTTCTCTGGGATTGATGATGGCGGGCAGCTTAATTCAACCTCATGGCGCACAACGTTTAATACGCCGCCGATTTTCAGGCCAGGGCATGTCGCTTCGTTGATGAATTCCACAGCCACTGATACTTCAACATTTGATGTTGCACTAACGCGCAGAAAATCTAAATGCAGAATATTGTCTGTAACAGGGTGGAATTGAATATCTTTTGTAATAACGCGTGTTGTTTTTCCATTTACATCGATATCCAAAAGACGGCTGAATATGCCAGGCTCATGGACAGTTTTGCGGATAATGCGCGCCTCAAGCTCAATCCCAACTGGGGCTTTTTTATCACCGTAAATAACGGCAGGAACCATACCTGCGCGGCGTGCCGCACGGGCGGACCCCTTACCGACCCGATCGCGCTCGGAAGCGCTGAGTGTAGTAATCTCTGACATGTAATTTCTCCTTATCAAATCAGATAGCCTTGCCTCCAGGGGTGCAAAGCCGGTCTGTTTCTATGCATAGACACAGAAAAATACAAGGAAAATCGCCCTAAATCGGGTGAAATGCACGGAAAAATACCTATCCGTGGGTATCAGGTAGGCTTATTGGAATAGGCTAGAGACAGACCGTTCTTCATTAATGCGCATGATGGCTTCACCTAAAAGCGGCGCGATAGATATCTGCCTTATGTTTTTGGCTACCCGCATGGCTTCAGTTGCTTGAATGGAATCAGTTGTAACAAGCGAATTCAAAGGAGATGAGGCAACCCGACTAACTGCGCCGCCAGATAACACGCCATGTGTGACATAGGCATCGACACTTAACGCACCTGCATTCATTAGAGCTTGTGCTGCATTACACAAAGTGCCACCTGAATCGACAATATCATCAACCATGATACAGTGGCGGTCAGAGACATCCCCAATAATATTCATGACTTCAGAGACACCTGCGCGTGGACGGCGCTTATCGATGATAGCTAGATCTGCATTTAGGCGGCTAGCAATAGCCCGTGCACGAACTACCCCGCCTACATCAGGTGATACAATTATCAACTTACCATCTTTATACTGCTCTTGAATATCTGTCTTGAAAACAGGGGCGGCATAAAGATTGTCAGTGGGGATATCAAAAAAGCCCTGAATTTGGGCTGCATGAAGATCGATGGTAAGAACGCGGTCTGCACCTGCTGTCGTGATAAGGTTCGCAAGTAATTTGGCAGAAATTGGTGTTCTTGGTCCTGATTTCCTGTCCTGTCTTGCGTAGCCATAATAGGGCAGGACGGCTGTTACACGACGCGCAGATCCTCTGCGAAGTGCATCGAGTGTAACAAGTAATTCCATTACATTATCATTTGCTGGATAAGAAGTAGATTGGACGACAAAAACATCCTCACCACGGACATTCTCATGAATCTCTACAAAGACTTCCATATCTGCAAAACGTCTTACATCAGCAGTGGTTAAAGGAACATCTAAGTATGTAGCGATAGCTTCTGCCAGAGGGCGGTTCGAATTACAGGACAGTATTTTCATAGTCGCTATCTTTGTCTTTTATGGACGTACGTCATGTCCAAGAGGCACATGTGTAATATATGAGTGTATTACCAATGCCATCTCTGATTCACAAGTGCTGATTGGGAAAACTGTAGCATTTCTGTCATACGACCATGATACAGCTAGCTAATAAGCCTAAAAAAAGGAAGGCGATGAAGATCCAGAAATGCGGCATTTGCTATCCTCTTTATCTTAGTGCGAATCAAAGTTGATGTTTACAGAGATATAATCGAAATAAGTCTGCCTGTTTCAGCCAGGTTATGATGTGTAGCATAACGATGACTAAAACAAGTACTGTCATCACCAGATGCAGCTAAATATGTATCAACGTCAATTATGTGCATGGAAATGAGGCCTGACTCTTTGCCGGCAAGTGCGCAAAAGGCAGGTAGATCAAAGCGCCACTTACCTGCCGCCTCTGTATCAGCAGTGAAACAACTATCAGCCGCTGTAAATCTGGCTAAATCCAGTGCCTGAGTGCGCATGTCATCACCCACCTGATAGCTTGCCTTATGAATTGTTGGACCAATCACCATAGTGATTTGTTCAGCAACAGCGCCAAGCTTGCACATGGCCTCTACAGTATTCTGAATGATGCCAGATACAGCGCCGCGCCACCCCGCATGACAGGCGCCAATGATTCGGGATTGGCTGTCATAAAGCAGAATAGGGGCACAATCGGCTGTGAGTATAGAAAGGGCTATATCCTCTCTTGCTGTCACCATACCATCAGCCTTGGGGCGGAAATGTGGTATTTCATCGGCTAAATAGGTGATGACCTCGGCAGAATGATATTGATACAAGCCACATAATGCATCTGCCTGAATATTCAGACCCTGTGCCGCCCGTGTGCGGTTCTCTTCTATATTTGGTCTGTCATCTTTTGACCCATATCCGGCATTTAAACTCTTATATACACCAGAGGAAATGCCGCCTTGTTTGGTAAAGAAGCCATGTCTGGTTTCAGATAGTGCTGGATGCTGAAAGGCTGATGTGCCATTGGAGAATCTAATAGGTGTGATCATGACATCTCTCCTGTCCTCATAGGCGCAGTTGCATCCAAAAAGCCAGGCGGTGTGCCATCTCCTTGCGGTACAAGCAAAGCAATTTTAAAAGCCTGACCCATCTGTGCTGGAGATAGCAACCTATCTAATGCTGCGATAAGTGCCCGATCTGCAGCTGGATTATCAGGCTGTCGAAGTTGGCTGGCGCGTGCTTCAATACCAAGCTGACGCAGACATTGCCCTTGCGGCACAGGGCCAATAAGACGGGCACCGGCATTTTTCGCCACTGTCGAGAGCGCATCAAAATCAACCCAATGGGTCAAATCACTCTCGCCCGGCGCACTCAAGACGGGAATAGCCTTATGGTCTTTTACAGCTTGCAGCGTGTCGCCATGATTATCTGTCTTGCCATAATCACAAATAATCAGCGCGCCACCGTGATAGGCAATATGGGTAGATAGGCTCTGCATAAGATGCAAGCCAACTGGGCTGGTTTCAATAATGTCGTCTGGTTTTGCTGTTCCGGGCGCTTGGAAGGTTTTTAGCTGCTCTAAGGTGAGTTTTGGGCCAATTGAAAAGCTAAGCTCATCAGTGGCTATGTCAATCATGCGATGATGCCAAGCGCCATTCTTATAAATGGCTTGGTCTACGCCAAGAGCGTCAAAAAATTCGTTTGCGATGCCAAATAAAGGTTGTTTGGGCAAATCAGATAAAGTGCTGATATGCCTTACTGTGCGCTGTGGAAGTGTTGCCGTTTGTTGGTCTTGTAATGCAGGACTGGCCTCTAAAAGATACCAGTCACTTTTTGCCAAATCAGGTGCCAATCTGCTGTAGGTCCGGTCTATATCGGCAAGCAATGTGCCGCGGCCAGGGCCAGCTTCAAATAGGCAGCTATCTGGTTTGTTATAAAGCTGCCAGATATGTAGTAAAAGGCCAGCAAGCATTTCCCCAAATAGCTGTGAGACCTCTGGTGCTGTTATAAAATCGCCAGATTTGCCTATTGCCTGCCGGGTGCTGTAATAGCCAAATTCAGGATGGCTGAGGGCAGTTTTCATGAAATCTGAAACAGATATTTGATCTGTCTGTACAGTTGATCTCAGATATGTGAGCAAAGGCGTTGTCATTTGCGGTTAGCTTTTCTGATGAGATATACGCCTATAAGTATCATAGGTAGGGATAGAAGCTGTCCCATAGTAAGGCTAAGGTGACCAAAATCTATCAAATATCCAATATGCGCATCTGGCTCTCTGGCATATTCAACAAGCCAACGTGACACACCATAGCCACAGGCAAATATGCCTGTTAGGTAAAATGGTTTGGCATAGGCGCCGCGCCGTGCAGATATAAACATGATGATGCCGAGCAGGATGCCTTCTAATCCGGCCTCATAAAGTTGGCTTGGATGGCGTGGTAATGGACCTGCATTCGGAAAGATAATACCGATTGGAAGCTCTGTTGTGCGTCCATATAGCTCTGCATTTATGAAATTCGCCATACGTCCAAAAAACAGACCGATGGGGGCAACGCTTGCGACTCTATCTGAGATGGCTGAAACTGATATTTTTTGTCTACGGCTAACAAATAAGACAGCGCAAATCACACCTAAAAATCCACCGTGAAATGACATGCCGCCTTCCCAAATTTTTATAATCTCAAAAGGGTTGCTGAAGAAATAAGCAGGATTGTAAAAGCAAACATAGCCAAGCCGGCCGCCTATAATAATGCCAAATAAGGATAGGTTTAATAGCTGATCAAGCTGCTGGGTTGTAAAGGGTGCTGTAGTGCGCTTCACCTGAAGCACTAAGATGCGCCAAGCCAATAGAATGCCAATAATATAAGCAAGCGCATACCATCGAATGGCAAGCGGACCTAGCTGAATGGCAACCGGGTTAATATGCGGAAACGTGAATAAAGTCTCGGTCATGCCTATATCAAATCAAAGCTGTCTTGTGGTTTCAGTTTTAAGCGCCGCAGCCATGAAAGAAAAGGAAAACCATGCCAGTATTTAGGATTTCAACGCGATTAGTAGAGCATATCTTACAGCGTGTAAGGTCAAAGGAAACATAAGCTCCTTGCCTGATACAGAGGTGTAGCGCCCCTGTTCGGTTGCAAAGCAAAACGTCTTGTTTGGCTAGACGCCATTGCCTGCCATCTATATCCATCCTAAATTTGAGCTTATACAGACCTATTTTTGGTTAAGGAGTGCCCAGATATGCGCAAGCAACCCAAAATATTCGAAGGCCTAAAACATCTCAAAGGCACCTCTCTGCTAGGTGATATGGTGCAGATGGCTAATGGCGCTGCCTCAGCTTTCGGGGATGTGCGTAATCTGGTTTCTGATAGACTGCATAGCCGTGCAGAGCGTGCAAAGTCGGCAATGCGGAAAACCGCAAAAGCAGCAGGTAGAGGCCAAAGCTCGTCCGGGCAAAGGAAAGACGTGGTGCCAAGTGAAGATTTTGATGCAGCGCTTGCCCGAATCACAGCGCTTGGTAAACGAATCGAGGCTCTGGAGTCGCAATTAGAGGCTAGCGCATCCAAAAAACAGGCTGCGGTTCGAAAATCAGCGAAAAAAGCTGCGAAAAAGTCCGCTGCAAAAACAGCTAATAAAGTCTAAGGCTGGAGCGGTTTAGCGCATCTTATCCACAACAGAATGTAGGTCGCGAGTAATTGAACCACTAAATATTGTGTTGAAGCCAGAAACTAAGCCTGCCATTTTTAAGGTATAAACACCTTAAAAGAGGCGCAAAGTAGCGGAATGGCAAATACGGCGATTTCTTCAGATTACATGCTAGATGACAAATTAGGCCACCCTATCGATATGGTGTCTCGTTTTGTCACACGCCAAGATTGGTATTTGCACCGGACGAGCGAAGACAGGCTCCTGGCAGAAGTTCCAGGACGCTGGGGTCAGTATCAGCTGCGTGCCGAATGGCAGGATGATGCTGAGGCGCTTTTGGTGAGATGTCATCTGGAACTCTCATTGGATGACGATATGAAGGGCAGTATGGCGTTGCTGCTTAGCCGGTTAAATCAAAATCTTTGGCTTGGATATTTCAGTCTTGATGAAGCCTCTGGCAGCATTGAGTTGCGCCATACCTTAGCCTTACGCGGTGTTGGTGGCGCGACTGCTGAGCAGGTGGAAGATGTTGTTGATATTTTGCTCGGTGAAGCTGAACAGGCATTTCCTGTGATTTATCGGCAGGCACATGGGTATGATGTGACTGATGGCGCAGCCCAACTCATCTTAATGCCTGTGCATGGCGAGGCGTAATATTGTGGCAAATATGACAGGTCAGCACATTATTCTGCTTGGATGCGGGAAGATGGGCTCTGCGTTACTCCGCGGCTGGCTTGCTGATAGCGCGCTTGAAGCAGATTTTACTATCATTGAGCCTTACGATGACGCGGTGGCGTGGTTACCGCAGCTAGATAATCTAAGACGCTATTCGTCAGTCTCTGAAGCTGCATCTGCAGCAGTGCCGAAGGCTGATTTTGTGTTATTAGCTGTAAAACCGCAAATGATGGCAGACGCTGCCAGTGATTTGAAATCACTATCCCATGATATGACTGCCTATTTATCGATTGCAGCTGGTTTGTCTTGTGATTGGTTGTCTAATCACCTTGGCGCTGAGGCGGCAATTTTGCGCTCAATGCCAAACACACCTGCAGCAATTGGAAAAGGCATAACTGCCCTATATGCCAATATGCATGTGCGTAGTGAGCAACGTGCTTTTGCTAGCCAGCTTTTGCGTGCTGTTGGTGTTGTCGTAGACCTCCCAAATGAAACGCTTATGGATGCTGTGACAGCCTTATCTGGCTCTGGCCCTGCCTATATCTTTCATATGGCAGAGGCAATGGCGGCGGCTGGTGAACAGCTTGGATTGCCAGAGGCATTGGCACATCAGCTAGCGCGCCAGACGATCGCGGGCGCTGGTGCCTTGCTTGAGCAGTCTGATGAGGCTGCTTCAACGTTGCGTGAGACTGTTACCTCAAAAGGTGGCACTACGGCTGCCGCCCTGTCAGTGCTACAATCAGATAATGGATTGCACGCTTTGCTGATGAACGCTATGCAAGCCGCATATGACAGGTCCAAAGAATTGGGCGCTTAGGCCAAATCGGATATTCACATCAAAGGCGAAAAGCCTTGTCCCCATTAAGATACTGACTATCTTAATGGAGAGGCACATATTGTGCTGGTGAGGAGATTGGGTATGCCATCTGAGACAGAGTCATTGAAAGAGATGCAGGACAAGCTGAAAGAGGCTGTGTGGGCAGATTTATCTCGGAAAAAATGGGACCAGATATCACTTGAGACGGTTGCTGATGATTTGCTGATAGACCCTACACAGGCACGTCTTGCGGCAGGCAACAAGATGAAACTAGTGCTTGATAAATTATCTGAGCTAGATAGGCAGGCCTTAGCAGAGTCGCATGAGGATTTTTCTGAAGATCCTGATGCAACGATGCATGATAAGCTTCTAGAAGGTAGTCTACATAGATTTGAGATATACCAGCCGTATAAATCACAAATACGCCATTTACATGCAGCTGCCATGCGCGACCCCAAGCTTGGATTGAAGCTGATAGCTAGCCTGAAGCTGACAGTAGATCAGCTATTATGCATATGTGGTGACAAACAGCCATCTTTGCAGCGTCATATTCGCCTCAAGGGCTTAACAGCGCTTTTGATGTCTGTGCGGTCTGACTGGTTAGCAGATGATAGTTCTGATATGGCCAAGACTGCAAAAATACTAGATAAAAGGCTTAAGCAAGCTGCCGAATGGGCAGAGAGCTTTCGGATAGTCTAACCGTGTAATCATACATATCGGGGATAGTATGGCAGAGATTGATTTTGAGACATTTATGTCTGTTGATATTCGTGTTGGTACCGTAGAACGTGCAGAACCATTCCCTGAAGCCAGAAAGCCGGCGATAAAGCTCTGGGTCAATTATGGGGATGAAATTGGCGTGAAGAAATCCTCTGCGCAAATAACAGCCCATTATGCACCAGAGACATTGGTTGGAAAACAGGTAATGGGTGTTGTCAATTTTCCACCCCGCCAGATTGGTCCTTTTATGTCAGAAGCTCTTGTGCTTGGCTTTATGGATGAGGGTGGGGCTGTGGTTATATCTAGGCCAGATTTGCCTGTGCCTAATGGGGCTCGTCTCTGTTGATTATGTGCCTAAATAGGTAGTTTAATGAGGACCCGCAAACCACCCATGGGAGAATCCTCAAGCTTTAATTCGCCGCCATGCGACAATATGATGTCTGAGGCGATTGCAAGGCCGAGGCCTGTGCCACCTGTTTCCTGATTTCGAGAATCTTCAAGACGCTTGAACGGGCGAACAGCTTCCTCACGCTGTGCGAAGGGAATGCCAGGGCCGTCATCATCAAATGTTATAATCAGAATATCAGCGGACTGTACACGCATCCGGATTTCCGATCTGTCAGCATATCGAAGGGCATTTGCAATAATATTATCAAAGGCTCGCTGTATAGCCTGACGGCGGACAGCAAAATGCGGGATTTTTTCTATATTACGGATAAAAGTAACACGGTCTGGATGGCTTTGGCTGGTCCGTTTTACCAGATTGGCAACTAATTCTGGTAAGTCTGTATCAATAGCCGTCTCACCTGACTCACCACGCGCAAAGCTCAGATAGCCATCGACCATCCTTTGCATATCATCAATATCCTCTTCGAGGGCTGCAATTTCCGGATTATCTTTTAACAGCGCTGTTTGAAGCCGCATCCGTGTCAAAGGTGTACGTAAATCATGGCTCACACCGGCAAGCATCGTAGTGCGCTCACTTAAATGGCGATGTATACGATGTTGCATAGCCTGAAAAGCACGGCCTGCTAGTCTGACTTCTTTGGCGCCTTCCAGCTGGTAGTCAATTTCTGTTCTGCCAAGGCCAAGTTGACGCGCGGCATCGGCAAGGCGGCGGATAGGCCGAACCTGACCACGCAAGAATAAGAGTGATATAAAAAACAGAAGGAGGGAGCTGCCAATTGTAAAGGCAAGAAAGGTCCAGCTTGTTGAGCTGAAAATTCTTTTGCGCCCAGCATAAATTCTCAGCACGCCATTAGATAGTTGCACATCAACCGATATAAGTTCAGGGTCGCTCGTTAGGTCTGAGCTCCAGCGTTGCGCAATCCGTTTATCAAGGGATTCAGAAAAAACAAGATCTGCATAGCTTGTAAAATCACGCTCATTCTCGGTGATTTCCGCATCAGCTCGGAATTGCAATGAAAAGCCGAAATAGCGAGCAGCATAATCTCGTAGCTGGTCCAATTCTGTTGGCATGAGATTTGTGCCAGCCCTGTCAACTATCAAAGTAATTTCGCCGGCTAAGGCACCAGCCATCTGCCTCGTAACAGAATCCCAGTGTCTTTCATAAAAAATAAGCACTGTGATAAGCTGTACCAAAATCACCGGCACAAGGATGATGGCGAGCATCCTGCCGAACAAAGTTTTTGGCATATAATTACGTAGTTGCACGATTGTTACTCTGAATATCTATTATCGTTGCAGGGGTTAAGGTAGAACATGAACGGCAAAAGACCTACAATAAAAGCATTGCCTTGGCTTTCGATAAATTATGCTGCGTGGCTAGTCTAGATATCGCCATTTATCACAGCCATTATTCAGTATTTATCTTTAGCGCCCATCCTATACCTCTAATGGTTTGAAGATAGACAGGGTATCGAGGGTCAGATTCAAGTTTTTGACGTAAGCGGGCAACAGCAACATCAATTGAGCGTCCGCGCATGCGCCCTTGGAGCAGGTCTGACACATCATCTCTAGACAGGCTCATATCTGGGCGAGACGCAAAACAGGTTAGCAATTCCTGTTCTGCGCTTGTTAAGTGTACGCGTTTATCATGATGCATCAAAACACCAGTGGTTAGGTTGAAACGAAACGCGCCAAAAGACAGGCTCTCGAGGGTTTGCTCTGGTGAGGATGCGGCGCCGCGGTCAAGAATGCGCCGAATGCGTAAAATGAGCTCACGTGGTTCAAATGGTTTGGCAATATAGTCATCTGCACCAGCCTCAAGGCCGTCAATTCTATTTTCTGTCTCCCCCATTGCTGTCAGAAATAGAGCTGGCACATTATTTGTCTGCCTGATTTGCTTTAATAACTCTACGCCGGTTATGCCGGGCATCATGACGTCAATTACCAGAAGGTCAAAAGCAGTGCCTGACATAAAGCTGGTGGCTTCATCTGCACTGGCTGCATCTGTGACGCGGAAACCGCTCTCTTCTAAAAACCGTCGCAACAAGTCACGCAAGCGGTCATCATCATCGATGACGAGAATATGCGCTTCAGTATCTGTCTGTGTCATAAAGCAGTATCCAAAACCAAAAGCTACATTATGCCTATCAAAATTTGGGCGTCATATATTTGCTCTGATTATAGTTTAGCGCTTTTCGTCTAAAGCTTCCAGACGTTCTAGATGCGCGCGCGCTTCATCATCCAATAAACCGGATAAAATTTGCCGAAACCCTGCAACAGCCTCTGCGCCACTTGCCTGATAAGCACGGGCAAATCGTTGAAATTGTAATTCAGCAATTTGCGCTTCTAATTTTTGGCCTTTATCTGTCAGATATAGCAGTCTTTGACGCCTATCATGAGCCGCGGTTTTCTGCTCAACATAATCCTCGTCTATTAGATGAGACAGAACGCGAGACAGACTCTGCTTTGTAATATTCAATATTGAAAGCAGGTCGCTGACATTGATACCCGCTTGGCGCCCCACAAAATGTAAAACACGGTGATGCGCGCGGCCTAGATTTATCTCAGCTAATAAGGAATCCGCTTCTTGCGTAAAGTCACGATAGGCAAAGAATAAAAGCTCAATACCGTGCCGTAATTCCTGCTTGCGGAGGAAGAGTCCTTTTTGTTTTGATTTTATGTCAGCCATGTTGACCAATTATAATGAAACTGCTAGTGAAATAAAGTCTAAAACATATAATTATAAACAAGACGCGTTTTTTGTAAGATTAACGCTTATTTACAAGTAGAGTGCGCAATTCTCTTTACGCAAAATTGCCATGATGGAGCCCTGTAATGTCTATAATCCCATTCGATGATAGAGACGGTTTTATTTGGATGAATGGTGAAATGACACCTTGGCGTGATGCACGTACGCATACATTGAGCCATGGGTTGCACTATGCTAGCCTGGCCTTTGAGGGTGAGCGTGCATATGGCGGAAAAATCTTCAAATCGCGTGCACATTCTGAGCGTCTGCGTGCCACTTGTAATTATCTTGATTTTGACCTGCCTATATCTGAGGACGAACTTGATCAAATCAAGATGGATGTCTTGAAAGCAAATGATCTTGTTGATGGATATATTCGGGCATTTTGCTGGCGTGGGTCTGAAATGATGGCAATTTCAGCACAGCAAACAAAAACGCATATTGCTGTAGCCGCATGGCAATGGCCGAGTTATTTTGACCCTGAAACAAAGATGAAGGGCATTACACTTAATATTGCTGATTGGCGCCGGCCTAGCCCTGATTCAGCGCCGGTTCAGGCGAAGGCTGCTGGCTTATATACAATTTGTACATTGGCAAAACATGCAGCTGAGAAGCAAGGTTTCACCGACTCCATGATGCTGGATTATCGTGGCTATATTGCCGAAGCAACAGGCGCGAATGTGTTTTTCCTGATGTCAGATGGTAAATTACACACACCTACACCAGATTGTTTTCTGGATGGTATTACGCGCCAAACAGTTATTAGTCTGGCTCAGGCAAAAGGCATTGAGGTTGTGGAACGCCATATTCTTCCAGAAGATTTGGCAGATGCTTCCGAATGTTTTCTAACAGGCACTGCAGCAGAAATTACACCGGTACGTCAGATTGCAGATTATCATTTCACACCAAGTGAAACGACACGGATGTTAATTGATAGCTATTCAGAGCTGGTGAATAGCTAACCCAACTATTATTTCAAATATGGCATTGCCGCTTTGAAATAATCATAGCCTGTCTTCACTGTCATAATGGCAGATAGCCAAAATAATGACAGGCCAACTATGCCTATTGTCGATGCATCTTGTGCAAGTGGTGCGCCGATTAAAACAGCTATAGCGATTAGCTGCACAGCTGTTTTCCATTTTGCCAATAGGGAAACAGGCACGACCAATTTCGTATCTGCTAGAAATTCGCGCAAACCTGCGACCAAAAATTCGCGCATGATTATCATCAATGCAGGCAGTAAAAACCAGCTGCCATCATCTCGTGTTGCAGCCAGCGCAATAATACAGCCAGCAACAAGCAGCTTGTCAGCAATCGGGTCAAGCATTCTGCCTAGGGCAGAGACAACTTGTAGTTTTCGCGCAAGCCACCCATCAAAAAAATCTGATATTGCAGCCAGACAATAGAGGGCCAAAATAAATGCGGTCAGTTCAGTTCCGTGCGGTTGGCAAAGTAGAACTGCAACAATTGGTGCTGCCAGCACGCGAAAAATCGTTATGAAATTGGGTATATGTCTAAGCATGCCGGTCAGCTTTCTTACAATCTTACAGTCTTTTATAGCTCTAGTGATAGCACGTCTGAAAATCTGTTGAAAAGCCACGTCATCACATAGCCATAGAGAATAGAGGTCTGAGGCGGCAGCGTGCTGAAACCAGATGCGTAATTTTTTAGAATTATGGCATTGGACAACCTTAATAGGATTATGTCTTTAAAGCTCAGCGCCAGATGGTATCTACCATAATTCCAATGAGATGCCGCGCTGTTTGCACCTTATGCCGCTAGCATATGTGCCCCTATGCCAACTTGTAGCTTTGCGCGTGAGATCTAAAAAATTGCTACGCCGCAGTTCGTGCAACATTTTTTCAACTCTGGGCGCGCATTCCAACAGATTTGCTTTCATATTTGAAGCCAGCTTTTAGATCATGGCTTGTCGTGGAACCAATCATAAATTGTTTGCGCAACAGCTGCAGAAATACCGTCTACGGCTTGTAAGTCACGAATGCCAGCGCGGCTGACTGAGCGGGCAGAGCCAAAATGGGCAAGTAGTGCCTTTTTTCGTTTTGCGCCAATGCCAGGCACACCATCTAAGGGGCTAGAGAGCTGTTCTTTTGTTCGCCGTGTGCGATGCGCCCCGATTGCAAATCTGTGGGATTCATCTCTCAGCCGTTGTAAAAAATGCATGGCAGGGTCGGTTGGCGGCAGGGTGAAGCTATCTTCATCTGGCTTATGAAACTGTTCACGTCCTGCATTTCTATCAGGGCCCTTAGACACGCCAACAACCATAATATCCTCAAGGCCAAGCTCAACCAAGACTTCTGTAACGGCATTTAGCTGGCCCCTGCCGCCATCGATTAACAACAAATCTGGCCAGCTATTTGTCTCTCGGTCAGGATCCTCACGTAGCGCCCGCTCAAAACGTCGATAAATCATCTGGCGCATCATGGCAAAATCATCACCTTGCCGCACAGCATGTGGGCCATCCTTGCGCATATTAAATTTCCGATAGGCAGATTTGTTGAAACCATCAGGGCCAGCAACAACCATCGCGCCTACCGGGTGGGCACCTTGGATATGAGAGTTATCGTAAATTTCAATACGCTCAGGCACCACATCCAAGCGAAGCGCTTCACTCAAGCTCTCAAGCAATCGCCTTTGAGAGGCGCTATCAGACATGCGGCGTGCCAGAGCTTCATCGGCATTTTTCTGCGCTAAATCCATCATCTGCTTTCGGGCACCGCGTGAAGGACGTGATATCTGAACTTTTCTCTCAGCTTGAAGGCTCAAGGCTTCAGCCAATAAATGGTGCTCATCAGGCAGATGGCTAGTTAATACCATCTTTGGCGGTATCTTATCTTCGTAAAACTGCCCCATAAAAGCCGCTAGAATATCGCTCGGTTCACTATCAGCTTCAGCGCGCGGGAAGAAAGCGGTATTCCCAAAATTTGTCCCAGCTCTAACGAAAAATACCTGTACGCAATGTTGCCCACCCATAGATGATATCGCAAGAATGTCAGCGTCTTGCACACCATCTAGATGGATGTCCTGATTTGCCTGAATGGCGGTGAGGGCACGTATACGATTGCGCCATATTGCGGCAGTTTCAAAATCTAATATGTCTGCAGCTGCCTGCATGTTTGCAGCATAATCCCGCTGTACTGCATCTGACTGTCCGGATAGAAATTTCTTTGCGGCTGCAAGCTGTTCAGCATAGTCATCTTCTGTCACATGGCCAACACAAGGGGCTGTGCAGCGTTTTATCTGATATTGAAGGCAGGGGCGTGTCCGCGCTGAGAAGATAGAATCTGAGCAGGTGCGTAATAAAAATGCCCGTGCCAGAGAGGCGATAGTCCTGTTCACAGCGCCTGCCGATGCAAAGGGGCCAAAATAGTCCCCGTTACGTCGACGTTGGCCACGATGTTTTGTCAGTTGCGGATAGGGGTGGTCTGCAGTCAGCAGAATATGCGCAAAACTTTTGTCATCCTTCAAAAGAATATTAAAGCGCGGTCGTAGTTTTTTTATGAGGTTAGATTCCAGCAATAAAGCTTCAACCTCGGTGGCGGTGATAATCACTTCTAATTTTACTGTCTCAGATACCATTCGCATCAAGCGGTTTGATAGGCGTGTGGGCTGTGTGTAGCTTGAAACGCGCTTGGCTAATTGTCTGGCTTTGCCAACATATAAGGCATCTCCAGCAGCGTTATACATCCGGTAAACACCAGGCTGTAAGGGCAGTAATTTCACCTGCCCCTTTAGATAGGCAAGCCCGCGAGCGAAATCAGGCGCAATTGTCTGATCGGTTGTCTCTGCTTCTAAATTAGGGGTGAGAATATTTGTGCTCATACTGTCTAATGGTAAGCCAATTTGGCAACAGAGCAAGTCTCCTGCTCCTGGATTGCGATTCGGCCGCAAGTTACTCTGATTCGGGGTAAATTTCTATCCACGAAAGCTGTGGATAAGTTTGTGGAGAACAGTTAGATTCTAGCCCATATTTGGCAGAAAATGTGACAATCTTTTACATTGCCTAAAATTTAGGCAAAAAAGAAAAAATTAATAATTTCAGAATGATAACAGAAATCAATAGCTTAATTCACTCAGATGAGAGAAAAATTTGACCAGATTATGGCAATTTCACTGTCTGTGTGAACAACTCTTCTCTAAGACGCTATTATGTTGGCTATCAGGTAAACGCCAAAAAACCCAATAAATACAAAGCCCCATAGTCTTGATATGGGTTTTCCATACAATATGAGTGCGGCCAATAGGGCTGTAGATAGTGCTAATAATGGTAGCCCAAATGCGAATAGGTCATTTGGGGTGGGCAGGTTTGAAACTAGACCGGCAGCTCCCATAACGGCAGCTATATTAAAAATATTTGAGCCGATAATATTGCCAATAGCAACATCGCCGCGTCCACGCAGCATGCTCGCAATTACGGCTGTAACTTCTGGAAGTGATGTACCTATAGCGATGATTGTCAGTCCAATGATGGTCTCAGAAATGCCAGCCTCCATGGCGATGACCACAGCATTTTGCACAATGAGTTCAGCGCCAATCAATAGGCCGGCAATACCCCCTACGCCAAAGATAATACCTTTCCCAAGTGCTAAGTCCGCGCCATCTTCATCATCAAAAGACACCTTATCTTTTGTTATGGCTACCCAAATGTAGGTAGCTAGGCAGAGAAGTAATATAAGACTTGTCCAGATAGTGATGCCATTCGCGAAATAGGCAAGGCCAATAAGTGCTGCTGTTAGGCCAACCATGATTTTACTGTCTCTTTGTGCCATTGGGTCTGAGACAGAAATAGGTGCAAATAAAGCGCCAATGCCAAGCACGAGCAATATATTCGAGATGTTCGAGCCAACAATATTGCCCCAGATTAGATCTGTCTTGCCTATGAGCGCGGCGTTAATTGAGACGATAAGCTCTGGTGCAGACGTGCCACCTGCTATCAACAAGGTAGCAATAAGAGTCGGCGACATGCGTAAGTGATTTGAGATGGCTAACGTGCCAGGAATAAGGTAATGCCCGCCAGCTAATAGAACCACAAGTCCTAGTGCTAACAATGCTAATGAATCCATCGGGATAATCATAGCCAGCATTCCCCCTTTTGCTGTAAAAACTATATCTAGTTGGAGCCTGGAAATGCCCCGCATTTATCAGCGCTTAAATTAGACGAATAGCCTTAGCGAAGGGAAGAAAAAAGTGAAGGCTCCGCCAGTGAATTCAACCTATTTTGCCTATGGGCTGATGGTCATCAGTCCAGCCATGTTTTGTTCTAATATGATTATGGCGCGCGCGATGGTTGGCATTTTGCCACCAATTACAATGGCGTTTCTACGGTGGGGACTTGTTGCGCTTTTTATTGGCATCCTTTTGTGGCCGCGCCTCAAGGCACATTTTGGCACAATTGCGTCTGAGTGGCGCAGTTTGATGTTTCTGGGCGGACTAGGCATGGGGCTTTGTGGCGCGCCTGTTTATATTGCAGGTGCCTATACATCAGCTACCAATATTGGCCTCATATATTCAACATCACCATTATTAATTCTCCTTATGTCAGTGATAGCGCTTCAACAGAAATTAAAAGTTAGCCAGCTAATAGGGCTGCTAATGGGGTTATGTGGTGTCGTCTTGGTGCTTGTCAGGGGCAATCTAGATACATTACTGCAGGTGGAATTAAATAGAGGTGATCTCTGGATTTGTTTGTCGACTGCTGCCTTTTCAGTCTACTCCCTTGGCCTTCGGTATTTGCCAACCAAGCTCCCTGCATTATTACGGCTTGGGGTGATGGCGGGTGCAGGTGCTTTATGGCATCTGCCATTCGTAATTTTAGAGCTTACCAGCTGGGGCGCTGTTTTGCAGCCGAGTTGGGCTGCTGCAGAAGGGGTGGTCATATTGGTCTTTATCGCCTCATTAGGCGCCTATGCCACCTATGGCAAAATTGTTGACCTTGTGGGGGCGCCTCGCGCTAGTCTCGTGCTGTATATTGTGCCACTTTATGCAGCTGGATTTGCGTTAATTCTGTTGGGTGAGGCGGTGCATAGCTATCACATTATGGGAATAGCCCTTATCCTGCCTGGGTTATGGCTGGCTAATCAGACAGGCTGAGTTGCGCGATGAGCCAGTTTGCTTTTTCACTTTATGCTTCACACCAGACAGCCATTTTAGTGCCGCTAGGCTCGATGAACTCAAATCTTTTGCCGCCGGGGAACGCAAATATATCTTTTGTGATTTTAGCACCTGCGGCAGAAATTTGGGCATAGGCTAAATCAAGGTCATCAGTCCGAAGTACAATTAAAGGCGCTTTGTTTTGACCACGCTCAAGCCCGGCGCCTATACCTGCTTTGCTAATATCTCGATAATTGGGTCCATATTCAGTGAAGGTCCAATCAAATGCTTTGGTAAAAAACGCCTCTGTGTCTTCCAGCTGATCACTATAAAATTCTACATAGTCGATTTTTAAATTCATAGTCATTGCTGTGCCTCTACTCTAATGATGTGACATCTCTAACCCAATTGCACATGTTGGCAGATTCAAAGCGTCATCGCCACAATTTTCACATAAGATTCACGCCCGCAGGAAGCGATGCACTATCATCAAAAACCCTCCGCACAAGATGTACGGAGGGCTACATAGGACCAGATGTGAGGGACGGCGCATAACTATCAGGGTCTAGAGAGTCGTGTCCTGATAGAGCAAAAACCTGGTCCTATATTTTAGGATAAGCACCTATTTAAAAGGCAACCTTCATTTCAACATTTGTTGCTGACCCATCTTGTTTTGTGCCTGCATTATTTGTGTAATCGTAGGTTGTATAAGTGATTGCTGATGTCAGGCCAGGTGCAATCGTATAGGTGGCTGAAAATGCATTTTCAGAATAGTCATAATCAGAATCTTTACTATTTTCAGCTGATTTTGCATGCATTTGGATAGCTAGATTGCTGCTGACTGAATATGTTAGGCCGATAGACATACCTTCATAATCTTCTGTTGCGTCATCAGTATGGTCAGCTGTATTCGCAGCAATAGTTAGTGCGAGGTCACCAGAGGCAATTTTTGCCCCTAACGAGGTGGCATCAACACCGCCATCTGCAGAGGAGGCAGCATATCCAAGTGTTACCTTGGCACCTGCAGCATCAGTTGTGTATTTAATGCCATAGGCTGTCGTTGTGTTCTCATTTTCGGCATTATCATCAGTATAACCAAGATAAATATTGGCACCAGAGATAGATGGCGAGCTATAGGATAGAATGCCACCAGCTACAGCTTCATCACCATCAAAAACAGCCGCGCCAAGACCGCTAGTTGCTGCTAAACCGGTTGTTTCGTCAGCAGCCACATCCCCAGACATTGCAGATGCATCACCGTCGCCGCCGCCATCTGAATCAAATGTAACTTTACCGAAATCGCCGGATATGCTCATGGCAGTTTCAGCATTATCAGTTGTATCAACAGAGGCTGTATAGGTCAGGCCTGAATCAGAGGTTGCTGTTGATGAAACAATAACTTCCTGATCTACTGCCATAGCTTTTCCGTCTCTGCCGGCGCCATAAGCCAAACTATCGGATACAGATGTATAGTTGAATGTTACATTACCTGAAAGTTTGATTTCAGCAGCAGACGCCACAGACGTAACAGCAATCAGTGCTGTGCTCGCTAAAAAGAGTCTTTTCATAAAGATTTCTCCATTTAAAATTGTATATTACGGCCTATACAAT
>WTHY01000207.1 GCA_011522945.1 Alphaproteobacteria bacterium
AGTTCCTCTAAGGACTCAACATATTCGAAGCCAGCTTCGTCTAACCTTGGCCGCATATTGTAAATATCTAGCCCCAGCTCTCCGGCAGCCAGCTTCACACGTTTCGCCTCTTCATTGGCTGTGCGCGCCTGTGATTTTGTCAGTACATCAGCGGCTTGCTTGCGCGGGACAATACAGACACCATCATCATCTGCGACAACAACATCGCCAGGAAAGACCGTCTGACCGGCACAGACAACAGGCACATTGACCGCCCCAAGCGTATTTTTGACCGTACCTTTCGACGAAACAGCTTTAGACCAAACTGGAAAATTCATCTGCTGTAAATCAGCTATATCACGGACACCAGCATCAATGACAAGACCTCTCACCCCACGCGCCTGAGCCGATGTTGCCAGCAAATCCCCAAAGAACCCGTCAGTATTATCAGTTGTGCAAGCGACAACCAATACATCGCCTGGCTGACATAGCTCGATAGCCACATGCAACATCCAATTATCGCCAGGCTGCGCCAGAATTGTGACAGCTGTGCCGCTCATACGTGCGCCAGGATAAATGGGACGTATATAAGGCTTTAAAATGCCTGTCCGGCCTTGTGCCTCATGGACAGTTGATGCGCCTTCTACGCCTAGCCCGTCAGCAATCTCTGCCGGCGTGCGCTGGATATGTCTTACAGCTACTGTTTTCATCAGCTTTTACCCCTAATCTGTGAACCCATAGAGCCGTGCTGGGTTATCTACCAACAATTTGCGTTGCAGCGTTTCATCTCGCGCCAATAGCGGCACAAGGTCAAGCAGATCACCATCATTTGGCATATGTTTTTTGATATTGGGATGCGGCCAGTCAGTCCCCCATAAAATGCGGTCTGGCGCTATTTCCACTAGCTCTTGTGCATAGGGAACAGCATCATAAAAAGGCGGCCCTGCAGCAGAAATCCGCTCTGAACCACAAATTTTTACCCACCAATTATCTCGGCGGACAAACTCTTTGAGAATAGAAAATGCTTCTTGATGTACACCAGCAGAAGTGGGCACACGGCCCATATGATCAACAATAATATTCATGTCAAATTTCAAGAAGAAATCCTGAAACGTAATGATATCCTCAGCATTAACATGAATGACCAGATGCCAGCCTAGTGGCTTCACCCGCTCTAATACACGTTCCATCATCTGCAAATCAGGTGTGCCACCTAGATGCGTTACAAAGTTAAACCTGATACCACGCACGCCGCCTGCATCTAAGTCAGCAAACTCTTCATCGGTAAAACTGTCATTCGCAATACAAACACCGCGATAGGTTTTAGGATTGGACGCAATCGCATCCATCATCGCGCGATTATCTGGGCCGTGACAGCTGGCCTGAACAATCACTGCCCTATCAATGCCGAGTTTCTGATGCAAAGCAGCAAGGCTTTCTTTTGGGCCATCAGGCGGATGATAAGTAGATTTCGGATGATACGGAAATACCTCATGCGGGCCAAATACATGACAATGCGCATCAGTTGCACCTGCAGGCGCTTTAAAAACAGGTATTCTTGTATCCGGATCAGGCGGCATGCAACTCTTCATACCTGTTACCGGATGTCTATAGTCAGGCATCAGGATACTCCCTCCCAAATATTAGCAGGCACATAAACCTCCCCTTTAGAAATTAACCGCGCAGTCCGAACTAAGCCAGCACCTGTGATGGCCTCACCATCAAAATCTAGCTGCACATCAAAGACACCAGATGGATGCTCAATTGTAAGAGCTTTAGCAGTCCCATCAGGAATAGTCGCAATTTCAGATATCGCACTGCCCTTCAGACATGCAGCTGTAGCAGCTGTCACAGCCCCTAAAACACCTATCGCCTTGTGGCAATCTTTAGGAATGAATGTGCGTGTATTAAACGCGCCACCATTTTTTGCTTTTGATACAAGACACATTTTTGGCACAGCTTTTTGAGATACATCACCAAGCTGCATTAGATGCCCAGCTTGCAATCGGATAGATTCCAACTTTTCCTTTAAATCTATGTTAGCATTCAGAATATCTGGGCTTTCATCCCCTGAAATGTCAAAATCTGACGCCTTAAGCACCACCACCGGCATACCATTATCAATACAGGTAATTGTTATACCATCAATAATATCTGTCACATTATTGGTGGGTAAAAGTGCCCCACAGGCTGAGCCTTCCAAATCTGCATATAAGCAGGATACAGCTGCTGCACTGCCTAAAACGCCATCTATAATTGTGTCGCCTTCATAAATAGGCAGCCCGTCTTTTATCGGAAATTTGAGTTGGCAGCGATTACCACTATTTGTCATATATACAGATATGGAGGCCTCTGAACCAGAGGCTGTAACAAGGCCTGTTTCTAAAGCATAGGCACCTACACCCGCCAGAATATTACCGCAATTTGGTGTGTCATCTACCCTATCTTCCCCGACAATCGCCTGAATAAAGGTATAATCAACATCACAGTTTGGATGAACGGATTTTGATACAAGACCAATTTTTGATGTCAGCGGGTCTGCGCCGCCAAGACCATCAACCTGACGTGGATCGCCATGCGCACCCATAATCCATTTAAGCACCAAATTACGCGCTTCGATATCTGCCGGTAAATCAGCTGGATTTAGATATACGCCTTTAGAGCTTCCCCCACGTATCTGCAGAAATGGAATAGCTGTCTGGCGCATTAATCTGTGAGCTTCTTTTCAATTTCATGCATCACCTGCATAGCTGGCAGACAATCACGGATAGAGCTTTTTGGCTCACGCCCCTCTTTAATCGATGCAATAAAGTCCCTGTCTATCAGTTCAATGCCATTCATAGACACATCTACATCAGATACGTCTATCTGCACGTCACGCCCATCGAATAGATCATCATAGCGTGCGATATAGGTGCCATTATCACAAATATAGCGGAAAAATGTGCCAAGCGGCCCATCATTATTGAATGATAATGATAGCGTACAAATCTTGGATGATGGGGTTTTCATTATGATGGACATGTCCATTGCGATGCCAAGATCAGGATGCTTTGGACCTTGGACAGCATGTACCTCTGTAATCATTTCACCTGTCTGATACATGAATAAATCAATTGTATGACAGGCATGGTGCCAAAGCAGATGGTCTGTCCAAGAACGTGGCTCTCCCTTAGCATTCATATTTGTGCGACGGAAGAAATAGGTTTGAACATCCATCTGTTGGATAGAGAGTTTGCCAGCTGTTATCTCATTATTTACCCATTGGTGAGACGGGTTGAAGCGCCTAACATGACCTGCCACTGCAACCAAACCTGTCTCTTCCTGCTTTGCAAGCAACCGTTGTGAGTCAGCAAGAGAATCTGCCATCGGAATTTCAACAAATACATGCTTGCCAGCATCCATGGCCTTACAGCCTTGGTCAGCATGCATCTGGGTTGGCGTCGCTAAAATGACGGCATCCACCTCATCAGAGGCTATAAGAGCGTCATAATCATCAAAACGAAGCGGAACATCAAATTTGTCGGCAGCGGCATTCGCCTTTTCCATCGATGTAGCCATCACCGCACGTATATCGGCATCTGGAATTTGCGCTAGCGCTTCTAGATGCTTCATACCAAACGCGCCATTCGCGCCTGCAACACCAATTCTGATTTTTGTCACTGAAAGCCCCTTATTGAATTAGCTATTTTCCAGAATGATAGCGCCATATGCGGTCGCTGAAACAGGAATATGATAGAAGCGATAAATTTCTTTTACATCATCATTTAGGGCGCCACGCATCACATTCCACATGATCATCTCAATGCCTTCTGCACCAGCCTCACGGATGAAATCCGTATGCGGAATTTCAGCATTTGCAATAGGATTCTGCGTTAGATTATCCAAAAACGCTTTGTCAAATTCTGGATTCACAACACCTGCACGTTCACCACCTAACTGATGAGACAGCCCGCCTGTTCCCCAAATACCAACTGAAATATCTTCTGGAAAGCTTGCAATGGCTCGGCCAATTGCCTGACCTAATTTATAGCAGCGCATAGCTGTTGGCAGTGGATGCTGAATGACATTGACTATCAGCGGTATCACGGCTGTTGGCCATTTTTCGGGCTGGTCATAGGCAATTGACAAAGGCACAGTCAGACCATGATCTAGGTCAACACTTGCCGCAACAGCCATGTCAAATTCCTCAGCCATTAAAGACTCTGTAATATGCCATGCCAGTTCTGGATGACCTTCTACATCAGGCACCTGACGGCGACCCCAGCCTTCATCAGCAGGGCGGAAATGATCACCTACACCTATTGTAAATGTGGAATAATTATCCAGTGAATAGCTCGTAGCGTGGTCATTAAACACAACGATATTTACATCTGGCACATTGTTCTTATGCCATTCACGCAAGGGCTTGAACCCCTCAAATAAGGGCTGCCAATAGGCCTCACCTGTCTTGCCATTATCCATTGCTGCGCCAACACCTGGTACATGCGATGTACCCATTCCTGCGATAAGCTTAGCCATTATTGCCATCTCCCTTTGTCTCACCTATGCGACGGTTACCATCAATAGGCCGTCCTCCTGAGATCATCATTTGCTGAAATTCTTCAAAGCTCATTTCAGGCTGCGCCATCTTTCCATACATAACTTGTGGAGGCTGTCTGTCGTGTGATACTAGCTTAAAAGCATAATAGACATTCGCACCGAGCTTCAGCATATCGAGATAGCGCCGCTCCAAAACTGCATCACGTTGCGCATCTGTGAGCTGATAATCTGCAAGATATCCAGCTTCATCTGCAGCAAATTTTGCTCTTGAATCTGCTGCATTCAAAGACATCAGCATCATATTTAAGTGATAGCCTTTGCGATAGGTCCGGCTATCTAGAACATATGTGCCTGGCACATCGTCATAGTCACGAACGGTCATGGCTGCTCCCCCTTAGTTTTACCTTACTGTGCACACCTAATACTAGCAGTACGCCAGCTTAATTTGCGAGAATTATATTTACTTATGACTACGCTAATGATTTACCTAAATAGGAACAATGATAATAAATGGAAAAGATTGTCCATGAATTGGAACATAAATGACATACCTGTTTTTGTTGCTGTAAGCCGGTTAAAAAGTATCACTGCGGCGGCAACTTACCTAAGGATGCCAAAATCATCTGTTAGCCGAGCATTAGCGCGACTGGAAGAGGATTTGGATGTCAGATTATTTGATCGTAACACACGAAAGATGCGGCTTACGACAGAAGGAGATGCCTTCCTCCAACATGCGGCTGCGATCATGGAGCAGGTTGATATTGCAAAAGAGGCGGTGGCCGGTCTTCGTCATGAGCCAAGAGGTACTTTAAATGTTTCCATGCCAATGGCCTTTAGCCGTGAGGTTGTTGGGGGACGATTGCTAGATTTTCAAACTGCCTATCCTGACCTGTCTTTGCAGATGCTCATTTCCTCTTATCAAATCGACATGCTGCGAGAAAATATTGATGTTGCGGTATCAGTTGGTCCAATCACAGATTCAGAACTTATCGCACAGACATTATCAGATACGAAACTTATCTGGGTCGCTTCACGCTATTATGCAAAAGCCCATGATTGGGATAACACGCTAGATTGTTTGCGCCCGCATTTAAAATTCTGTGAGCGCCGCTATCAACAGCCGAGATTCAGATTGAAAACACCACGTGGTTGGCAAACATTAAATACAGAATCTTTGCCAAGCATTACCGACCCGCTGATTTTGCGAGAAATGATATTACGAGGTGGCGGCGTAGCATTGTTGC
>WTHY01000097.1 GCA_011522945.1 Alphaproteobacteria bacterium
CACGGAAATATTCACCCATAGCAGCCGCTGTATATGGCGCTAAGAACTGCATTGGCGCTGGGTCAGATGCTGTTGCCGCAATCACGATTGAATATTCAAGCGCACCATTTTCCTCTAATGAACGCACAATCTGTGCAACTGTTGAGCGCTTCTGGCCAACAGCAACATAGATACAGAATAGCTTTTGCGAATCATCATCACCAGCTGCTTCATTCACAGGCTTCTGGTTGATGAAAGTATCAATCGCAATCGCAGTCTTACCAGTTTGACGGTCACCAATGATAAGCTCACGCTGACCACGGCCGATAGGAATCAAGCTATCAATTGCCTTAAGACCTGTTTGCATTGGCTCATGCACAGATTTACGAGGCATAATACCAGGCGCTTTTACTTCAACACGGCTACGCGTCACGTCAGTCAGTGGGCCCTTGCCATCAATTGGATTGCCCAGCGCATCAACAACGCGGCCAAGCAAGCCTTTGCCGATTGGTGCATCAACAATTGATGATGTACGACGAACAACATCACCTTCATTAATGCCGCGGTCATCGCCAAAGATAACAACACCAACATTATCTGTTTCTAGGTTTAGGGCCATGCCCTTAACGCCGCCGTCAAATTCCACCAATTCACCGGCCTGAACTTGGTCAAGGCCGTAGACGCGGGCAATACCGTCGCCAACTGACAGAACGCGGCCGACTTCAGCCACCTCTGCTTCATTACCGAAATTGGAAATTTGATCTTTCAGGATTGCTGAAATCTCAGCTGCACGAATATCCATCACATCGCACCCTTCATAGCTGCTTCAAGCCGGTTGAGTTTTGTTTTGATTGACGTATCGAACATCTTTGAGCCGATACGCACGATGAGGCCACCAATCAAGGACGGGTCAACCCGCATTGATAGAGACACAGTTTCTGCTCCCGCCAGTTTGGCAACTGTTTTTTCAACAGCAGCTTGGCGGCTGGCATCCAACTCCACAGCTGAGACAACTTCTGCAGTAATCTCGCCACGACGGTTGGCAACCAGTTCGGCAAATGCCGAGATAATCTGAGGCAAAACAAATAGCCGGCTATTGCCAGCTACTGCGCCCACGAATTTCACTGTTAGGGGGTTAGCCTTAGCTTTTTCCAGCATAGCTGTCATGGCTGCGGCCTGGTCAGCTTGTGCATAGATAGGAGATGAAATGACAGCTTTCAGATCGTCATGCGCCTCTATCAGCTCGGCCAGACTTTTCAAATCGGCCAGAACAGCGTCCACAGATTTTGCATCCTCTGCCAAATCGTAAAGTGCACCTGCATAGCGGCCAGCGAGACCTTTTGCGTTTGAACTCACGTCCTTGCCCTTTTCCATATTGCGTCTTTTGACGGGGCTGTTTCAGACTGATTTCCCTAGCCGTTATAACGCATTCTTTTCAGCATGCTGCAGCCAGAGAGCCTGAACCCTCATAATTCCACGGTTCTGCTAGCACACCGCCATCTGAAAGGCAAGGCAGGGATGAGACAAAAATGCCCTTTGATCCACTATGTCGCACATCAAGAAAGCTATGCTTGAAATGACAAGTCAGACCAACTCCGGCGCGTTTGAGAAAAATAGCGATAAAAATCGCAAAATTCTGCGGAAAATTGCACCTACAACTTAAGCGAGGCCTGTTATAGGAAATTATAGGGATCAATATCAATTTGCAATCTGGTTGCTGATGGTAGTTTGACCTGATCGGTCCAGTCTTTGAGAATTCTTTGTATATCTACATGCCGTGGTGCACTGATTAAGAATCGGACCCTATGGCGCCCGCGAATTTGCGCGATAGGGGCTGGCGCAGGGCCAAAGATATAGACTGTCTCAAAAGCAGGAATAGCCTTCGCGAGTGCTTGTGCTACCTCTTGCAGGCGAGAGAGCTGCGTGTCTGTTAAAATCAGTGCTGCCAGGCGCCCATAAGGCGGCATTTGTGCGGCTTGTCTTGCCTGTAACTCCTGCGCAAAAAACATGTCCCTATCGCCAGCTTGCAATGCGGTAATCACGGGATGATCAGGCGCGCTTGTCTGAATGAGGGCGCGCCCCGGCTTTTGCCCCCGACCTGCACGTCCAGCCACCTGCATCAACATTTGAAATGTACGTTCAGCACCCCGCAAATCACCACCTTGCAGGCCTAAGTCCCCGTCAACCACGCCAACAAGTGTCAAATCTGGAAAATGATGACCTTTCGCCGCCATCTGGGTGCCGATAATGATATCCACTTCACCATCTATTATAGCGCGCAAACTCTCATCAGCAGCTGCCTTTCCAGCCAGCGCGTCACTTGAGAAAATTGTAAAGCGTGCCTCTGGGAACCGTGTCAGCACTTCTTCAGCCAGCCTTTCTACCCCCGGACCAACCAGCTGCATCGAATCAGCCTCTCCGCAAGCAGAGCAATCTTTCTGGACTGGCTGAGCTGTTCCACATTGATGGCAAATTTGTCGCCCAACCAGACGATGTGTCACCAACAGGCTGTCACATTGATAACAGATACGCCTATCCCCACAAGAGGCACATATGGCCATAGGTGCATAACCCCTACGGTTCAGATATAACAGCGTTTGATCACCTGCTTCTAAAGTTGCCTCAATGGCCTGCACGAGCGGCTGTGATAACCACTTGCCGCGCTCTGGTGCTTGCTGTCGCAGATCAATTGTTTGCAATTTTGGCAATTCTGCTGCGCCAAAACGATGGGTCAGCTGCCAATGCCTGTAGCGGCCTTGCTGCATGTTAGCCCAACTTTCTAGAGAGGGCGTCGCACTGGATAGAATAACAGGAATATCTGATGTCTTAGCACGGAGCACGGCCATATCACGTGCCTGATAGATAACCTGATCTTCCTGTTTAAAAGCAGCGTCATGCTCCTCATCAACAACGATAAGCCCGAGCTTGCTGAAAGGCAGAAACAAGGCTGATCTGGCGCCCACCACAACCATCGGCGTGCCAGATATGGCAGCGCGCCAAATTGCACGCTTCCGGCTTGCTGTAACAGAGGAATGCCAGACAAAGGGAGGCGTGCCAAACCAGCTTTCAAACCTATCCTGAAAACTCTTTGTGAGGGCAATTTCAGGTAGCAAAATGAGAATTTGCTGACCCGCCGCGAGCGCTTGACGCACCGCCTGAAAATACACCTCTGTTTTACCTGAACCTGTCACACCATCAAGCAAATGCACCTGAAAATTATCAAGGGCCTTGCCCATGCCGATAGCAATTTCAGATTGCGCATCAGTCAGGCTGAGATCTGTCTTAGATAGATACATCTCTGGCAACTGATCTGGTTTTGACTGATGCCAGCTGGAGAGCTGACCAGCTAGATACATCGCTTTTATGGTAGAGGTGGCTGTACCTGTTTCTCTTGAAATGACAGCAGCTGGCAATGGTGGGGCTTGGTCCAGAAACTGCAGAACCCGCTGCCGGGCCGCACTTAACGGCTGTAGCTTCAGCGCATCACGCTGACTTGTCTCAGGCACATGAAACACCTGTTCGGTTGGCGCAGGCAGACAGGCTGATGGCACTGACAACATCATCCGCAAGACAGCGCCAAAAGGAGCAACTGTCCAGCCCGCAACCTGCTCGAGGAAGTCGAGATTTCTTTGGTCTAATGCCGGCAGCTCTGAGATTTGGTGAATAGGCTTTAGCTTCTTTATCTCAATATCTGCACGCTCTTGAACAGAGATGATAACACCCCATAACAGGCGCATGCCGACAGGCACCTCAACAAGCTGGCCCACAGCAATAGCGGATCTCGCAGTGTCATCATTTGCCATATGGTCTTTGGCGCGCATGCCTGCATATTTTATACTGTTTGAACCTGTGTTTTCAGATTCCAGATTATCTGATTCTGCTTCGTCTGATTCTGCGCCGTCTGATTCTGCTTCGTCTGATTTTAGATAGCTCATATCCCCTATATCTGAATCAGCATTGTCTAATTCAGTATTTCCTGATTCTGAGCTATTTGATTCTGAGCTATTTGATTCTGAGCTATTTGATTCTGGGCTATGTGGTACTGGGCTATGTGATTCAAAGTCTGCCGGCCCTAAATAATCATAGGCAATAATCTGTCCTCTGCCTAAAGGGAGCGGCACCGCAACTTTATAAATCTGTCTATTTCTTGTGCTGCCAGTTTCTCTGGTGGTTTCTCTGGAGGTTTCTCTGGCTGTGCCTTCAGCTCCTAAATCACCATCTTTTATATTATAGGCAGAAACAGCACTACTCGCTTGACCACTGTCTATTTCAGCGTTGGCTGTTTTACCACTGCCCATAGCACCGCTGGCCATTTCAGCATTAGCCATTGCACCACTAATAGGCATATCACCAGTGGAGCTGTCTCTAGCTGCTTTGTCGTCAGACATATCAGCAGATTGGGCAGGTGCTTTTATCTTCATGGTATCTTTCTAGCAAATATGTTTGCACCGAGCGATATGTTTAGAGCTGAAAATCATTTTCAAATTACGTATTTGATTGCGGTCTTGCAGGCCGGATAACAGACCAGTAAAGTAATCATCAGGAGCAGAGACACTGTTATGATTAGCCTGAGGCGAATCAAACAGATATCAGCTCAACCAATCACCCAATTGCAAGGCAACATAATGAAAATTTTCTTAGATACAGCAGATATTGATGAAATCCGCACGCTGAATGAAACAGGTATGGTTGATGGCGTGACGACAAACCCATCTCTGATAGCTAAGGCAGGTCGCAACATCCTTGATACAACAGCAGAAATTTGTGCCTTGGTTGATGGCCCTGTAAGTGCAGAGGTTACCGCAACAGACTATGAAACCATGTTAAAAGAGGGTGAAAAACTAGCCGCTATTGCTGAAAATGTGACAGTTAAGGTGCCTCTGACTATTGATGGGCTTCGGGTATGTAAACACCTTAGCGATAATGGCACTATGGTAAATGTTACACTTTGCTTCAGTGCGGCACAGGCATTGATGGCAGCTAAGGCAGGCGCCAGCTTTATTTCTCCCTTTGTTGGCAGGCTGGATGATATTGGCGCAGATGGTATGAATCTAATTTCTGATATCATCACACTTTATGATCAATATCATTTCAACACAGAGGTTCTGGTGGCCTCAGTACGTGGGCCACAGCATGTTGTAGATGCTGCCTTGCTTGGTGCAGATGTTGTTACGATCCCGCCAAAAATTCTCACACAGCTATATCAGCACCCGTTAACCGATAAGGGCCTTGCCGCCTTTCTGGCTGACTGGGAAAAAACCGGCCAATCAATTTTATAGCCAGTCAATGTCATAAATACCTAATAGTTGCAACTAGCCTGGCCATTAGATGAGAGGGATTGTGAGAGGAAATTAACTTTATGACACAAGACCATCCACAATCCCCAAAAATCATCGATGTCACAGGCAAATTGGCAGCACGGGCACAGGCTGAGGCGCGTAATCTGCGAAAAGCGCATCAGCAGCTGCTTGATTTGGCAGCAGAAAATATGCTGCATTGGCAACAATTGCATCATGCGACACTTGGGTTTCTAGCCTGTACAGATCTAACCAGCTTCGGTCAAATGGTGGATGAAGAATTACCAGTCATCTTTGGCCTATCAGGCGCACGCCTAATTATGCCAACAGAGACCGCTATCGCAGAGGCTGAGGCGCTTGGCTTCCTAACCATACCGCAAAGTGAGATTGATGAGCTTTGCGCTGCGCAATCAGTATATCTAGGTCCGGCAAAAGGCCAGGGGACAGGATTATTTTCCGCGCCAAGTGCGTCAATGGCTGTGATTGCCCTACCTGACCAACTCCCGCCGCCTATTGCTGGCTCAGCACTTGTGCTTGGCGGACGTGATGAGGCTAGCTTTACGCCTGATATGGGTCAGACCTTGCTTACCTATTTGGCTGAGATTGTCGGTGTGGCGCTTCTTGCACGGCTAGAAGCCTGATGCCTGATGCCTGAGCAAGCGACTCCAACCTTATCTATCTGGCTTGATTCCTGGCGAAACTGGCTTATCGCTGAAAAACAATATGCAGCTAACACCTGTGAAGCCTATCTTGCAGATTTTCAGGCCTATGCAGATTTCCTACGCTTATCAGGTGAAGCTGTAGACAGACCCACACGGCAACGATTTCGTGCCTATCTTGCCAAATTGCAAGCTGACGATAAATCACGCGCCACAATTGCTCGCCATGTTGCCTCTATCCGCAGCTTTTATCGCTGTGCAGACAGGCAAGGCTGGATGGTCATTGATGATTTCAGCTGGATGAAAGCCCCAAAACAACCGCGAAGCCTGCCAAAAACCATTTCAGAAAATCAGGCCGCTGCTATGCTTTCAGCTCTTGGCCAGCTGGAAAAACCATCTTGGCAAATTGCGAGAGACAGAGCTGTTCTACTCCTATTATATGGCTGTGGCTTACGCATTTCAGAAGCCTTATCCATTCAGGCAAATGATAGGCCACTAAAGGACTGGATACGAATCACAGGTAAGGGCGGAAAAGTGCGCGAAGTGCCAGTTTTACCGCTTGTGACAACAGCTGTGGAACAAGCTGCGGAATTGTGCCCATTTCAGCCGCAAGGTGATGTGCCTTTATTCAGATCAAGTCGCGGCGGCGCTTATGGAGCAAGAGCTGTTCAACGGCTTGTCGAAGAATTGCGGCTACGTGCTGGCCTGCCCACCCACACAACCCCGCATGCATTGCGCCATGCATTTGCAACACATTTACTATCGGCAGGTGGGGATTTGCGCGCGATACAAGAGTTGCTTGGCCATGCAAGTCTGTCGACAACACAGCGCTACACCTATCTTGATGCTGGTCAGCTTTTGGATATCCATAAACAAACCCATCCGCGCGGCAATTTAAAGTAACAATAAGCAAATATGCAGACTATCAGACCTGCATTATTATGAGTGCTAGTCAGCTTCCCGATTTTGACTAACAAATTTTTCTGCTAAGGCCTTTCGCTTGACGGGACGCAAACATGCAGGCCATTTTACCTGCTTCATTATGAGCACTGATCAGCAGCTGAATATCTACAAACAAACCCGTACAGGCGGTGCGTTAATTAGTCTGTAAATACCATGCCAGTCTGTTTGGGATTTATGGATGGCTTTAGGCAGCCCATACCTTGCGCTGGCAAATTCACCTCAAAAACGAGCATGATAGCGATAGCTACGCCTTTAAATGTGAATTGCCCGCTTATCAACCGCAAGCGCAGCTTCTTTTACAGCCTCATTCATTGTCGGATGTCCATGGCATGTACGCGCAATATCCTCTGATGACGCTTTGAAAGACATGCCAATGGCAATCTCATGAATAAGCGTACCAGCCTCATGGCCAATAATATGCGCGCCAAGAACTTCATCTGTTTCAGCATCAGCGAGGATTTTCACAAATCCATCCTCATGGCCAGCGGCACGGGCACGGCTATTGGCTAAGAATGGGAATACACCTTTTTTATAGGCAATACCTGCATC
Organism: Alphaproteobacteria bacterium; assembly: GCA_011522945.1. GTDB lineage: Bacteria > Pseudomonadota > Alphaproteobacteria > Puniceispirillales > Puniceispirillaceae > WTHY01. Next base: position 7,448 of record WTHY01000097.1, read on the forward strand.
TTTCAGCGCATCTTCTGTCTTGCCTAATGTCGCAATTTCAGGAGCTGTATACACTATACCTGGTACCAGATCGTAATCTACATGACCTGACATACCTGCCATAATTTCCACAGCGGCTACACCATCTTCTTCTGCTTTATGCGCTAGCATCGGGCCAGCAATCACATCACCAATTGCGAAAATGCCAGCGATATTGGTTTCAAAATCCTCATCAACGGCAATTTGCCCTCTATCTGTGAGCGCAACGCCAACCTCTTCCAGACCAAGACCATCAATCATCGGCTTGCGCCCTACCGAGACCAGAGCCACATCACATGAAATCGTCTTTACTGTGCCATCATCTGTAGATTTCACTGTAAGCTTTACACCAGATTTTGTCGTCTCTGCTGTTTCAACAGCTGTTCCCAGATGGAATTTCAACCCTTGCGCTTCCAGCATTGTCTTGAATTTAGAGGCAACCTCGGAATCCATTCCAGGCAGAATCCGCGGAAGATATTCGACAACCTCAACCTCTGTGCCAAGACGAGACCAAACAGTACCCATCTCAAGCCCAATATAACCGGCGCCAATCACCACCATCTTCTTTGGCACTGTTTCAAGCGCAAGTGCGCCTGTTGAGCTTACAATCTTTTTCTCGTCAATCTCGATACCCGGCAGACTTGTGGGCACAGAGCCTGTTGCGATCAAAATATTTGTCGCCTCATAAAGACCAGCATCCTTGCCATCGGTGATTTCCACTTTGCCAGCTGCTTGAATAGTTGCGGCACCGGTCAGACGTGTGACTTTATTCTTGGCAAATAACATAGAAATGCCACCTGTCAGTCCAGAGACAATCTCATCCTTGCGTGACATCATCTGCGCCAGATCAAGCTTCACCCCGCCAACAGAAATCCCTAAATCTTTCAGAGCGCCATGCTTAGCTTCGGCAAATTTTTCTGAAGCATTTAGCAATGCTTTTGACGGAATACAGCCAACATTCAGGCAGGTCCCGCCAAGTGTCTCACGCTTGTCAACACAAGCGACTTTCATGCCGAGTTGCGCCGCACGAATAGCAGCAACATACCCGCCTGGGCCAGCGCCAATGACAATCAAATCGAATTTTGTATCAGACATTTCAAGCTCTTATTTTCTAGTCGCCGCTCAAGGACATTATGATTAAACGCCAAGAAGGAGACGGCGTGGATCTTCGATAGACTCTTTAATTCGCACGAGGAAGGATACTGCCTCACGCCCATCAATAATCCTGTGGTCATAAGATAAAGCCAAATACATCATTGGACGAATTTCAACAGACCCGCCAATAGCTACCGGACGTTGCTGGATTTTATGCATGCCCAGAATACCACTTTGTGGCGTGTTCAAAATCGGCGTTGACATCAAAGAGCCATACACACCACCATTTGAAATGGTAAAGCTGCCACCTGACATATCAGATGGGCTCAATTTGCCATCACGTGCCTTGCGGCCAAATTCAGCGACACGCATTTCCACATCAGCCAAAGACATATCCTGCGCATCTCTCAGAACAGGCACAACGAGCCCTTGCGGTGTGCCAACAGCAACACCGATATTATAGAAATTTTTATAAATGATGTCTGTGCCATGAATTTCTGCATTCACTGCTGGATATTCTTCAAGGGCATTAATGACTGCCTTTACAAAGAACCCCATAAAGCCGAGGCGGGCACCATGATTTTTTTCAAACTCATCCTTATATTCTGAGCGGAGTGCCATAACAGCGCTCATATCCACCTCATTAAATGTGGTGAGCATAGCAGCTGTATTTTGCGCCTCTTTCAGACGAGATGCGATGACACGGCGCAGGCGCGACATAGGCACACGCTGTTCACGCACATCATCTTTGCGTGGTGCAACAGCGGCTGGCGCACTAGCAGCTGTAGAAGTAGCCGCGGCTTTTGCGCTACCAGCTGCAATCGCATTTTGCACATCAGCTTTTGTTAGACGGCCATCTTTGCCTGTTCCGGCAATTTTTTGTGGGTCTAAATTATTCTCTTCAACTAGACGGCGCACAGCTGGAGATAAAGCAGCAGCCGCACCTGACCGAGCAGCAGCCGGCGCTGCCGGCGTTGCAACTGGTGCTGCTGGCGCCGGAGTTGCTGGCGCCGGTGCTGATATTGCTGCTGACGCTTCTGCTTTTGGTGCCTCTGCCTTAGCGGCTTCAGGAGCAGCTGCTGGCGCGGCGCCTTCTGCAACAAGTGCCAATAAAGCATCTACTTCAACAGTATCACCCTCAGACACAACTTGGTCCTGAAGCACTCCTGCAACAGATGATGGCACTTCTAATGTGACTTTATCAGTCTCTAATTCCACTACAGGTTCGTCAACAGCTACAGCATCGCCTGTCTGCTTTAGCCATCTTGCAACTGTTGCTTCCACCACCGATTCGCCAAGGGCAGGCACTTTGATTTCAATAGACATGTGTTTCTTGTCTCCTGTTTTAAATCCAGCTTTATCCTACTTAGCCGGATTGGATTTGATATTGAGCGCCTCAGCAACCAATGCAGCTTGCTCCCGCTGGTGGCGTGCTGCTGATCCTGTTGCTGGTGATGCTGCTGCTGCACGTCCGGCATATATCGGACGTTTGCCTTTCATGCCAGCATGCTGCATTGCCTCTTCAATATGCTCATTGATGAAATGCCAGCTACCCATATTACGCGGCTCTTCTTGTGCCCAGACAATTTCGGCTTTTGGTGTCTGCTCAAGCACAGCAGCGATAGTACGCTTCGGGAAGGGATAGAGCTGTTCGATACGAACAATTTTCACATCATCCTTTTCAGCCTTTGCGCGTGCATCTGCTAAATCATAATAAACTTTACCAGTACAAAGTACGACCCGTTTGACCTTCTTATTGTCAATTGATGGATCAACCTCATCAAGTACACGGTGGAATGTTGTGCCCGGTCCCATCTCAGAGAGGTCTGATATACAAGCCTTATGTCGTAGCAGAGACTTTGGTGTCATTATGATGAGTGGTTTACGGAAATCACGATTGATTTGACGACGCAAAACATGGAAGTAATTTGCAGGCGTAGAACAATTGACAACCTGCATATTATCCTCAGCACAAAGCTGCAAATACCGCTCAAGACGTGCTGAAGAATGTTCTGGCCCCTGTCCCTCATACCCATGCGGCAGCAACAGAACCAACCCATTCATCCGAAGCCATTTTGATTCGCCAGAGCTGATAAATTGATCAACGACCACCTGTGCACCATTAGCAAAATCACCGAATTGTGCTTCCCACATCACAAGCGCATTTGGTTCCGCCTGAGCAAACCCATATTCAAAGCCCATAACAGAGGCTTCAGATAGAGGAGAATCAATCACTTCAAATGTTGCCTGATCATCAGAGAGATTCGTCAAAGGTGTATAGCGCGCCTCTGTATTCTGATCGACAAAGACAGCATGTCGCTGACTAAATGTGCCACGGCAGCTATCCTGGCCTGATAGGCGTACCAAATTACCTTCCATGACCGTAGCGCCAAAGGCAAGATGTTCTGCTGTTGCCCAGTCAATGCCTGCACCAGTTTCAATTGCTGTCTTTCGGCCGTTCAAGACACGCTGCAATTTGCTGTGTATATCAAGGCCGTCAGGAACCGTTGTCATCACCTTGCCGATATGACGTAGCCTGTCTAAATCAACAGATGTCTCACCACGTCTGTCTTCACCATAGGCTTTTTTCAGACCTGTCCAAGAGCCGCCAAGCCAATCTGCCTTATTTGGCCGATATGTAGTCCCAGCTTCAAACTCCTCATTGAGATATTGTGTGTGTGTATCAAGCACACCTTGAACCTCATCAGCTGTCATCACGCCTTCACTAATGAGCTGCCGCCCATAAAGCTCACGCGTGCCTGGCTGACCTGCAATCTGCCGGTACATTTGTGGCTGCGTGAATGAAGGCTCGTCACCCTCATTATGACCAAAGCGGCGATAACAAATAATATCCAGAACCACGTCGACACCGAATGTCTGACGAAATTCGGTGGCAATCCGGCTTGCGTGAATGACAGCTTCTGCATCATCTGCATTTACATGGAAAATCGGTGCCATCACCATTTTCGCAACATCGGTACAATAGGGTGAAGAGCGTGAGTAGCTTGGGCTTGTTGTAAAGCCAATCTGGTTATTCACAATAATATGCAATGTACCGCCAGTGCGATAGCCACGCAGCCCTGAAAAGGCAAATGTCTCAGCAACTACCCCTTGGCCTGCAAAGGCAGCATCACCATGCAATAAAATACCAAGCACCTTACGATAATCATTTTCATCCTGCTGGCGTTGCTTTGCACGCACGCGGCCAACAACAACAGGATCAACAATTTCTAAATGTGATGGGTTAGGCGCTAGCGATAAATGAATTTCATTCTCATCAAACTGCCTATCGGCTGATGCACCCATATGATATTTCACATCACCAGACCCGCCAGCCTCTTCAGGGTTTGCAGGATTGCCTAAAAACTCTGAAATAATCGCACGAAATGGCTTGTCCATGACATTATGCAGCACATTTAATCTGCCGCGATGCGCCATACCAACAACAACTTCTTTCAGGCCCATTTGGCCGCCACGCTTTAGGATCTGTTCCAATGCTGGGATGATAGATTCACCGCCATCAAGGCCAAAGCGCTTCGTGCCGATATATTTCTTATGCAAAAACTGTTCGAACTGCTCAGCAGCCACCAGCTTTTCAAAGATGGCGCGTTTGCCTTTTTTCGTGAAATCTGTCCGGTTGCCAATAGCCTCAATACGCTCTTGAATCCAGCTCTTCTGCTCAGGATCCTGGATATGTGTGAACTCAACACCAATTGTACCGCAATAGGTCTGGCGAAGATTATCCAAGATTTCAGTTAATGTGGCTGTCTCTAACCCCAGCACGTAATTAATGAAAATCGGACGATCATAATCCTCAGGCTGGAACCCATAAGTCGCAGGGTCAAGCTCTGGATGAATTTCTTTTTTCTGTAAGTTTAACGGGTCGAGATTCGCTAACAAATGCCCTCTTGTCCGGTAGGCTCTGATCAGCATCAACGCACGCACAGAATCCAGCGTTGCTGAACGTACATCAACAGCTTTTAGATCACGGTCGCCGGCGATACCTTTGGCAACAGCTTTGATAGAGGCATCAGGATCATGCGCTCCATAGACGCGGCTAGCAGGCACACCCCAGTCAGGCCTATCCTCAACACCTGCTAAATCGTCTATCTGCAGAAAATAATTTGCCCATTCAGGCTCAACAGATGATGGATCTCTTGACCATGCCTGATGCATTTCAGCGATGAAGGTTGCATTAAAGCTCGACAGAAAACTGTCATCCATTGTCTATCCCCTTTTCCCGACTAGTCAGGAGTTCGCTTCAGACAGGGCCAGCTACCAGCCCTGCCAATTTTTGTTACCTGAACCATGCTACATTTCTAGTAATTCGTAGCATGCCTATATCAGGGTAGCGCGCTATCTCTTAGCTATACTGCACGTAGATTATGGTGCACCATAGCTTAGAAATCAGCAATAGCCCTTTGCAAGGCCTCACCCAGTGTGGCAGGCGAAGATGCCATAGCAAAGCCAGCCTGCTCCATAGCGGCGATTTTATCAGAGGCAGCACCACTGCCACCGGCAACAATTGCACCAGCATGTCCCATGCGGCGACCTGGCGGTGCCGTCAGACCTGCAATAAAGCCAGCAATCGGCTTCTTATTGGCTTGCGCTGCGTAAAAGGCAGCAGCCTCTTCTTCTGCAGATCCGCCAATCTCACCAATCATCATAATGGCTTCAGTTTGATCATCAGCTAAGAACATAGAGAGCGCATCAATAAAATCTGTACCGTTAACAGGATCGCCGCCGATACCGATACAGGTTGACTGGCCAAGGCCGCTAGCTGTTGTTTGTGCAACAGCTTCATAGGTCAAAGTACCTGAACGAGAGACAACACCTACCTTGCCTGGCAGGTGAATATGGCCTGGCATAATACCGATTTTACAAGCGCCTGGCGTGATAATACCAGGGCAGTTTGGACCAATCAGCCGACTAGCAGATGTGCTCAATGCCGCTTTTACGCGCACCATATCCAGAACCGGAATACCCTCTGTGATACAGACGATGAGATCGATGCCGGCATCAATAGCTTCTAGAATAGAATCAGCGGCAAATGGCGGCGGCACATAAATTACAGTTGCATTTGCTTCTGTCGCATTTACAGCTTCAGCGACTGTATCAAAAACAGGCAGACCCAGATGTGTCTGACCACCCTTACCAGGGGTCACACCACCAACCATATTTGTGCCATAGGCGATGGCTTGTTCAGAATGGAAGGTGCCTTGTGCGCCTGTAAAACCCTGACAGATAAGTCGTGTATTTTTATCAACAAGTACAGACATGGCTTAGTTCCCCTTCACAGCAGCGACAATCTTGACAGCTGCATCCCCTAAATCATCAGCTGGAATGATAGCCAATCCGGAATCAGCCATAATCTTTTTGCCTTCTTCAACATTTGTACCCTCAAGACGCACAACAAGCGGCTTTGTAAGCCCAAGGTCGCGCGCGGCTGATACAACACCGTCTGCAATGATATCGCAGCGCATGATACCGCCAAAGATATTCACCAAAATACCTTTTACATTTTCATCAGATAAAATGATTTTGAAGGCCTCGGTTACCTTTTCCTTGGTTGCACTACCGCCAACATCCAGGAAGTTTGCTGGCTCACCGCCTTCAAGCTTGATAATATCCATGGTTGCCATCGCCAGACCGGCGCCATTCACCATACAGCCAATATCACCATCTAGCTTAACGTAATTAAGGTCAAATTCAGACGCACGCACCTCAGCTGGATCTTCTTCAGAGATATCTCGGAGCTCAAGCACATCTTTGTGACGGAAAAGCGCATTATCATCAAAGCCCATCTTGGCATCAAGCGCGATTAAATCACCACTACCTGTTACAACAAGAGGATTAATCTCAAGAAGCGCAGCATCTGTTGCCATAAAGGCTTTATAAAGGCTCATTAGAAATCCAACAGCTTGCTTGGCAGTTGCCCCGTCTAATGCCAGCGCCTTTGCAACACGTCGGCAATGATGCGGCATCAGTCCGGTTGCTGGATTAATAGGCAGAGTGATGATTTTTTCAGGCGTCTCAGCTGCAACTTCTTCAATATCCATACCGCCTTCAGTTGAGGCAATAATCGTCACAGAAGAACTGGCACGATCAACCAGCATAGATAAATAGAGCTCACGTCCAATATCACAGCCCTCTTCAATATAAAGACGCTGTACCTCTTTACCAGCTGGACCTGTTTGATGCGTAACAAGTGTTTTGCCAAGGAGGTCTGTCGCCACTTCGCGCACTTCATCAAGCGTTTTGACGACTTTCACGCCGCCGGCCTTACCACGGCCACCAGCATGGATCTGAGCTTTTACAACTGTTACTGGACCACCTAGCTTTTCAGCCGCAGTTACAGCCTCGTCAACTGTGAAGGCAGCATGGCCATTTGGTACAGGCACACCAAAGGAGCCTAGGAGCGCCTTGGCCTGATGTTCATGAATATTCATCCTACTTTTTCCCGTCCATATAGGTCAAAAAAAACGCGGGGTCTAAGACACCCGCGCTACAACTTCATTCAACGCCTTAACAGCATCTACCGAATGATCAAACATGGCTTGTTCTTCTGCATTAAGCGCAATTTCAACAACCCGTTCAACACCGTCTGCGCCGAGTATAACAGGCACACCGACATACATGCCATCAAGACCATAGGCACCGTCTACAAACGCAGCACATGGTAATAACCGCTTCTTATCCTTCAAATAGGCATCTGCCATCTCAATCGCAGATGAAGCTGGTGCATAAAAGGCTGAGCCAGTTTTTAGCAAGCCAACGATTTCTGCACCGCCATCACGTGTCCGCTGAACAATCTCGGCAATCTTTTCATCTGTAGACCAGCCCATTGCCACAAGGTCAGGAACAGGAATACCTGCCACAGCTGAATAACGTGTCAAAGGCACCATCGTATCACCATGACCACCGAGCACAAAAGCTGTGACATCTTCAACAGACACATTGAATTCTTCAGCCAAGAAATAGCGGAAACGCGCAGAATCAAGAACGCCTGCCATGCCAACAACTTTATTTGTTGGCAGCCCCGATGCCCGTTGCAGTACGCCTACCATCGCATCAAGCGGGTTTGTAATACAGATCACAAATGCATCTGGGCAGTTATTTTTAATACCCTCACCAACTTGCGTCATTACTTTTGTGTTAATGCCCACCAAATCATCGCGGCTCATGCCAGGCTTTCGTGCAACACCAGCTGTGACAATCACAACATCTGCGCCTGCAAGACCACTATAATCATTTGTGCCAGATACCTGTGCATTAAACCCTTCAACAGGGCTAGCTTCAGCTATATCAAGAGCCTTGCCTTGCGGCATGCCCTCTGCAATATCAAATAAAACAATATCGCCAAGCTCTTTTAGCCCAGCCAAGAGTGCAAGCGTGCCGCCGATATTACCAGCGCCGATAAGTGCAATTTTATTACGTGCCATAAAAATCCCCTTATGACTCAAAAGAAACGAGGGTAAGTGGGGGAAATCTACGCCTCGACGTCACTGGTGTGAACCGCAAGTCACCCCAAAATATAGATGGCGCATCATTAGCGAATTTCAGCAGAAATTTCAAGCAAAATTCACCCAAGATTCACCTGAAATTCACCATTGTCATTTCTGTTAGGCGAGATTCAGTCCGCGCAAATTCAAAAGCCCACTGACTACCCGTATAGATCTCTGAAATTGGAGCAGCTGCACTTGCTATCAAAAATCGCTCTCTGTCATAGAAGGCATCAATTAGCCACATAAATCGCCTTGCCTCATTTTGCTCAGGATCTCCCATCACTGGCACATCTGACAATATTAAGCCTGCGAATCTATCTGCCAGAACGAGAAAATCGCGTGCTGAATATGATGCGCCGCATAGGCTATCAAAACTACACCATGCCACATCTCTGGCAGCTCTCGACAAGATGAGCTCCCGACCTGCGCTTATGACAGTTTCTGCTTTTGCTTCATGGCCTCGTGCTAATTTCTTGAAACTATCGGCCAAGGCCTGTTTCACAACTGCATCTTTACCAATATGCCAGCCTGTCATGCCAGATAGGATAGATCGGCGCCAATCTGTGCCATCCGCAATAGCATGAATATCAAGCCTGTGTTTTAACGCTTCGATAAATGGCAGGAACCTATCTCTATGCAGACCATTTTTATATAAATCATCAGGATGCCTGTTGGATGTAGAGACCACCACCATGCCTCTATCCCACAGGGCTGTAAAAAGGCGCTGCAAAATCATCGCATCTGCAATATCGCGCACTTCCATTTCATCAAAACAGATAATATGCCCATCTGCCAGCAATGTATCAGCAGCAACTTCAATCGGATCTGACGCCCCTTGCTTGCGTGCGACATCAATCGCATCATGTGCTTTCATCATGAAGTCATGGAAATGTAGCCTCTGGGCTAAACCAGCTGTGAAACTCTCATGAAATAGATTCATAAGCATGGTCTTGCCACGGCCAACGCCGCCATAAAGATATAGCCCTTTTACAGGACTGTTCGGCTGTGATGCAAAAAACCGTGATAAAAGGCCCTTAGCCTGTTTTGGCTCTGCCGATTGCAGCTGCTCAGCTACATAATCTAGTTGCTTTACCGCCGTAGCCTGTCCGTCATCAGGTGTGATGCCACCATCATTAAGGCGGCTTTTATACAAATCGGACGGTTTTTTACGATCGCTCACACGCGCAACCTCTGGCTATGGATAGGCCCTATACATGGTGTCAGCACGCATAATATGACAAGCTGCTTAGCATCAATAAGCGAGTGTGCTCAGCCCTGGCGTTCGACCATCAGCTTTTTGATCTCGCCAATAGCTTTTCCCGGGTTTAATCCCTTCGGGCAGGTCTTTGCACAATTCATGATTGTATGACAACGATAGAGGCGGAATGGGTCCTCCAACGCATCTAGACGCTCACCTGTAAATTCATCCCGGCTATCCGCAATCCAGCGATATGCCTGCAAGAGGACAGCTGGTCCAAGATAGCGATCACCATTCCACCAATAGCTTGGGCAGGATGTGGTACAGCTAAAACATAAGACACATTCCCAAAGACCATCAAGCTCAGCTCTATCCTCAGGAGACTGCTTGCGCTCAACACCTTCTGGCGCTGGTGTTTCTGACTGAAGCCATGGCTGGATAGATGTAAGCTGTGCATATGCATGTGTAAGATCCGGCACCAGATCCTTAACAACAGGCATATGCGGCAATGGATAAATTTTTACATCACCCTTCACATCATCAATCGATTTTAGGCAGGCAAGCGTATTTGTCCCGTCAATATTCATAGAACAGGATCCGCAGATACCTTCACGGCAGGACCGGCGGAATGTCAGGCTGGAATCAACCTCATTCTTGATCTTGATCAACGCATCCAGAACCATTGGACCGCAATTATCAAGATCAATATCAAATGTATCTAAGCGTGGGTTTCTGTCATCATCAGGTGACCAACGATAAATAGAAAAGCGACGCACATTCGTCGCACCTTCTGGTGCAGCATGATGCTCACCTTTGATTACTTTTGAATTAGCGGGCAGAGAAAATTCAGCCATGATACCTTATCCTACTTTCACCAAATCAACTTAATAAACACGCGCGACAGGTGGCACAGGCTCTACCTCATTCGTTAATGTAGACATTGTCACATCACGATAGCCGAGTGTTGATTTGTTCTTCTCATCAAGCCACATCACTGTGTGTTTCATCCAATTTTCGTCATCACGTTCTGTGAAATCTTCATGTGCATGTGCACCACGGGATTCTTTGCGCTGATCTGCAGAACGTATCGTCACAAGCGCCTGGCTCATCAGATTTTCAAGCTCCATAGCTTCAATCAAATCCGTGTTCCAAACGAGTGAGCGGTCAGTAATACCCACCTTATCAAGACGGCCGGCAATCTCATCCATTTCAGACACACCTTCTGTCAAGGAACCAGATGACCTGAAGACAGCTGCATATTTCTGCATCGCTTTTTGCATATCAAGGCGCAAATCGCCGACATTAATATCACCTTTGGCATGACGCATGCGATCAAGACGATCTAAAGCTTTCTCAGTGGATTCTTTCGACACAGGCGCATGTTTTTCACCTGGTGTCAGAAGCTCAGAAGCACGATGTGCTGCTGCCCGTCCAAAGACAACAATATCAAGTAAAGAGTTTGTGCCCAAACGGTTAGCGCCATGCACAGAGACACATGCTGCCTCGCCAATTGCCATCAAACCATTCACTGTATGATTTGGATCATCAGCTGTCGGGCTAATAACCTCGCCATGATAATTTGTTGGGATACCACCCATATTATAATGCACTGTTGGCAGAACCGGGATAGGCTCTCGTGTCACATCAACACCACAGAAAATCTTGGCTGTTTCTGTAATACCAGGAAGTCTTTGATGTAACGTATCAGCGTCAATATGCTCGAGATGCAGCATAATATGATCC
>WTHY01000037.1 GCA_011522945.1 Alphaproteobacteria bacterium
TCTGCGGTATATTAGAAAGTAATGGTGCGGCTGAGAAGACTCGAACTTCCACGGGATATTAGTCCCACAGCGACCTCAACGCTGCGCGTCTACCAGTTCCGCCACAGCCGCACGAGAAGTCAAAAACGCTGAACCATACGAGATAGTAGTGCGTTAGGCTCTTATCTCTCATGTCCTGCCAGAATGATCAAGTCCTGATTTCGATGCCGCTTATCATATCTGCGCCTTATGAGGCAGCTTCACAATTACTCTTCGCTAGTATTTTTCGCAGGTTGATATTTGCCTTTCTCTAGCATTCTGGTGCAGACTGCGCGCATCTCTATCTATAGTGAATGTTGCTGCAAACTCATGGAACGTGAAACAAGTGCATATCAGCCGCCGCTTTGGCATATCCGGTCAGGGTTTCAGCCTTACAGGCCTTTGTTACAGGATATGGAAGATTATGTACGCTCTATGCAAAAAGAAGCTGCATCTGAAGCTATATGGATGTTTGAACATGAAGCTATATTTACAGCTGGGACATCTGCGCAAGATAGCGACTTGCTTTCCCCAGGAGATATCCCGACTATTCAGACTGGCCGCGGCGGTGAGTGGACCTATCATGGTCCAGGTCAGCTCGTTATATGGCCGCTTTTACATCTAGCCGAGCGCGGTCAGGATTTGCGTGCCTATATTCGAGGGCTAGAATCTTGGATTATCGATGTTCTATCCTGTTTTGGACTTAACGGAGAACGCAGAGAGGGCCTACCTGGTGTGTGGGTAAGACGTAGTGATATTGGTGCGTCTGACAGGCTTGATAAGATTGCGGCTATTGGCGTGCGTGTCTCCAAATGGGTTAGCATGCATGGATTTGCCATTAATCTAGAGCCAGATTTAGGTGCGTTTCAGAAAATTATACCCTGCGGTGTGACAGATGGAGGGACAACGAGCTTCGCTGATCTAGGCTTGCTGGTCTCGCGTGCAGAATTAGAGATGGCAATTCAAGATTGCTTCAACGCGCACTTTGGGATTGGCAGTCCTTTGCAAAGACGCTAGGTGCTGGAAGAGATATCCTGCCTTTGATAGCAGGCTGGGATCTATGGTCTGGCAATTTAAAATCGGGAGCTAGCATTTTGTTCTTGGCACTCAGACCAGACATTGACACATCACCGCTAAAACTGCTCAAGCCCTTCTAGCACAGGCACAATTACCCCAAGCGCACGATCAGCATCTGAGGCAAGTAATGCTGTATCATCTGCCTGCCCCATAAGGCCGTCAACTGGCCCTTCATGATGCACGATTGCATTGCGTCTTGCCCGCAACCAATCAAGGCGGCGGCGCTCACCTGCACTCAACCAGTCAAGCCCCATACCAAGCATGTCATCTTCATCAAATTGATAGCTAGCCCCCTCATAGAGCACTACATCTACCAATGTTGAAGCTAATATTATGGTGGTTACAGCCTGCCCAGATTCTGCTGCAGCTATTAATTCACGATAAAGCTGTGTGGCATGCGGCCCCAGCCCAATTCTATCTGGTGCAATCTGACGAAACGCCTGCCATCCCGCACCATTGATTGGCGGCTGAGTTGAGGTGAATGCAGAATGACGGCTCATATTAATGTCAAAAATACGTGTGCTGCATCCAATTCAGCACGAATATTATTCAGACGTTGGACAGCTTCTGCATCCTCCCCCCATTTTTCGCCTTGATATAGCTCATCAAGAAAGCTTAAGGAAAATAGGCGCGCAGCATCTAGCTTGCCGGTCACAAAGGCCAGCCCCAAAACCAAAGAGCCGCCAAGACTTGCCGCCCGCACCAAAACACCTAATTCCCAATCTGTTAAGGCAGAGATTGCAGTTTCCAGCTTTGGCACATTCAAATCTGCCTGCGTGATTGGCATAATGCCTGTCGTTGTTTGGAGCGATAGGCCATATTCTGAATGCGCCCAATCAAGCCAGCTATCCCAGTTTTCGGTCTGCCGAGATGCAAGCACCATGTCCGTAGCTTCACGATAACATAGCAGATCATTCATTCCATAGCTGACCATTTGTGAGATAAGTTCTGCACGTTGTGGGGAGACACGGTCAATAATTGTTACGGCTAATGAAAAATAGGGCATAGCAGCAGGCTCTACCGTTTCTTCAACAGCATCCCATTCATCGGCCACCTGTTTTGCCAGCGCCTCTGTTGGTAAAGTCAGCGCCTGTTTTGCAGGAGATTTCAATTGGCGACCATCAAGCTGCACTTCAAAACCATTATCATTTGCGTGCCAGCTTACCTGTTCATAGATGCGCTTCATGCGTTTATATCCATTCTCACCGCTTAATGGCGTGCCAAAATATTAGTCAAAATCTGCGGCAGACCCTGAAAGCTATCAAGTATCTCCACAGCACCTGCTGCCCGCAGCGCAGCCGTTTCATGATAGCCCCATGATACGCCAACAAAAGCTATGCCGGCATTTTCAGCACAGCCTGCATCAATACTAGTATCACCGACAAGAACCGTATTTTCTGCATCTACGCCTAGCCGCTTCATCATCTCAAGCGCCATATCTGGTGCAGGCTTTCCAGGCACTTCATCGATGCATATGCTGGCGTCAATGAGCCTTGCTACACCATTATTATCAATCCCATGATTGAGACCATGCCGTCCTTTATTGGTGACGATAGCTGTTAGCCACCCAGCAGCCTGCAAGTCTGCCAGCGCCTCACGTGCACCCGCAAAAAGCGGTGGCGGGGGCGTATCCTCTCCGGCCAGACCACGTCCATATTTCTCACGATATGTGTGAAAGATGTCTGTGGCGAGTTTTTCGTCATTATCAACAAAGCCCAAAACCATTGGCATAAGACTAGCTCCGATTTGGGCGCGGATCTCATCATCAGCTGGCTTTGGCAAATTAAAATGTGCGAATGTCGCTTGCAATGTGCTGATAATTGTAGCGGCGCTATCACAAAGCGTGCCATCGAAATCAAATAGCGCAAGCCGCAAAGCATCTTTCATTTTGTCATTTCCTTTATAGCCACAGCGCCTATATTAGCGTGTTGCAGATGCAAAGTCAGGCATTGATATAGGCATGTGAGCTTCACACCCTAAAAGTGAGATGGCGTCAACAAAATGCTTTGGCAAGGGAGCAGATAATTTATGGCCATCAGGCAAGGTCAAAAATTGTGCATGTAAATGTAGCTGCCGGGCAAATTGCGACACAGGATGTGCCTTTGCACCTGCATATTTCCCATCCCCTAAAATAGGAGTCCCGTGACTTGCCATATGCACACGCAATTGATGGGTTCTGCCTGTCAATGGGCGCAATGCAACCAGCGCATAATCGCCGATACGTGCCAATCTGAGATAAAGGCTGACAGCTGACTGACCAGCAGCATCAACAACCATCTTCTGGTGACCCTGACCACCCGATTTCATCAAAGGCGCAGAAATACGTCCTGAGCTGCCCGGATCTCCAATTACAATTGCCAAATAGGATTTCTCTATATCCCCATATTCAAAGGCTTTGGTAAGGCTGCGCGCACTTTCTAGATGTGCAGCCACTAGCAAGAGCCCTGAGGTATCCTTATCTATCCTGTGTACTAGTTTTGGTCTCTGTTCTGGATAGGCAGCTGCCAACAAACCATCAATATGGCGGTTTGTGCCTGAGCCACCTTGAACAGCAAGCCCAGCTGGCTTGTTCAAGGCAAGCCAGTCATCATTCGAAGATAACATCATAGCCTGCAGGTCAGCCAGTGCCGCTTGCTTGGGCATAGCTGGCTTCCGGACTTTGTGGCCAGAGACACTCCCTGCATTATTTAGCACAAATTCTGGCACAGATACGCTCATATCGCAGGCAACCCGAAAATTCGATTTGACCTTTGCACCATCTACACGGATTTTGCCAGCACGTAATAATTTTTCGATTTGCACTTGATTTAGACCATCAATTTGCCGACGCAAAAACCGATCTAATCTTGTGCCATCCTCCGCTGCTGGAACAATTATATCTATCATTACGGCAACATAATCTGGCGGATCAGCATCATGCCCGCTCCAAACGCTATCAGAGACAGCACGACAGACCCTATAATATAGCTAAACAAGACGACCATCTCACCACGTTGGAATAATGTATAGCTATCCAGCGCGTAAGTTGAAAAGGTTGTAAGCGCCCCAAGAAATCCAACTGTAATAGCCAGCCGAACGGGCTCTGCAATCGTTGGCGTTACCGCAATAAACCCAGCTATCGCTCCCATAAGAAGGCTTCCTGCTATATTCACACTAAGTGTCGCCACCCATGAGGATGCACCGAATTGACCAACAATATAAAGGGCAACTGCATAGCGCGCCACAGCCCCGAAAGCGCCTCCAATTGCCACTGATAGAAAATGCAAAACCATGCCTCGTGCTTAGCTGATTTTCATCACAATATCTAGAGGTGAGAAGCAGGTGTTTTCTCTTTTGCTGTTTGACAGAAAAGCAGATAGTCTCAAAATTACACCTGCACGCCTCCACCACGCAATCGTTCAACGCTGCAAAGGATAGCCCTAATGTCAGTCACGCTACGTGCTATCTTGTTGATGATTTCTGCCATGGTGCTTTTTGCATTTGCAGATTTGTGTTTGAAGCTTGCCGCCACAACTTTACCACTTGGCCAAGTGCTTCTGGGATTAGGATTAGGCTCTGGATGCATCTTCGCCCTTATGCTTAAGGTAAAACGCCAACCGCTCTTTCGGCGCGACTTTTGGCACCATGCTGTCCTATTAAGAAATGGCGGCGAGGTATTTGCATCTATATTTATGTTTCAAGCCATCGCATTCGCGCCCTTATCTACTGTATCAGTTATAATGCAGACATTGCCATTATGCTTAATCGTCATTGCAGCTTTGTTTTTAGGTGAAACGATTGGGATACGCAGAATTAGCGCAATCCTTATTGGGTTCTTAGGTGCTGTCATTGTTCTTCGGCCCGGCTTTGGAGACTTTAATATCTATTCTGGCTTCGCCTTGATAGGTGTGCTTGGCATGGCAGCAAGAGATGTTGGCGCACGTGTTGCACCAAACACTATTTCTACCATTAGGTTAAGTTTCTATGGCACATTTGCGATTACGGTTTCAGCTATCATTATCTTATGCGTAACAGAAAGTCCCATCTGGCCGACGCCATCGGCTTGGGCCTACCTGGCAGGCCTCGCCATTTTAGCCACTGGCGGGTTTCTAACCTCTATTTCTGCCATGCGTATGGTAGATATGTCAGTCATCAGCCCTTTCCGCTACACGCGCGTTATTTTTGCTCTCGCTATTGGCGTGTTCCTATTAGATGAGACTGTGGATTTTATAACTGTACTAGGCTCTACGCTTATTGTGGGTGCTGGTTTATATAGCTGGGTTAGAGAGCAGCAATTATCCCAGAAACATAGCTAGGCTTTGTGTGCCTTAACACCAAATATCCACCCTTCTTTTGCAGCCTCATAGCCAGGTATCCACATCTCAGCCTCTCGCGCTAACGCACGCAAGGCAGCCGCTGAAATCATTGCATCTGATAAATCAGCATCAGGACCTGTTGCTCTATAGGCATCAGGCACTGGCTGAGACTGAAAATAGGCGAGCCCCTTATTCAGAAAGGCAGCCTCGGCATGCGCACCCTTTATGGGCTTTAACCCTGCCATTGCAAAATAATAGCTTGGAAATATTTCAGCTAGCATGAGGGATTTGTTGCCATCTTCATCAAAGGGCCAGATTGCAGCCCGTTTGCCAAGAGCATGTAAAAGCCGCATGCCAGCAAGTGAGCCTGTGCCGACACCAGCAGGCCCCACACAGTTAAATGTAGGACTAGGACTACGAATTGATGCCGCTACTAATTCTGTTTGCCTCCGCCGAGATAAAAACCGGGCGCCACGCTGTTTTGGTGCATTATAAAATGGCCCGTAACTATCTGACGCCCATATACCACCACCATACAGATCTGGTTTATCCTGATTTGCCTCATCAATCATTTGCCATAAGGCGCGCGGCGTAGTTGGTGCAGCCTCAACATCTGGATAATAGGCACCAATATCACAAAATGGATGTGCAAAGGCAAAATCTATGCCTGCAAATATACGCGCATTCACTGATTCAGATAAAAGCCAGTCAGCGACATCTTGACGAGACCAAGCCGATTTTCCATGCGGCGGCGCTACCATAATCGGGGCGGCGTCCCCAGCCTTACAGATAGCAACCGCAATACCGCGATGACGATCTCCCTTCGCCCCAGACCAATCAATACCAGCATAAATGTCAAATTCTGGTAGCTGAACCCTCACGATTTACCTGCATCTTGTTTTTGCGCGCGCAATCTATCCCAATAGGCAAGGCGCTTAGCAATGTCACGTTCAAACCCGCGTTCTACCGGCTGATAAAGGCTTGGCCTGCCGAGTGCATCTGGAAAACAATTTTGTGCGGCAAACCCGTCTTGCGTGTCATGATCATAATGGTAGCCCTCACCATATCCCATATCCCGCATCATGCTAGTTGGCGCATTTAAGATATGTTTTGGCGGCATCAGCGTGCCATTCTGTTTTGCTAGCTGCTGGGCAGCTTTCCAGGCCACATAGGCTGAGTTTGATTTCGGGGCAGTCGCCAGATAAATCACAAGCTCGGCTATTGCAAGATCTCCCTCAGGGCTGCCAAGCCGGTCATAACTATGCCAAGCTGCAATAGCTTTCTCAACAGCTTGTGGCTCTGCAAGCCCTATATCTTCTGATGCAAAGCGTGTGAGACGCCGCAAAATATATTGCGGGTCTTCACCTGCTAACATCATACGGGCAAGCCAATATAGAGCTGCATCACAATCTGAAGCGCGAAGCGATTTATGCAAAGCTGAAATCAGATTGAAATGTTCATCCCCTGCCCTGTCATATTTCAAAGCCCGTTTTGAGAGATGCACACCAAGAGCGGCAACATCTAACGCTGGCTCAGATGGCAGATGCATAAGCCCCTCAACCAAGTTCAGAAGATAACGACCATCACCATCAGCCATTTTGACAAGCTCTAAGCGTGCTTCAGCCTCTAAAGCCAGCTTTTCACCTAAGTAAGTCTCAGCCCGCTTCAGCAGCTCTTCTAACGCGCTTTCATCTAAGGGAGATAAAACCAGTATCTGTGCACGTGATAGCAAAGCTGCATTTAACGCAAAAGAAGGATTTTCGGTTGTTGCCCCAACAAGTCGTACCAACCCAGATTCCATCGCAGGCAGCAAGGCATCCTGCTGTGCTTTATTAAATCTGTGTATCTCATCAACAAACAACAGCGTCTTTTGACCTTGTGCAAAACGGTCCTGTGCCGCTTTAAATATACGGCGTAAATCTGCAACCCCGTCAAATACTGCTGAGAGCGCAATAAAATCCTGGCCGGTTTCCGCACCCAAGATACGGGCAATGGTAGTCTTGCCTGTGCCTGGCGGTCCCCATAAAACATAAGACCCATTTTGTAATTGTGCTGAAGACAGGCTAGTGACCTGAGGCTGACCTAAAACATCTTTCAGCTTATCTGGTCGCAATAGCTCAGCAAGTGGCTTTGGCGCGTCTAAAAGCGGCTCATTCAGGTCTTTAGCTTTTGTCATATGCTTATTTGACATCAACCACTTACCTTCGAGCAAGATGAAATACTGGCTAGCAACGAAAAAAGCCGGCAAATGCCGGCTTTCATCACATTACTGAAAATCCTGTCGCAATTATGCGGCGCCAGCTTCCTCAGCTTCAATCATTGTTGGACCTGAGTCCTGACCGCGGGCATCTTCATCACGATCTACAAATTCAATCACAGCCATTGGCGCTGCATCACCATAACGGAAACCAGCCTTAAGGACACGTGTATAACCGCCCTGGCGGTCTGCATAACGAGATGCAAGCACATCAAACAGCTTCGTAACCATCGCCTCATCACGGAGCTTTGCATAAGCCTGACGACGTGCATGCAAATCACCGCGCTTACCAAGCGTAATCAAACGCTCAACCACTGGGCGTAATTCTTTTGCCTTAGGCAAAGTTGTTACAATCTGCTCATGCTTAATCAGGGCCTGAGACATATTGCGGAACAGCATTTGACGATGCTGTGACGTACGGTTCAGTTTCCGTCCTGACATACGATGGCGCATTTTTCACTCCTTAAGAGACCCCGAAACCAATTTGGGTCTTGTATTAGCTCTATTTCAATCAGAAGTCTAGAAAGGTTCGTCCAGACGCTTGGCTAAATCCTCAATATTTTCAGGTGGCCAATTCTCGATATCCATACCGAGTTCAAGATTCATAACCTTCAAAACTTCTTTAATTTCATTTAGAGACTTGCGACCAAAGTTAGGTGTGCGCAGCATCTCATTTTCGCTCTTCTGAACAAGATCGCCAATATATACGATATTATCGTTTTTCAGGCAATTTGCTGATCGAACAGATAGTTCAAGCTCATCAACCTTACGCAGCAGATTTCTGTTGAATGGAAGATTGTCTGCTTCTTCTTCAACAATCTCAGCACGAGGCTCTTCAAAATTGATAAATGGCTGAAGCTGATCCTGAAGGATGCGTGCAGCATATGCCACGGCATCTTCTGGCGTCACTGACCCATCTGTTTCAATTGTAAGAAGTAGACGGTCAAAGTCTGTAATCTGACCAACACGTTCATTTTCCACGCGATACGCAACCTGACGGATCGGGCTGAAAATAGCATCTACAGGGATAAGGCCAATAGGGGCGTCTTCAGACCGATTTGCTGAAGCTGGCACATAGCCTTTACCACTTTCAACGGTCATTTCCATTGATAGAGATGCGCCCTTATCCAGATGGCAAAGCACATGGTCTGGGTTCATGATTTCAACGCCAGCTGATTCAGAAATCATGCCTGCTGTGACAGCCAACGGACCTTCTGCCTGTAGACGAAGACGCTTCGAGCCTTCTGCTTCCAAAGACACAGCGATGCCCTTAATATTCAGAATTAGGTCTGTTACATCCTCACGAACGCCTGCAATAGATGAGAATTCGTGCAATACGCCCTGAATTTGAACAGCAGTCACAGCTGCCCCTTGCAAGGATGATAATAGAATACGGCGAAGCGCATTTCCTAATGTCGTGCCGAAGCCACGTTCTAATGGCCCGACAGAAATAACAGCCTGACTTGGGTTATATTCTGATGGCTTAATTTCAATTTGTTCAGGCTTTTGCAGCTCTTGCCAATTTTTTTCAATCACGGCCTAATCCTTTTTGTTCATCCAAAGCGAATCGGCCATCACACAGATAGCCGAAGGCATTGGTTTCTATCCAATCAACGTGCCTAATAATGCCAAAGAGGCAATTAAACCCGGCGACGCTTACGCGGGCGACATCCATTATGCGGGATTGGTGTCACATCGCGAATGGAAGTGATTGTAAATCCTACAGACTGTAACGCCCGCAGGGCTGATTCCCGACCCGAACCTGGACCACGAACTTCAACATCAACAGATTTCACACCATGTTCAGCAGCTTTTTTACCTGCATCTTCAGCAGCCATCTGAGCGGCAAAAGGTGTAGACTTACGAGAGCCTTTAAACCCTAATGTACCAGCTGATGACCAGGAAATCGTATTGCCCTGAACATCAGAAATGGTGATCATTGTGTTGTTGAAAGTGGAATTAACATGCGCCACACCAGTAGCGATATTCTTGCGCTCGCGGCGACGGACACGTGCTTGTGAAGGTTGCTTTGCCATAATCTACGGTCCTTATTTCTTCTTACCAGCAATGGCCTTTGCAGGGCCTTTGCGTGTGCGTGCGTTAGTGTGTGTACGCTGCCCACGAACTGGCAGATTGCGGCGGTGGCGCAGACCGCGCAGACAACCAAGATCCAAATAGCGCTTCACATCCATAGATGTTTTCCGGCGAAGATCACCTTCTACCAGAAAATCTTCGTCGATAATATCACGGATCTTTGACAGCTCATCTTCTGTCAAATCATTCAGGCGACGTTCGGCAGTAATACCTGCCTTGTCACAGATTGTTTTTGCACTCGTGGTTCCAATACCATGAATGTATGTTAATGCAATCTCAACCCGTTTCTTGGTTGGAATGTTTACACCAGCTATACGCGCCACTGGCTTCTCCTCTTACACATCAAACCTTAGTTAAGGTTTGTTTGACGAAAAATAATAATGGTCACCGATTTTAACGTGTGGCGCCGCATTATATGTATCTGCGGCCTACAGTCAAGATCAGCTATCCAATATCTGTTCAATATGGTGGCTGACAGACGAGATATCTCCCATGCCATCCACCCGGCTTAACAGACCCTTATCTGCATAATATGGCAGAACAGGGGCTGTGTTTTCGTGATAGACCGAAAGACGCTGGCGCAACACATCAGCATTATCATCGCTGCGTGCCCCACCCGTTTCCTTGGCCCGGTTTTCAATACGGTCAAAGAGGGCTGCCTCATCTACCGCAATTTCAATTACATGGTCTAGCGTGATGCCACGCTCCGCAAACATCCCATCCAGAGCCTCTGCCTGTGCCACTGTGCGTGGAAACCCATCAAGAATGACACCTGCCTTGCAATCATCATGTGACATACGCTCAGAAATCATCCCGATCATAATGTCATCAGACACAAGCTCGCCTGCATCCATAATTGCCTTAGCCTTAAGACCCAGCTCAGTCTTATTTGCTATCGCACTACGAAGCATGTCACCAGTAGATAACTGCACCATGCCACGATCTGCTACAAGCTTAGTTGCCTGCGTGCCCTTGCCGGCACCTGGAGGACCGAAAAGAATGATATTCATGACCGGCGACCTTTCAGTCTTTGCTTCTTGATCAGCCCTTCATATTGGTGAGCAAGAAGATGCGACTGAATCTGATTCACAGTATCAAGAGATACAGTTACGACAATCAACAGAGATGTACCGCCGAAATAAAATGGCACCGCATATTGGCTAATCAGAATTTCCGGCAGGATACAGACAGCTGCCAGATAGGCTGCACCTATTACTGTTAAACGTGTCAGAATATAATCAAGATAATCGGCAGTTGGCTTGCCTGGACGAATACCAGCAATATAACCGCCATTACGACGTAAATTCTCAGCTGTATCTTCCGGATTGAATACAATCGCTGTGTAGAAGAAGGCAAAGAACACAATCAAGCTCACATAAATTGCAAGATATAATGGCTGACCGCGACCAAGGAGCGCATTTAGAGCCACAAGCCAATCAGCACCACCTGACTGACCACCAGTTAGGTTAATCAGCGATACTGGCATAAGCAGCAATGATGAAGCAAAAATTGGTGGAACAACCCCTGCGACATTTAGCTTCAAAGGTCGATGCTGTGCTTCACCGCCAAAGCTGCGTGCACCTTGCTGGCGCTTAGGGTATTGAATAAGGATCTTACGAAGTGACCGCTCGATAAAGACTATGAAGGCAATCACTGCAATGGCCATGACAAACAGACCAATAATAATGAAGGCAGACAATGCACCTGTGCGGCCAAACTCCAACGTGCCAACAAGGGCCGTTGGGATTTCAGCAATAATGCCGCTGAAGATAATCAGTGAAATACCATTGCCGATACCACGCGATGTGATTTGCTCGCCAAGCCACATCAGGAATAATGTACCACCAACAAGCGTTACAACTGTTGTCAGTCTGAAGAATAGACCAGGCTGGTCAACAATGCCGGCAGCCGCTTCAAGCGCCACAGCAATACCGTAACCCTGAACAGTTGCCAAAAGCACTGTTAAATAACGGGTATATTGGTTGATTTGCTTACGGCCAGCTTCACCATCTTTTTTCAACTGCTCAAGCGTTGGGACAATTGATGTCATCAGCTGCATAATAATCGATGCCGTAATATAGGGCATGATATTCAGAGCAAAAATGGTCATACGACCGAGCGCACCACCTGAGAACATGTCAAACATGCCCAAAATGCCAGAAGATTGCTGGCCAAAGATATCTGCTAATGCGCCTGGATTGATGCCAGGAAGCGGAATGTAAGTACCAAGGCGATATACAATAAGAGCACCAAGTGTGAAAAGCAGGCGCTTTTTCAAGTCATCTGCCTTGGCAATTGCGCCAAGACCAATCCCTGTATTCACACGATCTGATGCAGCCATTGTTTCGCCCCGATCCTTTGACTATTACTCAGCTGCAGGTGCTGCAGCTGCCATTACCACTGAACCACCAGCAGCTTCGATAGCACTGATAGCTGCCTTTGAGGCGCCTGCGGCATGGATTTCAATCTTTGCGCTCAAAGCACCCTTTGCAAGCACACGAACGCCGTCTTTCGCCTTACCGATAACACCGGCAGCCATAAGTGTATCTGCATTTACCGGCTTAGAGGCATCAAGCTTGCCTGAATCAACAGCTGCCTGAATGCGACCAAGATTCACTTCTGCATAATCCTTACGGAAGATGTTTGTGAAACCGCGCTTAGGTAACCGGCGGTGGATAGGCATCTGACCACCTTCAAACCCCTTAATAGACACGCCTGAACGCGCCTTTTGGCCTTTATGACCAGAGCCTGATGTCTTGCCACGACCTGAGCCAATGCCACGACCCACGCGCTTCGAATTGCGTGTAGCCCCGTCATTATCTTTGATCATATTGAGTTTCATAATTTCACTCCTAAAGCACGTAAGGTCTGTAGAAATCTCCACAAAGTTACTTACGCGTCAATTACCTTTACCAGATGCTTGACCTTAGCAATCATGCCACGCACAGCTGGTGTGTCTTCCAGCTCTTTCACACGGCCAATCTTATTCAGACCAAGACCAATAAGTGTCTTACGCTGACTGCCTTCACGACCAATTGCACTTTTTACCTGCTGCACTTTCACAGTTGGATTTGCCATTATTCTCTCCGTTAGGATGCGTCAGCTTGACGCTCAGCGCGGCCAAATACTTCAGCAACTTTCTTACCACGCTTTGCAGCCACAGAACGTGGTGCCTGAATGTTCTTCAGTGCGTCAAAAGTAGCCTTAATCATATTGTGCGGGTTTGATGTACCGATAGACTTAGCAACAACATCCTGCACACCCAATGCTTCAAATACAGCACGCATCGGGCCACCGGCAATAATACCAGTACCTGATGGCGCTGAACGCAGAAGCACATGACCTGCCCCATAAACACCTTTAATATCGTGGTGTAATGTGCGGCCATCGCGCAGTGCGATTTTCGACATATTGCGTTTTGCATCTTCAGTTGCCTTGCGGATAGCTTCAGGCACCTCTTTTGCCTTGCCGGTACCAAAACCAGCACGACCACGGCCATCACCAACTACAACCAGAGCAGCAAAACCAAAACGGCGACCACCCTTAACAACTTTTGCGACCCGGTTAATACCAACCAGCTTTTCAATCAGTTCTGGCTCTTCACGGCCTACCTGATCACCACGTTCTTCATTGCGTGCCATTTGGTCGCTCCCTTAAAACTTCAGACCGGCTTCGCGTGCAGCATCTGCAAGCGCTTTAACCCGGCCATGATACATGTAGCCGCCGCGGTCAAAAACCACAGCCTGAACACCTTTTTCAATCGCCCGTTCGGCAACAGCCTTACCAATTTCGCTAGCTGCTGCTTTATCAGCACCAGTCTTGCCAGCTGACTTGAAGCCAGCGTCTAAAGACGAGGCTGAAGCCAGTGTAATGCCAGAGGCATCATCGATAATTTGAGCATAGATATGACGTGATGACCGGTGCACAGACAAGCGTGGCTGGCCAGACGCGTTTTTCTTTAAACCCGCACGATTGCGCATGCGGCGACGCTCGAACATTTGCTTTGCGCTTAACATCGTCTGCCTCCTTACTTCTTCTTACCTTCTTTGCGGACGATATGTTCGTCAGCATATTTCACGCCTTTACCTTTGAAAGGCTCTGGTGGGCGCTTAGAGCGCACCTCAGCGGCAAACTGGCCAATCAGCTGCTTATCAGCACCTGTGATTGAAATTTTTGTATTTCCATCAACCGCCACTGTTAAACCAGCAGGCACATCCATCACTACTGGGTGGCTGTAACCTAGGCTTAACTGGAGCTTTGAGCCTTGCATGGCAGCTCTGTAACCAACGCCGTTAATTTCTAGGTTCTTTGTAAAACCAGCAGACACGCCCTGAACCATATTGTTCACGTTCGAACGTACTGTACCCCAGATTGAACGGCCGAACTTATCCTTACCCTTAGGGGCAACAGATACGACATTATCTTCGATGCTTAATTCCACCTGCTTCGGCAAAGCATAGCTGAGTTCGCCCTTGCTTCCCTTCGCAGTAAGAACACCATCTACCTGACTAACTGATACACCATCAGGAAGCTTGATAGGAGAATTACCAACTCGTGACATCTCAAAAGCTCCTTAGAATACCTGGCACAGCACTTCGCCGCCAACATTGGCAACACGTGCTTCATTATCAGACAGAACACCACGTGGTGTCGATAAAATGGCAATACCGAGACCATTATAGACACGCTTCAGCTCTTTAATGCCTGAATAGACACGGCGACCTGGTGTCGACACACGGTGAATCTCGGAAATAACAGGAGCACCTTCGTGATATTTCAGCTCAATTTGCAATTCAGAAATACCAGGACGCACCTCTGATGAGCTGTAGTTACGGATGTAACCTTCACGCTTTAATACTTCCAATACGTTCGCACGTAGACGAGAGGCAGGTGCAGATACAACTGACTTGCGCGCTGTCTGGCCGTTACGAATACGGGTGAGCATATCGCCCAGAGGATCACTCATAGACATAGTCGGTCTCTCCCTTACCAGCTTGACTTCACGATACCTGGCACCTGACCGAATGAGGCCAGATCACGCAAGGCAATCCGTGACATTTTCAATTTACGATAATAACCGCGCGGACGGCCTGTAACCATACAGCGGTTACGGACACGGATCTGCGCACTATCACGTGGTTCCTGTGACAATTTTAGGCTCGCTGCAAAGCGTTCCTCAAGAGACAGGCTCCGGTTTTTCACAATAGCCCGTAGGGCATCGCGACGTGCACCTTTGGCTGCGACAACGCGCATCCGGCGGTTATTCTTTTCAACAGCGCTCTTCTTCGCCATAAGCTGAATTCCCTTTCGCTATGAAATTAGGCAGCTGGGAACGGGAACTGAATGCCGCGAAGTAATTCACGTGCTTCATCATCCGTTTCCGCTGAAGTGACGACAATAATGTCCATACCCCGAATCTCATCGACTTGGTCATATTCGATTTCAGGAAATACGATTTGCTCTTTGATACCCATGGCGTAATTGCCCTTGCCATCAAAGCTCTTAGCATTGAGGCCACGGAAATCACGAACACGCGGTAAAGCAATGTTTACAAGACGATCTAGGAATTCATACATCCTGTCGCCACGGAGTGTAACTTTACACCCAATTGCCATACCAGCACGCAGCTTAAAGGCTGCGTTAGCGGCTTTCGCACGGGTAACTACTGGCTTTTGGCCAGAAATGGCTGTCATATCACGGACGGCATGTTCGACTTTTTTCGAGTCGCGCACTGCACTGCCAACGCCCATATTAATCACTACCTTTTCAAGGCGTGGGACTTGGAACTGGTTCTTGTAACCGAATTTTTCTACCAGTGCCGGGCGAACAGCCGTCTGATAATGGTCTTCCAAACGCGTTTTCATCTCAGCTTTCCTTCTCTACCTTAGTCGATTGCCTTGCCTGATGCTTTGGCCACGCGGACCTTTTTACCATCAATGACTGACATACCAACGCGGGTTGCTGATCCTGACTCAGGATCAATATGTGCCACATTCGAAATGTGGATTGGGGCTTCGAATGTATCGATGCCACCAGGATTAGTCTGTGTTGGACGGCGATGCCGCTTCACCAGATTAACACCCTGAACTTTTACACGAGCATCATCGCGCAGCACTTCAAGTACCTCGCCTTTTTTGCCCTTATCGCGGCCAGTTGTAACAACAACCTGATCGCCTTTTTTAACTTTAAACTTAACGGCCATTACCCTGCCCTCACTTACAGAACTTCTGGTGCCAATGACACGATTTTCATGAAGCTACGGCTACGCAGCTCACGTGTCACGGGACCGAAGATACGTGTACCAATTGGCTCATCCTGCTTGTTCAGCAGAACCGCTGCGTTGCGGTCGAAACGGATGAGTGTGCCATCATCACGGCGGATTTGGCTGGCTGTACGCACGATGACAGCGCGATATACATCACCTTTTTTGACCTTACCGCGTGGAATAGCTTCTTTAACAGAAACGATGATTACATCACCAACCCCGGCTGACATACGGCCTGAACCGCCCAGTACTTTAATACACTGAACACGGCGCGCACCTGAGTTATCTGCAACCTCAAGATTTGACTGCATCTGAATCATAGTGTGCTCCCCTAGCCCTGTGCTTCTTCATACACAACTTCAAAGCTCTTATTCTTTGAAATTGGCTGACATTCACGAATACGCACCATATCACCGGCCTTGAACCGGTTATCTGCATCATGTGCAGAATATTTCTTCGATGTGGTGATGAACTTTTTATAGACAGGATGCATGATACGACGTTCGACGCGGACCACTACGGTCTTATCGCCCTTATCGCTCACTACAGTGCCTTGCAAGATACGCTTTGGCATGCTCAAAAACCCCTATTATTCTTTACCGGCAGCGGACTTCTCGCCCATTACCGTCTTAATTCTTGCAATCTCACGACGCACAACAGTCATGCGTGCAGGATTTTCCAACTCACCAGAAGCAGCTTTAAACCGCAGGTTAAACTGCTCTTTTTTTAGCGCTTCAAGCTTACCAACCAACTCATCAGCAGTGTTAGCGCGCAGATCTTGTGCTTTTACAATCGCCATAATCAGCCCCTCACTTAATCTGTGTCACCAAGACGGCGTACGATGCGCGTTTCAATTGGCAGCTTTGCAGCAGCCAATGTTAGCGCCTCACGTGCCAAATCCCACGGCACACCATCAAGCTCAAACATAATCCGGCCAGGAGCCACACGGGCAACCCAAAATTCCGGAGACCCTTTACCTTTACCCATCCGCACTTCGGCAGGCTTGGAAGATACAGGCACATCAGGAAACACACGGATCCAGACGCGACCAGCACGACGAAGGTGGCGAGTGATTGCCCGACGAGCAGCTTCGATCTGGCGTGCAGTGATACGCTCAGGCGACATAGCTTTAAGGCCATAGGCGCCAAAGTTCAGCTGTGTGCCACCCTTTGCATTACCGTGGATACGGCCCTTATGCTGCTTACGGAATTTGGTACGTTTTGGCGAAAGCATCGCTATCTCTCCTCAAAATTCCTAATTGCCACGTGGAGCAGGCCCAGCCTGCTGCTCAGCGAGACGCTTATCCTGTGCCATAGGGTCATGCGCCATAACTTCGCCCTTAAAGACCCAAACCTTAATGCCGCAGATACCATATGTTGTATATGCCTCTGCTTCACCATAATCGATTTCAGCACGTAATGTATGTAATGGAACACGTCCCTCACGATACCATTCAGTACGTGCGATTTCAGCGCCACCAAGACGACCTGCACAATTGATACGGATACCTTGTGCACCAAGACGCATAGCTGACTGAACAGCTCGCTTCATTGCACGGCGGAAACCAACACGACGCTCAAGCTGTTGTGCAATATTCTCTGCAACAAGCTTTGCATCAATTTCAGGCTTACGCACTTCAACAATGTTCAAGCTGACATCTGAGCCAACGCGCTTTGTCAAATCCTGACGCAGCTTTTCAATGTCCTGACCCTTTTTACCGATAATGAGGCCTGGACGACCTGCATAGATTGTCACCCGCGCACGACCAGCAGGACGTTCGATAACAACCCGGCTGATACCAGCTGACTTAAGGCGATCCATCAGATGCGTACGCAATTCGAGATCCTTATGCAGAAGGTCCCCATAATTGCGGCCAGCATACCAGCGTGAATCCCATGTACGGTTAATGCCGACACGCAGGCCGATTGGTTTAACTTTCTGACCCATTATGCCTGCTCCTCTTTTTCAGCAACGATGATCGTCAGATGTGAAAATGGCTTCAAAATGCGTGCGCCACGACCACGGGCACGAGCGCGAAACCGCTTCATGACCATAGCTTTGCCAACATAAGCCTCTTTAACCTTAAGGCGGTCCACATCCAGACCATGATTATTTTCTGCATTCGCGATAGCTGATTCCAACGCCTTGCGCACATCCTGTGCGATACGGCGGCGAGAGAATGTTAATGTTGATACAGCCTTATTTACATCCATGCCGCGGATCATTGCGGCAACTAGATTTAGCTTTTGTGGGCTCGTGCGCAGATTGCGCAGAACCGCACGTGCTTCATTATCTGCATCGCGACGTGGTGATGATTGCTTACCCATCTTTATATCCTATCGCTTTGATTTTTTATCTGCAGCATGGCCGTAATATGTACGGGTAGGCGCAAATTCACCGAATTTGTGGCCAACCATGTCTTCAGAAACTGAAACAGGAACGAATTTTTTGCCGTTATAAACGCCAAATGTGAGCCCAACAAACTGAGGCAGAATGGTTGAGCGACGAGACCAGATTTTGATGACATCATTACGTGATGATGCATGCGCAGCCTCTGCTTTTTTCAGCAGATAGCCATCAACAAATGGGCCTTTCCAAACTGAACGTGCCATAGCCAATACGCTCCCTTATGCCTTACGACGGCGCACAATGAGGCGATCCGTCTTCTTATTATTGCGTGTGCGCTTGCCTTTGGTAGGCTTACCCCAAGGCGTAACCGGATGACGGCCACCTGAGGTACGACCCTCACCACCACCATGTGGGTGATCAATCGGGTTCATAACCACACCACGAACATGTGGGCGGCGACCCAGCCAACGAGAGCGGCCAGCCTTACCAATCTTAATGTTCTGCTGGTCTTGATTAGACACAGCACCGATGGTCGCCATACATTCTGAGCGCACCAAACGCACTTCACCAGAAGCTAGACGCAAGATAGCATGACCACGGTCACGACCAACAAGCTGAACATATGTGCCAGCTG
>WTHY01000175.1 GCA_011522945.1 Alphaproteobacteria bacterium
AGTAACTGCTGCCCGTCTAAATTTTTTTGGCTGAATGATAATAGGCATTTGGTGAAGATAGTGAGAGCAGGTAATTAATAGCAATTTGCCTGTCTGAAAGGTGTAAATGCCTAGTAATATATTTGGAATTATTCTGTCATTATTGGCAGTTGGCTTTGGGTTATTGACAGGTATTCTTGTGAAATTAATTTCTCAGGATGTGCCGCTTGCAACTGTTCTGATGGGTCGATTTTGGGCATCTTTGCCAGTTTTGTTTGGCATTGCAATCTGGATGCGTGGGTCTGACTGGCTGCATGTAAGTGACAAAAAAACACTTGGACTACGCATTATCTTCGGACTTTGTGGTATTACGTTTTGGTTTTTATCGGTGCGACACATACCAATCGGACTTGCCACCTCATTGTTCCAGAGCTCTGTGATTTTTATCACTTTACTGTCGCCTTTTTTTCTTGGAGAGCGGGTTGGCATTTATCGGTGGTCAGCTGTTATCATTGGTCTCTTAGGGGTCATGCTGATAACAGACCCATTTCGTGAGGGGTTGCCGGCAGGTGTTATCTTCGGTGTTTTGGCAGCTATCAGCGGTGCAAGCCTCTCGATAACATTGCGTCGTTTAGGCAAAAAAGAACATCCGTTGAGTGTGGCGAGCCTCTATAATTTTGCTGGTGCAATTATCGCCACAATGCTGGTAATAGGCATTCCGGGCCAGTATGTGATGCCATCTCAGACTGATATAATGCTAATTTGTTGCTTGGGCGTCATCGGGTCATTTTTGCAAATTTGTATGACTAGTGCGTATCGTTATACAGATGCCACTATCATTGCTATTATGCGTTATTTACAAGTGCCCGGTGCGATTTTAGTTGGATTTTTAGCCTTTGCAGAAGTGCCCTCAGCAATTCAGTTTCTGGGCACAGCTATTGTGGTGGCTGCTTCGCTGTTCATCATTATGCGGGAACTTTATCTTGGGAAACTCCCTTCAAAGGATGAGGATGTGCGTGTCAAAATTACTTGAGGAAAATTACGCTCATAGCAATTAAAGCCTTGTGTTTGTGCTAGCCATTCGTCAATAACAAGGCCTGAAATATCCGAATAGTGGCGAGGAAGAAAAATGTCTGAATGTGTCTTACGGCTAATGGGTGAGAGCGATGTGCATTATGTGCGTATTCAAGACGGCGATAAGCGCGCGTCTCTTAATAGTTTTGATACAACCGAAGACAAAGTGAACTGGCTTGGGCATATGATGGATACAGATAAATTCGCCACAATTTCAGAGGCGGATTTAAAGACATTGGAAGCTATTGCAGCCCAGCTATATGAAGAAGGCCAATCTGAATTACCTGGTAATTTTGTTATGATGGTTGTGTTGCGTGAAAAATGGCCTGTTGGCAGTAAGGCCAAGTTTAAAGTCAAGGCAGATCGCGTCGGGGCAGCGCATACTTACCGACTAGTCATTTGTCCGTCCCAGCAGTTAGATGATTTGCTGGATAGTAAGGCATTAGAGGAAGCTGAAATGCGTGCTCTTGGCGCGCAATTGCCAGCTTTCAAAAAGGCTAAGAAGCTTTTTGCAAACTCCAGTGCGTTGCATGGGTTTTTAAAGCAAGCTGGAGCCTAAACGCCTTTTAAAGCAAGCTGGGGCATAAACCTTGTTTACAGAGCCTGTTAGACCTGCAAATCTGGCAAATCTCTGAAATGCTCCAAAGCCTCGGGATTTGCTAGCGCTTCAGTGTTTTTGACCGGTCTGCCATGTATCACATCCCGCACGGCTAATTCTGTTATTTTGCCAGAGCGCGTACGCGGAATATCAGCTACTGCTAAGATTATAGATGGAACATGTCTGGGTGTAGCTTGCGCACGAATGGCGCTCTTAATATTTTGTTTCAGCGTTTTAGTTAGCTCAGCACCTGTTTGCATGCGCACAAATAGAATAATGCGGACATCATCTGTAATGGACTGGCCTATCACCAAAGCTTCTGCAATCTCGTCAAAGGCTTCAACAGGCTTATAGATTTCAGCTGTGCCAATACGAACGCCGCCTGGGTTTAGCGTGGCATCAGAACGACCATGGATGATGATACCCCCTGTTTTGGTGCGTGTAGCCCAATCCCCATGTCGCCAGATATTTGGATAGGTATTAAAATAGGCATTATGGTAGCGGCTGCCATCTACATCCTGCCAAAACCCAATTGGCATGGCGGGAAATGGTTTCAAGCAGCACAGCTCACCTTGCTGTTCTGTAATGGCTTGCCCTTCATCATCTAAAATGGCGACATCCATGCCAAGGCCTGCTGATTGAATTTCACCGGCGTAAACAGCTTGTATGGGGCTGCCCAAAACGAAACAGGATACAATGTCTGTACCACCGGAAATAGAGGCAAGCTGAACATCGGACTTAATGGCGTCATAGACAAAAGCAAAGCCATCTGTGGATAGTGGAGAGCCGGTTGAACATATTGTTCTGAGTGCAGATAAATCAGAGACATCACCAGGTTTGACACCAGATTTTCGAACCGCATCAATATATTTTGCAGAGGTACCAAATAGCGAGATTTGCTGCTCGCCTGCTATTTTCCATAATGTTTCTGGTCCAGGCGTAAAAGGATTGCCTTCATAAAGTACAATATGCGCTTCAGTGGCTAAGCCAGATACAAGCCAGTTCCACATCATCCAGCCACAGGTAGTGAAATAGAAAATCGTATCGCCAGACTTCACATTACTATGCAGCCTATGCTCTTTAACATGTTGTAATAAAGTCCCGCCAGCCCCATGAACGATGCATTTTGGTGCGCCTGTGGTTCCAGAGGAATACAAAATATATAAAGGCGCATTAAATGGCATTTGCACAAATTCTGCTAGAGGCGGGTGTGCAACCGCCTTATCAAAATCCAGACTATTCTGAATATTGCTGATATCTGGTGTCTCATCTAGATAGGATTTTACAAGCACAGCCTCAATTGACGGGATGGATTTGCACAAATCTGCAACGATAGCCCGTCTATCAAGAGCTTTACCGCCATATATATACCCATCAACAGTTATTAGTAGTTTCGGCTCTATTTGTCCAAATCTGTCTTTGACACCATTCAGCCCAAAATCTGGCGAGCAGCTCGAATAAATGGCACCAATGGATGCAGCGGCTAGCATTGTTATTACAGCCTCAGGAATATTTGGGATATAGGCAGCCACTCTATCACCAGGGCCAACGCCTTGTGCGCGCATCCACCCAGCTAGTCGAAGCGCTTTCTCCTTAAGTGCGGCCCGGCTTATTGTCTCACATCTGCCATCCTCACCATAGGCTGTTATAGCTGGCCTTGTATCTGCGTTTCGTAAGAGGTTCTCGGCAAAATTGAGCGTTGCATCTGGGAAAAATCTTGCGCCAGGCATTTTGTCAGCGTCAGCTACTATAGTGTCACCGCGGGTGCCAATAATCTTATGCCAGTCCCATAGCGTGTCCCAGAACTGCTCTATATTATTCACAGAATAGGACCAAAGTTGCTGGAAATCATTGTCCCAGTCAAAACCAGTCCTGAGATTTAAAAACTTCGCAAAATCAGTAACTTCAGCATTATTTTTTACCCCGTCATCAGGGGTCCAAAGTAGATTTGCTTTATCCATTTCTTGATGCTTTTTCACTTGTGAAATCCGGCTGTATTATACTGATGCTTCTGTAATTTACTTTTGCTGACTGGCAGCATATTCATTTAGAAAATTAGCGCGTTTGTACCATTTTGACAGCCATTTTGCATAGCTGATTTTGTGCAATCAATACCCTAAAATTTTGAATAATTTTAGCATGTTGGAAAGCTGACATATCCGGTCATGTCCTTCCATCCGATTCAAAGGTGACTGTTTAATGCCGAAGGTCAGCACACTCATTCAAGATGCAATGCGGTATCCATTTGACGGGTTTTTAAGTTTTTGTCCGCCAGAGCGATGGGTCTTCCAGCCTTTCCACCTATCTGTTCTTGTCCAAATTGAAGAGAGCGTACAGTTTGATAAATGTATTATTTTTTCAAGTCTGGCACGCGATGGTAGCGGTCCATTAATGACAAGTTTTTTGACTACCTTGCTGATTGAGGGTGCGTATGGCACCTCTATGAATGGTTTGTCAGTGGCCAGTGGCCAGCTATCTGTCTCCTATTTTTTAAGGCCAAACCTCGAAATGTTAGATGCAGAGCATTTTCTGCAATTGCTTTTTAATTTTGCTGAATTGGTGCACTGGTCATCGCCAGATCTTTTGTCCAACTCTTCGCCGCTTATGCCAATGCAGGAGGATGAGTGGCTGCCACCACAAATATTGTAGCTTCGCGATAAAGCGCCTATATATCCTAGTAAAGTATATCTAGTTGGGTCTGCAGTTCGACATGTCGTGTTTACTAATGTGGAAGATGCTAGCCCTGAACCCTACCTAAATGCAGGATATAAAATGTCTACAGCTTCTTCATTTGACTATGATCTTATTGTAATTGGTGCTGGGTCTGGCGGTGTGCGTGCCAGCCGCATTGCTGCTGGTTATGGCGCGCGCGTAGCGGTGATTGAAGAGAGTAGGCCAGGCGGCACTTGTGTTATCCGTGGATGTGTTCCCAAAAAATTGCTTGTTTACGGCGCAGCATTTGCTGATGAATTCGAAGATGCTGAGGGTTTTGGGTGGAATCTACAAGGTGCTACGCATGATTGGGCAAAATTGCTTGCGGCAAAAGATGTTGAAATAGACAGGCTAGAAACTGTTTATCGGGGGTTAATTAAAAATGCTGGTGCGACCTTAATAGAGGGGCGTGGTATTTTGACAGGGCCCCATAGCGTTGCTGTTGGTAGTAGCACTATCACAGGTGAAAAAATCCTTGTTGCTGTTGGCGGCTGGCCGCATCTTCCAGATGTGCCTGGCCTTCAGGACGTCGCGATTACATCTAACGAAGCTCTGGATTTGCAGAAAAGACCAGAACAGATTGTGATTTATGGTAGCGGCTACATAGCTGTCGAATTTGCAGGTATTTTCAATGCACTAGGTAGTGAAGTGCATCTTGTTTACAGAGGTGATTTGCCATTGCGCGGCTTTGATGAAGATGTCCGGGCGCATTTAGCAGGCGCGATTGCCGCTCGTGGCATTCATCTGCATGAGGGCGTAACCATCTCGTCTGTAACCAAACATGGCGAAAAGGCAAATTTGCTTTTATCTGACGGGACGTCTATCGACTGTGATGTCGTGATGGCAGCAACAGGCCGGCTGCCTAACACGGCGCAGCTAGGGCTGGACGTAGTAGGTGTTGAGACAAATGCAAAAGGTGCCATCATCGTCGATGAGAATGGGCAGACAAATGTGTCATCAATCTTTGCTGTAGGGGATGTCACAGATAGGGTGAATTTAACACCAGTTGCTTTGACTGAGGGGCATATTTTTGCTGACCGATATTTTGGCGATAAACCAAGGGTAATGAGTCATGAGACTATTGCCTCTGCTGTATTTAGTCAGCCGCCAATTGCATCTGTTGGCATGACTGAAGCCGAAGCTAGGGCACAATATGATGAAATTGAAATTTATGACTCGCGGTTTCGTGCCATGCGCAACACGCTCTCTGGCCGTGAGGAACGCACATATATGAAGATTATTGTTGATGCTGCCAGCGATAAGGTTCTTGGTGTGCATATGGTTGGTCCAGATGCAGCGGAAATCCTTCAGGGGATTGCTATTGCGGTGAAAATGGG
>WTHY01000198.1 GCA_011522945.1 Alphaproteobacteria bacterium
CAAATATCAGACTGGCAAATATCAGACTGGCAAATATCAGACTGGCAAGGATTGTCTAGTAGGCGCAATACTAGAAAATTGCAAGCTTTAGGCAGGAAACCTCAATTAGGTTTGTGATGATTGGCGCCTTTGGGCTGCAAGCCGATAAGGCGCATTGGCGGCACCAAAACCGCCATATCCATTTTGGCGTTCTACAAATTCGAAGAACATACCACTTTTCTCTGGCTGATAATAAAACTGCAAAAAGGCTCCTGCATCATCTTCATCATACATGATATTCCTAGCCTGTAATTTTGCCAGAAATGTATCGGTCAAACCAAATCGTGCCTGAAGATCAGCGTAATAATTCTCTGTTTGTGGCAAAATGTCTATATGCCTGGCTAGTAGCGCGGTGGCAGCCAGCACAGCATCATCTGTTGCAAAAGCGATATGTTGCACTGTTGCCCCTGGATTTTCGGTCACAAAGCTGGTGGCCCGTGTATGAAGCGCATCACTGCCATTAAGTGTGAATTGCACATTCGTATCAGGCGTTTGGAGTATCTGGCTCTTTATCACCCCGTCAGGGTCAATAACATCAACAAGTGGTGATTTTTGCATATCAAAAATCGCTGTATAAAATAAGGACCAGCTTAACATTTCATCATAGCGCATTGTCTGGGCTATGTGATCAATCCTTGTGACTATGTCAGGTGTGTCCCCACCCTCTGCTTGAGACGAGCTGGCCTCTGCCTCAAAATCACGTTGCCAGATATTCATCTTACTATCTGTGAAGGCGATAAGACTGCTTCCAATACCTTCAATACGTGGCAGAATATCTGTCTCACTGGCTTGTTGAGACCCTTGATCAATCGCGCCAAGACCAACTGCACGTTCTAATGCGGCCTGTGCATCCTCTACATTCAGGCCAATCTCACTGACCATCATAGCTGTAGTAAACCCAGTCTCAGAAGCATGACTATTAGCATCTGCGTTTAAAAGAAGATTTACCTGACCTTGCTGTAACCAGATAACATGCTTGCTTTTATGCCGCCCCATAACGGCAAAACCCAGCTGTCCAAATGTCTTAACCATCATTGGTAATGTTTCAGCCTCAACCGCAAATTCGATATAACCCACATCTGAAATCTGAACCGGCTGTGGAAGTGACGGCATGTTATGATCAGCTTTTCGCGCCGCTATGCTGTCAACAAGATAAAGAAGCGAACGATATCCATCTTTAGCTACCAGTTCTGACTTTGTACGGCGAAACTGGTCATTGAAAATTTCGAGCGAAATCGTGCCTGAATACCCTGTTTGATACACTGCATCCATGAAACGCCCTACCGGCAAATCGCCTTCACCAGGCATATTTCTGAAATGCCGTGATAAATACAAATAATCCATATCAATTGCAGGCGCGTCTGCTAGCTGCACGAAGAAAATCTTATCAGAGGGAATAGAGCAGATACTATGTGTATCAATATGTCTGATAAGTGTGTGATAGCTATCAAGAATAAGGCCGATATGATCATGGCTAGCACGCCGCACGACCTCCCACGCATCTCTATGGTCAGAAATATACCGACCCCATGCAAGGGCTTCAAATCCCACCCGAACATCAAAAGATTTTGCAATCTCTCCAAGCGCAGCAAAATCATCTGCAGCTCTGTCGATACCGCCAAGCGCCTCAGCATGTGTCGATGAACAAATCAAAATAAGATCTGTTCCAAGCTCCTGCATCAATTCGAATTTATATTTAGCGCGTGAGAACGCCCTGTCGCGTAACTTGCCGGCAGGCAGACCCTCAAAATCCCGAAATGGCTGAAATAAGGCGATCTCTAGCCCATAATCAGCTACTAACTGCCGGGTGTCTGCAGGGGATAGAGATGAGCCAATAAAATCTTGCTCAAAAATCTCAATAGCATCAAAGTCAGCCTTCGAAATCGCATCTAGCTTTTCGACAAGGTCTCCTGAAAGACTAACTGTGGCAATTGATGTCTTCATAGCAATTATTTTATGGGCTGCAACTATCGTTAGGTTAGAACAGCTTATAATCTATGACAAGCGCCGCAGCTGTGGTGCCATTGCCCGTAAACAGAATCATACCTACATATGCAATCGGCATGCGCCTATAACCATCTGTGCTGCAACGCAAAATAACGCTGTGCTACCTATCAAGCCAGAGCCCTTCTGCTTGTGCAGCAGTCAGGTCACAACCAGTTATATCCCAGCATTTACCTATCGTCATAACAGGCCCGTGCGACAGCACGGTCTGTCTGATAATTTGCTATCTAGTAATAATAAATGGCTAGAGAATGCGCATAGCATCTGATGGTCATACGCTATAATTGAGCCGCCAGAAGGCTAGAGTGACACCCAGATACCGCCTGCCGCATTCGACGCAAAAGCAGCTTCAATAAAGGCGACACCATCTTTCCCATCTATGAGTTTTGGAAACTGATTGAAGCTATCTGGTAATAATTGTCCGTCATTCTGTGCTGCTATCGCAACCGCGATTTCAGAATATAAATTACCCCATGCCTCTATGATACCCTCAGGAAAGCCACGCCCTGCCCGCACAAGCCGTTCAACAGACGGCACAACACCATGACCATGTCCTCGACTGATAATTTGATCAGGGGCACCAAATAGGTTGAGCTTGAGCTGGTCACAAGATTCTAAGTCCCATTCCACGCCCCCTTTGGCACCAAAGACCCGCAGACGCAGACCGCCACGATTACCTGATGCCAGACGTGTCGCAAGCAGAGTGCCGGGAATGTCATGGTCATATTTTGTTGTCATAAAGACAGTATCTTCAAGTTTCTTAGGAGCGCCGCAAACATGAAAATCAGCCCGCAAATCCGTTAACTTATGCCCTGTGACGAAACTGGCTAAATGTGCAGCATGTGTTCCAATATCGCCAACACAACTTGTTTTGCCAGATTTATCAGGGTCTAGCCGCCATTTCACATGTGGTTGATCAGCTGTCTGTGGTGGCACCATCCAATCTTGCATAAACTCTACATGGATCTGGTTAATGGCCCCTAATATGCCAGACTCCACAATCGATTTAGCCTGCCGAACCATGGGGAAGCAGCTCATAACATAACCAACAGCAAAGATCTTGTTGTATTGAGATGCAAGTGACACAAGAGACTCTGCCTCTGAAACTGTGTTCACTAAAGGCTTATCACAAATGACATGAATGCCTTGCTCCATAAAGGCACGTGCCGCAGGATAATGTAAATGATTTGGAGTCGTGACCATAACCAGGTCTATACCATCCGCGCGTTGTGCCTCTATCTCCGCCATTTCAGCAAATGACTGATAGGTCCTATCCGCCTCTATATGAAAATCTTTCGCTTTCTCTGAAGCGCTTTCTGGATCTGAGGACAAAGCCCCGGCAACAATGTCAAAATAGCCTGTCATGCGTGCCGCCATTGCCTGCGTGGCTGCGATCCTGCCACCACCGACGATGCCAAGCCGCAAGCGCCTGTTGAGACGCGGTAAAGCGCTATCATCCGTAAGTGCATCTCTTAACAGAGTGCTCATAACTTATCTCCAATTTCGGGCGGTTCTGCGCCAACAGGTAGCATTTCAACCGCCATAAATACAGATGGCGTAATGGTTTCAAATTGGTGCCATGGGTAATTCCCATCCTCATCATACATAGGGCGATGCGTGGTGCCAGGGGCCATTGGCTCTTCCAGATAGAGACTGGCGACATTTCTTTCACGACATTGCTGCATTTTCCCAAAGCCAACAATTTGCGTATGCACCTCACGGAAACCAGGAACAGGACAAAAGGCATGGTCTTTATGTAGCCCGACATTTAACGGCACTGATCCAGAGAAATACATTGTCAGACCGAGCCTATCGACCCAAATCTTTTTAGACATATAATGTGAAATGCCTTTCAGTCGGTCCTCACCTCTGACCTCATAGGCAGACGGCCAATGGCTCCTAATCTTCTCGAAAAGCTTTTCATTATTTGGCTCTCGTTCGAGCCCCTCAACAAGCAATGCTTTCGTAACAGAAGCGATGCCGACATTTACAAAAATAGCTGATTGGAGTTCACCTAATATCTGGCGTTCAATGTGGATTTTGTCTTGGGATAAATTCAGTAAAATAGATCTGTCTTCTATTGTGAATGCTGTTTCATTCTCAATCAACTTCACAGTGAAGAACGGTTCTGCAAAATCAAATTGTCTAACGGACATGCTTACGCCTCTACACGGTCTGGTGGAAAATTATATGGCATAGGTTCTGGTCTTTCACACCGACTTTTGACTTCTATTTGATGACCAGTTTCACATGATTTCAAGATTGCATCCATAACTTCAAATATGTGGAAGGATAATGCAGCTGACGCACGTGCGGAGCGGCCTTCTGAGACAGCATAAGCCATATCAAGCAGGCCTACACCGCGTGCATTATAATTAAAACCAAAGGGGTTTTCAGCCACACGCCACGCGCCTCTATCTGTTGGCCTTGGCTGATGTGACCATCTAGACATCTCCTTCGTACGATAGAGAACCTCGCCTTCAAAAATATTTGCGCCATGCACCGGATCAGGATCTGTGATGGAAATCGTACCCTCTTCACCATAAATTTCAAAACGAGGCATCTCAGAGTCCCAAATATCAAAGCTCATTGTCATTGAACCAATCTGACCAGCATCAAAGGACAACATGGACTGGCTGTGTGTATCCACCTCAACATCCATCATGTCTCCAAATCGAGGGCCATTTTCAATCATGCGCCTATCAAATGTGCGACGAGCCATGCCACTCACCCGCGCAATAGGCCCCAGTAAGAACACCATGGCTGTGAGATAATACGGTCCCAAATCCAAAAGAGGGCCACCCCCAATCTGGTAATAGAAATCTGGATTAGGGTGATGACGTTCAACACCATGCGTACCCACAAAAGCAGCAACACCCGTTGGCTTGCCTATCAGACCGTCATCAATCAGTTTCCGGCATGTCTGCCATCGCCCACCTAAAAACGTATCAGGCGCATTACCAACCATAAGCCGTTTTTGCTTTGCCAGCTCTAAGATTTTCAGACCATCTTCTGTATTTGTAACGAATGGTTTTTCTGAATATACATGCTTGCCAGCTTCAAGAGCCTTTAGGGTAATGCCAGCATGCGCTGCTGGAATGGTCAGATTAAGGATGCAATCAATATTTGGGTCGCACATTAAATCGTCAACAAGGCATGCTTTCGGAATGCCAAACTGAGCTGCCTTGGCTTTTGATTCCTGAAAATCAAGAGACGCACAAGCGACAATTTCAAGCGCCTCAAACTGTGCGATATTTTTCAGGTAGATATCACTAATACGCCCGCATCCAACCAGGCCGATCCTGAATTTTTGCATAATATCTCGTACCTCACCAACGCATAAACATGGTCAAGTTTACGTAAAGCAAGAAATAATTCAACTTGAGAAAATTAGCGAGAATCTATCTGATTATGTGTTTTGGAGAAGCACTCAAAAAAAAACCCCTCCCAGTCATGTTGACCAGAAGGGGTTTCTTTATGACAAACCTTACTAAGGTTTGGCAGGAGTGGAGGGGCTCGAACCCCCAGCCCCCGGTTTTGGAGACCGGTGCTCTACCAATTGAGCTACACTCCTAAGCTCTTACGCCTTATGGCGTAGCCCTTATTCTACGATAGAGGCTACGACACCGGCGCCGACTGTGCGGCCACCTTCACGG
>WTHY01000164.1 GCA_011522945.1 Alphaproteobacteria bacterium
CAGGCAGACTTCAGCGATTATGAAATATAATGAAAAGAGTGGCGCACCCGAGAGGATTCGAACCTCTGGCCTCTGCCTTCGGAGGGCAGCGCTCTATCCAGCTGAGCTACGGGTGCGTGTGGTTTAGGTAATACACCTATTGTGCCTTGGTGTGAATATCTTTTCTATCGCCATGCTACATGCAGTCAATAGACAGTCTCTTGATGTCCCTCTCTGAGGAGAGCTGTTGGCCTGTTCACTCTCCCTATCAAGATGCTGTAGTAAGGCGGCATAGCTATCCTAGCTATGGCTGGGTACAAAATTTGTTTGGTTTCCAGTATGATTGGAATGTCTGGATACAGTGAGCACCAGCACGCGCTATGCCTATATCAGCCTTGTTTATTATTTGGGCTTTTGCAATTACGCTAAAAGTCAGCACCCTTGAGCAAAACTGTTTCGGCAAGCGCTCTGTCCATCATAGCAGAGTGTACGCGTCTAGGCGTTTACAGTCTCTGCTATCATGGAGAGCATTTCAAACATGATGGCAGCGCCAACCATTGCGGTGATTTGATTAGGCGTGTCTTTTGTCGGCATCATGCAGACCACATCGCCGCCTATAATATTCATGCCACGCACGCCACGTATCAGCTCAACAGCTTCATCCATAGAAAAGCCAGTTACACCTGGTTCTATATTCGAGACAGCTGGTGCCACAGAAGGGTCAAGGCAGTCTAAATCGAATGTTATATAGACAGGACGACCAGCAAGAACGTCTTGAATTTCGGCAAGAACATCAGCGCTGCCGCGTCGCCTATAGTCCTGCATTGTGACAACATTATAGCCATAATCATAGGATGGCTGGAGCCAGTCTAATGTGCGTGGATGCCCTCTGAGGCCAATCTGCATAGATCGTGTCGGATCAACCTGGCCTTGATCGGCTAGATAGGCGCCCCAATGGGCAGCAGATTTCTGGGCGCCAAGGAAGTGATCCACGGTCGTAAATACATCTGTATGGGCATCAAGATGCAGAAAGGAGACTGGCTCACCCCCAGCGAGGTTGCCATTGCCAAGCGCCTGCACAATACCGCCTGTTATAGAATGATCGCCGCCAATAGAGACAGGCCGCACGCCAGCTTTATCGATATCTTTATAAAAATCTGTGATGCGTTGGATACAATCTTCATTATCATTGGCGCGTGGGAAGGGTACATCACCTGCATCTACAATTTTGGCACTTGTCCAAGGGTCAATCTGAAAATCGATATGGGCACGACGTTGTAATGCTGAGACATTGCGTACAGCACGAGGCCCTAAATGCTGATCTCTTTCTGTTGTGCCATTGCCAGCGGAATGCGGCACGCCAACAAGCGCAATATCAGCTGAACGAAAGTCAGATGTATCTGGCTCATGAAAAGGGGCTCGAAATAAGGTTGGCACACCCCACCAGTAAAGATTATCCATCATGCTTTTATCATGAGTATCTGCCATATGATGCTCCCAACCTCGTTAGTAGACTATGACTGAGTATGGCAGGTTTTTAGCGGCTGGCAATCTGTGTTTGTAGGTGTAAATAGGCTTGAAATATATCAGACTCTGAGAGAATGCCCACAAGCTGGCCGTTTTGTGTATCGATAACCGGGATATGCTCACCAACAAAATCACTGGCTTGCTCTATAGAGTGTAGGAGTGATGCATCCTCTGGAATGATTAAAGGCGCATCTATCATATGGTCTGTTATAGGTGCTTTATCTATAGACATTTTATCTGAGGATACATCACCTGAAGCCTTGAGTAGCATTTGTAAAGCAATCTTGCCGATAAATTGTCTATTATCTCCTAATATATAAGCTTCAGTTGTTGCCGTTTCCGTCATGTCGCGAATGGCATCTGCGACAACTACATCAGGTTTAAAGCTAAGATAATCCTGGCGTATCATCGGCCGGATCGCAGTTTCTGAAACTTGCAAATTTATTCTGCCTTTGGTGATATCAATGCCACGATCCGCAAGTTGCCTATCATAGAATGATAGTCCGAACAGGTGATGAGATATGAGCAGGCTAAGGACTACACTTAACATGGCTGCCAACGCATATTCATAGCTCATTGTGAGCTCAAGCATAATGATGACGCCTGAAATAGGTGCGCCTATGACCGCACTGCCAACAGCTGCCATGCCGCAGGTCACAAGAGCTGGCATCGGTATAAACCACCCGAGCGATAGCAAAATCCTTTGCGCAATAGATCCTGCAGCTGCCCCAATAAACAGGGCAGGGGCAAAAACACCACCAAAAAGCCCAAAGGCAATACAAAAAGCGGTAATTACACCCTTGCCAATTATCATGATAAGAAGCATCTCGGTGCTAAAGGCGCTGTCAAACATCAGATTGATCTCGGTTATGCCAAAACCAAATAAGACTGGTAATATTGTACCTGCCAAACCCATGCCAAGCGCTGCTATTATGAGTTTCTGAGCTGTGGTCAATTTCGTCTTAATGGCATAAATGTTTACTGTCCGGATAGCATGCATATATAGGCTTGCAACTAATCCAAAAATTGGACCAAAACATAGAGCTGCTGGCAGCAGGAGCAATAATGGTACTGGTATCGTTGTAATTTGAAACAGGTTCTCTGTGCCAAATATTAGCCGGCTAAAACCAGCAGAGCTGATACTAGCGATAGCAACAGGTATCACTGTGCGAACTGAGACATGGCGCAAGATTGCTTCATGCGCAAAAAGAATCCCGGCGATAGGGGCATTAAACCCTGCAGATATTGCCGCCGCCACACCGCAGCCAATAAAAATATCATTAGAC
The DNA here is from genome assembly GCA_011522945.1 of Alphaproteobacteria bacterium. Lineage (GTDB taxonomy): Bacteria > Pseudomonadota > Alphaproteobacteria > Puniceispirillales > Puniceispirillaceae > WTHY01. The sequence goes on from WTHY01000164.1 coordinate 2,793, forward strand.
AGGTTAAGCGGGAGTTTTTGGCGCACAAAGCTGCCAATTGTCGCTGCAAAATGCACAAGTGGCCCATATTGACCAACTGAGGCACCACCGCTAGCTGATAAAAATGCAGCTAGCGTTGAACCAATTCCAGTTCTTACCTCTATGCGCGTATCATGACGATGGGCAGCATAAATCGTGTCAGCAGGTCCATGGAATGTCTCGATGCTGAAGATGCGGCGCACAAATAGAATAAGACAGGCGACAAGTAATAAGCTGAAAATCGGCATTAGGGGGATAGTTATATCGCCAACGGAGACAAGGAATAGCTTTGTGTTGCCTTGCCAGTTTGTAATTATGCGAGCACCTTTGATAAAGGCATTTGCAATGACAGACATAACTGCGCCAAAGAACAATCCGATGATTATAACAATAATTGCATTGCTTATGAATCGTTTACCTTGTTGCGCCTGCAAGCTTATGAAGAGTTTTTGAAACAGATTAGCCCCCTAACCATCAGTTCATTATGCCTGTGTCGACGCACTGCGTTACCATTATAAGGGAAACAACAGGTATCGTCTTGATTTTTTGACATGATGCTTTGCTGATTTGTGCAATATCGTAAAATCTGTTCAGCAAAAATAAGGATCTTTGTGAAAGATACTTGTCTGTTAAATTGCTATGCGCGTGCGCTTAAGGATCTGCAGCTAGCTAAAAAAATTATATGCTTTGGTGCGGCATCTGATAGATGGCATTAACCGTGATATGGCTGAAGATGATTTTGAAACCCTAATTTTGAAAGACTCACCTAGCGTAAATAGCGATTATCTATCCTGCCTGGGGGCATGTGATAAATTGAGAATGTAAGACCACCTATGGAAGCTTTAGGCCTCACTATAGCCTGTGCATTTGCTGTCTGACCTTACAGCGCTTTATCTGTCTTTTTATTCTGTTCTAAAAGCTCAATGAAAATATCTTCTAGGTCAGGCTGTGCTGTTGTTACATCTCCAATGCGCAGGCCAGCCTGCTGCATAAGGCCGAGAATATGACCTGCATCCATTTTAGCCGGATCAAATCGGAGGGTAAGCTGCGTATCCTGTTTGGCGATTACCAGTGCTGAGATAGCGTCAGGTAGCTCTGCATTTTGTGCATCTGGCAAAGAAATATGGAGGTCCTTACGTCCTGCTGAAGCTAATAACGCCTCTGTTGGGCGCACAGTGATGATTTGCCCCTGGTCGAGAATAGCTACATGGTCACATAGCTCTTGCGCTTCTTCTAAGTAATGCGTTGTCAAAACAATGGTTGTGCCAGCTGCATGTAAGGCCCGCACATTGTCCCATAATTGTTGGCGCAACGACACATCTACACCAGCAGTAGGCTCATCCAGTACAAGGACAGGCGGTGCATGAACCATGGCTTTTGCCACAAGTAACCTCCGGCGCATGCCGCCTGAAAGTGTGCGCGAATAGGCATGTGCCTGATCTGTCAGCCCAACTAGGTCTAAAATTTCATCTGTGCGACGTTCCTGTTTTGGTATCGCAAACATGCCTGCGGTGAATTCAAGTAATTCTCTAGGCGTAAAGAACGCATCAATATTTAATTCCTGAGGTACGATGCCGATATTAGCACGCGCCTGTCTAGGAGAGCTGTCAATATCTGTACCCCAGATACAGAGGCTGCCAGCTGTTTTTACAACTGAGCCTGCCATAATATTGATTAAGGTCGACTTTCCTGCGCCATTTGGCCCTAGCAATCCAAACAGGCTACCTTGTGGTATCGCAAGATCTATGCCTTGCAAGGCAGTCTTGGCCGGACGGCTCCCTTGCGGTGCATAAATTTTCTTTACGCCTTTTGCTTCAATAGCCATGCCATTTGCTGGCGGATTGATAAAGGGCTCAGTCATGAAAGCTACCTTTTAGGATTACCGGAGTTGTTGCCTCTAGATAGATATAAGCCTTTGCCACTAACCTCGCCACTGCTTTTCCAGTCAAGCTGTAATTTGCCGCGATAGATTGTTTCGCGCGCTATGATTTAGCCTGTTAAGATTGCAGTTTTTTATGGCCCTGTCCTATACTCTAACGGCGCAAACTGCTATATGCAGACCTAATAGCCAATGGTGAGGCAAACGCCTATTGAGGGGATGGTTCTATGGAACAAGCTAAGACAAATTCAGCAGCAGAGAAAGATATGCCTGTTGTATCAACAACAGCCAACCGCGTTTCATGTAATGGCGGTGGTGGCGCACTTGGTCATCCACAGATCTGGCTGACATTAGGCGAGGATGGACATGTCACATGTCCCTATTGTTCTAAGCAATTTGTAAAGGCAAAATCATAAGCATGGCATCTGCGGCAGATAAATTACTTCTTATTGATGGCTCTGGATATATTTTCAGAGCATTCCATGCTCTGCCGCCCATGACTAGGCCAGATGGCACGCCTGTTAATGCTGTCTTTGGTTTTACAAAGATGGTCATGAAACTAATAGATGATTTGCAGCCACATTCAGTCGCTGTGATCTTTGATGCAGGGCGCATTACCTTTCGCAATGAGATTTATCCTGATTATAAAGCCAACCGGTCCGAGCCACCTGAGGAGCTTGTGCCGCAATTTGCGCTGGTAAGAGAGGCGGCAAATAGGACTTTAGGTGAACGTCATTATGATGTTCAGCTTTCGGGCGGGCTTATACTTCACAATGGTAAAATAGCTGAGATGAAAACCGGAGAAGGAAAAACTCTGGTATCAACTTTGCCTGCATATTTGAATTCACTTACTGGAAAGGGTGTTCATATTGTTACAGTAAACGACTACTTGGCTTTGAGGGACTCAGCTTGGATGGGAAAAGTTTTTAATTATCTAGGGGTGTCCACAGGTTGTATAACAAATAATTTGGACGACCTAGAAA
>WTHY01000137.1:0-31885 GCA_011522945.1 Alphaproteobacteria bacterium
AAGATATGCAAACACCTCCTGCCCAGATTTTGTCAGAGATAAAATTTCAAATCTCTTATCTGTCTCGGTCACTACCCTTGTTAGATATTGTTTATCTTCTAAGGCAGATACAGCCCGGCTGACCTTTGTTTTATGTAAGCCTGCCATTTCGCAAATAGCAGAAGCGGTCAGCGGTCCATAAAATCCTAGATGAAATAGAACCCTCCATTCGGTGCGGAGCATCCCAAATCTATCTTTATAAATCTTCTGAAAACTTATGGATGATTGTTCTGCAGCTCTATTGAGCAAATAGGGCAGAAAATCACTAATTACAAAGGACATAGAAAAACCTTTCAGCAAAACAGAAACAAGTTGATAGTTACATTTTCAACTAATATTATTTTTGTCTAGTATTTCATATCATGAGGTTGGTCATGGATAGAGAGATGATATCTGCTGATGGCGGCACATTGCATAAGGGCTATATGTCAGGTTTTGGGAATAGTTTTGAAACAGAAGCACTTCCAAACGCCTTACCACAAGGGCAAAATAGCCCACAAAAATGTGCCTACGGGCTCTATGGAGAGCAATTATCTGGTACAGCTTTCACAGCGCCATCTGCTGAAAATGAACGAACATGGTGTTATCGCATTCGGCCATCTGTGAAACATACCGGAAAATTTCATCCTATTTCTGTGCCCTATTGGCGCTCTGCCCCGGCGATTGATCCAAATGTCACAAGCCTTGGCCAATATCGCTGGGATCCCGTGCCACATAGTGAGGCGCCTTTAACTTGGATTACAGGCATGCGCACGATGACAACGGCAGGTGATGTAAACACACAGACAGGTATGGCAAGCCATGTCTATCTTGTAAATAGCGCAATGGATGATGCCTATTTTTATTCTGCTGATGGTGAGCTCTTAATTGTACCACAAGCAGGGCGCCTGCGCTTTTACACAGAGCTTGGCATCATTGACCTATCTGTTGGAGAAATTGCTGTTATTCCCCGCGGATTACTCTATCGGGTTGCGGTTATTGAGGGGCCAGCACGTGGATTTGTCTGCGAGAATTATGGCCAGCCTTTCACCCTGCCAGATAGAGGACCAATTGGGGCGAATTGTCTTGCTAATCGGCGCGATTTTAAAACCCCTGTCGCTGCGTTTGAGGATCGTGAGGTGCCGTCGAGCGTAACGATCAAATGGTGTGGCCAGTTTCATGAATGCACCATAGGGCACAGCCCTTTAGATGTTGTGGCCTGGCATGGAAATTATGCACCCTTTAAATATGATTTGCGTGATTATTGCCCTGTTGGTGCTGTGCTATTTGACCATCCTGATCCCTCAATATTTACTGTATTAACAGCACCGTCTGGCATGCCAGGCACGGCAAATATCGATTTTGTGCTCTTCACAGACCGCTGGATGGTTGCTGAACATACATTCAGGCCACCTTGGTATCATAAGAATGTAATGTCTGAATTTATGGGAAATATATTTGGCCAATATGATGCCAAACTGACAGGCTTTGTACCTGGCGGCATGTCACTCCATAATATGATGTTGCCACATGGTCCTGATAGAGATGCATTTGAAGGTGCCTCTAATGCTGAATTACAGCCACGTAAGCTAGAGAATACAATGTCCTTTATGTTTGAGACAAGATTTCCGCAACATCTGACAGCATTCGCAGCAAAAGAGGCACCTTTGCAAGATGATTATATTGAATGCTGGACAGATTTAGATAAGAAATTTGATGGCTCAATCGACCCAAAGTAAATGTTCTGTTTTGAATTAGATTAGGAAGACATAATGTTAAAACCAAGTTGGGTGACAAGTGCAAATACTGCAGACACCCCCTTCCCCTTAAATAATTTGCCATATGGTGTGTTTTCAACAGCCAGTCTCACACCACGTTGCGGCGTGGCTATCGGTGATCAGATTTTTGACTGTCAGGCAGCTGAAATGTCCGGTCTGATATCTGGTCTGTATGAAGCGCCGCTTTTTGCACAGGCAGACTGGAATGCGGTTATGGAGGCTGGCAAATCGCTATGGTCAGCACTTCGGCAGCGCTTAACAGATATTCTAGCGGACGGATCTGTGTCTCAGACAGCTGCACAAGCCTGCCTTATCGCACAGTCTGATGCTGAGATGCACTTACCATTCCGTGTGTCTGAATTCACAGATTTCTATGCAGGACGCCATCATGCCACAAATGTAGGCACGATGTTTCGCGGTGCTGAAAATGCCTTACCGCCAAACTGGCTACATATCCCGATTGGATATAATGGCCGTGCCTCTTCTGTAGTTATAAGCGGCACGGATATTCAACGCCCCTGGGGTCAACTAAAGGCACCAGATGCTGAAAGTCCTGTCTTTGCCCCTTCCAGGCGGTTCGATTTTGAACTTGAAATGGGTGCGATTGTTGGCACAGCAAGCTCAGGGCAAGTGTCTGTTGATACAGCTGATAATATGATTTTTGGCTATGTACTTTTAAATGACTGGTCTGCACGTGATATTCAAGCATGGGAATATCAGCCTTTGGGGCCATTTCAGGCAAAGGCAACGGCAACAAGCATCAGCCCCTGGATTGTCACAACTGAGGCACTTGCGCCCTTCAGATGCATGACCCCGCCACGTGAGGTGCCACTATTACCACATCTGCAAGATACAGGCCCAATGTTATTTGATATTGACCTGCGTGTAACACACACCACGCCTGAAGGGGCGGACACAGTGCTAGCTGATACAAATTACAGGGAAATGTATTATTCCTCCGCTCAGCAATTAGCCCATCATACAAGCTCTGGTTGTCCAATGCGGTCAGGTGATTTACTCGGCTCAGGCACCATTTCTGGCGCTAGGGAAACCGAACGTGGTAGTTTATTGGAGCTGTCCTGGGGCGGTAAAACACCTGTCAGCCTGTCAGATGGCAGTTCACGCAGCTTCATAGAAGATGGGGATATGATCACGCTCGAAGGACAGGCCAAAGGTGATGGATATCAAATTGGATTTGGACACTGTGTCGGCACAGTTTTGCCAGCAGATACGAAATAAAATACAGAGGCACATAATATGACAAAAGCATTCGCATCACAGGCTGATTTGGACGAAAAAACCATCAGCTTTACCGAAATCGGGGATGGGCTATATGCATTCACAGCTGAGGGCGATCCAAATTCCGGGGTCATTATCGGTGATGATTGTGTGATGGTTGTAGAGGCACAGGCCACACCAAGACTGGCGCAAAAAGTCATCGATTGTATACGTAGCGTGACAGACAAGCCAATCACCCATTTGGCCCTTACACATTACCATGCGGTGCGCGTGCTTGGTGCTTCAGCATTTGGGGCGCAAAACATCCTTATGTCAGATAAAGCACGTTCGATGGTTGTCGAACGTGGACAGGAAGATTGGGATAGTGAATTTGGCCGCTTTCCCCGTCTATTTCAGGGCCATGAAGATATTCCCGGCCTGACCTGGCCAACCACCACATTTGCCACGTCTATGAGTGTCTATCTTGGTCAACGCAAAGTCGATCTGATGCATTTAGGGCGTGCCCATACTGCAGGTGACATCGTTATTCATGTACCTGATCAGAATGTCATGTTCACAGGCGATATTGTAGAATATCATTCTGCCTGTTATTGCGGGGATGGGCATTTCAAGGACTGGAATAGCACCTTGGATGCTATTAAGGGCTTTGATGTGGATGCAATTGCACCTGGCAGAGGGGATGCTCTGATCGGCAAGGATATGGTTTCAGCCGCGATTGAAAGCACACGTGATTTTGTCTCTTCCACCTACAAGCCTGTTGCCAGAATTGCGGCACGCAATGGCTCTCTTAGTGAGGCGATGCAGGCTGTACGTGCCGAATGCGATCCAAAATTCCGTGACTATGCCATTTATGAGCATTGCCTGCCCTTCAATGTTACACGCGCCTATGATGAAGCACGTGGCATCGATACACCGCGCATCTGGACTGCCGAGCGGGATCAGGCCATGTGGGCTGACCTTCAAGGGTAAAACATCAGGTGAGTTTGTCAGATGCCACGCTATAATTACCAACCATTTCCCTATCAAAGACCGCCAGGGTTAGATGTAGAGGAGCCTCGTCATCAGATTGTCATTGTGGGCGCGGGCCCTATCGGCCTTGCAATGGCTATCGATCTGGCACAGCGCGGCATTGCCTCTGTCATACTGGATGATAATAATGTTGTGTCAGTCGGCTCAAGAGCGATTTGCTGGGCGAAACGCACATTGGAAATTTTTGACCGGCTTGGCGTTGGCGAACGTATGTTGGAAAAAGGTGTTGTCTGGAAAGTTGGCCGTTTATTTGACGGAGATGCACAAATTTATGAATTTGACCTGCTTCCAGAAGCTGGACATAAATATCCAGCCTTTATAAATCTCCAGCAATATTATGTTGAACAATATCTTGTTGAACGTGCACAGGCGTTTCCGGACCTGATCGATTTGCGCTTTAAAAATAAGCTGCTTGAACATGTAGATGCCGGAACATTCGTTAAGCTTGAAATTGAAACCCCTGATGGACTCTACAGTTTAGAGACACGCTATTTACTTGCCTGTGATGGGGCAGGCTCTCCGACACGAAAGCGTATGGACCTTGCCTTTGATGGTCAGGTGTTTGATGAGCATTTTCTCATCGCAGATGTGGAAATGGATACCTCGCCTTTTGAAACAGAGACGCCTGAGAGATGGTTCTGGTTTAACCCCCCCTTTCATCAAGGCCAGTCAGCGTTGCTGCATCAGCAACCAGATAATATCTATCGCATAGACCTGCAGCTAGACCCAGATGCCGATCCAGAAGAAGAAGCCTCTGAAGCGAAAGTCCTGCCACGTATTAAAGCCATTATGGGCGATAAACCCTTCAAATTAGACTGGATGAGTGTCTATAAATTTCGTTGCGCAGCCTTACAGAAATTTGTTCATGGACGCGTTATCTTTGTTGGTGATAGTGCGCATGTTGTGAGCCCCTTCGGCGCGCGTGGCGGCAATGGGGGTATTCATGATGTGGATAATCTTGGGTGGAAATTGGCACATATTCTGACAGACATATCACCCGAAAGCCTGCTGGATAGCTATGATGAAGAACGCGGACATGGCGCTGCTGAAAATATCGCCAATTCTGCCCGTGCGACAACATTTATGACACCGAAAAACGCCTCTGAAATGCGCTTTCGAGAGGCTGTTTTAACGCTTGCTAGCGATGCGCCTTTTGCGCAAAAGCTCATAAATTCTGGCAGATTATCGCTGCCCTGCAGTCTGGCAGGCATGTCTTTACAAACAGAGGGACAGACAAAATATATCAAGGGCGCCATTGCACCAGGAACGGCTATTCCTGATGCCCCATTAGCAGGGGGCCATTGGTTAATTGAGCTGCTGAACAGGCAATTTTGTCTAATTGGCATAGGCAATATTGCCTTGCCTGAGATTGCAGGTTTACAGCGCATTGGCATTTCACAAATGTCACAAGATTATCGCTGCTTTGAGGATAGTGACGGGCTTGTTGCGGCCCGTTACGGCACTGATATTGCCTATCTCATCCGGCCAGATGGACATTGTGCCGCGCTGTTCACTGCAGACACAATTTCAGATGTTGCAGCCGCATTCTCAACTGCCAAAGGATGCTGACTACAGCACGTATTTGAAGGGATATTGATCATGCCAGATACAGAGATAGACCTATTACGGGATAATTTGTCTCCTCATGGAGATATAATTTATAGCAAATTAATTGCGGCTTATGACGGGCTTGATGAGAAAGCAAGTGCGGCTTTAAGTGCAAGATTAATTTTGCTGATGGCAAATCAGATTGGCACGCCAGCTATATTAGACGCACTTATCGAAACAGCACGGCAATATGAAGATGCCTGAAATCACACTATATGATTATCACCGATCAACGGCTGCCTATCGGGTCCGCATTGTCTTGGGCCTAGCCGGACTATCCTACCAGTCAATAGCTGTCGATTTACTAGAGGCTGAACATAAATCGAACCAGCATCTGGAACGTAACCCGCAAGGGCTGGTACCTGTAATTGAAATTGACGGACACTATCTCACGCAATCTCTCGCTATCATCAGATATCTGAATAGCACATATCAACTTGGCTTATTGCCAGATGATCACTGGCAGGCGGCGCAAATAGAAGCGGCTGCGTTTGCAATTGCGATGGATATTCATCCTATTTGCAATTTAAGTGTCATGCGTCATGCAACCGGCGGAGAGGAGCCAGCACGCACAGACTGGATGCAGCATTTCATTCGCCCAGGCTTAGAGGCTTTCGAAGCGCTGATTTCAGCCCCAGATTTTAAACAATCTGCAGGTGCATTTTGTGCAGGCGCCCAACCGTCAATCGCAGATATCTGCCTTATACCACAGCTTTATAATGCAAAAAGATGGAAAGTAGATTATGCAGATTTACCAGCCATCTGCGCGGCAGAGATAGCCTGTGCAGAGCTAGATGCCTTTGCAGCTGCACATCCCGACAAACTAATTTGAACCGGCCAAATTGAGTCGGCCAAATTCATTTATAAAAATCTAATGCATATGCCGCACATGACTCTTAAAAAAATGGCGCCTCTCTCCGCTAACTTGTAATAGGCTGACACAACATGTCAGCATTCACACAGCGCAAAAGCACGTAAACTAGGGTTAAGATCAGGATCGTCTAAAACCATGTCATATTACGAATTTGCCTTTACAGGACAGGTAGAGACGCTGGCTATTGGTAAGACAAACCCCCTTTATTATTCTGTCATTCTGCTTCCAGATGAACTGATTTTAAAGCTGCCTTTTGCAACCTATCCCAGATTACGCGTGATTGGTGAGGTCGCTGAAATGCCAGTGCGCGGCGCCTGGCAACCTGTTGGTGATGGCCGTAAATATTTTATTCTATCGGCCCAATTTTTAAAGGCGGCCGGTTTAACTGTTGGCGCCCCGACTGAGATGCGTTTTAATATTGATGATCAGGATTATGTGGAGGTGCCTGCCATACTCGCAGATAGCTTGAAACGCCAATCTGGGATCCAGAAGGTTTGGGATGGTTTGACAGCTGGTAAGAAACGCTTTCATTGTCATTCGATAGCCTCAGCAAAAACTGAGGCGACACGCACGAAACGCACCGAAAGCGTTATAAATATGCTGCAGGATATGCCTGAAAGCTAATCTATAGATACTGATATATCGGCAATGGCAATTTCTATGTACCATGCCGCTTTCCCATGGTAGGACAGATCAGAGTTATGCGTTTTCAATATCTGTAAAAGGGGCTGACAATGTTACGGTTCAGTTTAGCAATTTTACCATTAGTTTTTGCCTTTGAGGCACAGGCCTTAACCTTCAAATCTGGCGGGTCTGTAAATGGTGGTGAAGCTGCCCCTAATAGTGCGGAAATTGCAGCAGCTATTGCAACATGCCAATCAGAGTCAACTATTGCGAGCAGCTCAGAGCCGATGCAGGTTATGTCTTACAATATCCGCTATGATAATCCAGGAGATGGAAAGAATAACTGGAAATATAGAGCACCAAAGGTTGCCAGCATGTTTGAGACACATGATGTGGCGCTGGGTGGTCTCCAAGAAGTGTTACATAGTCAGCTAGACTGGCTACAAGATGCCTTGCCAGACTATGAATTCATCGGTGTAGGACGTGATGATGGAAAAACAGAAGGGGAATATGCGCCAATCTTTTTCCGGAAAGCTGACTTTGAGTTAGTAAATACAGACACAATATGGCTTAGCAAAACACCAAATGAACCAGGCAGCAAAGGTTGGGATGCAGCATTGCCACGTATCACCACTTTTGCCACGCTACGTCACAAGGCCAGTGATACGAAAATACTGCTCGGAAGCGCCCATTATGACCATCGCGGCAGCAGAGCCCGCGTGAATAGTGGCGCTGTTATCCATGACTATATTACAGAGACTCTTGCCTCTGATGATTTGCCGATGGTGATTTTGACAGGTGATTTTAATGACACACCAAATTCGGCAACAACACGTGCGATTGAGACTAAAAATTGCCTGTTTGATGCACGCCGGCTGGCAGCAGATGTCACAGGCCCAAACTCAACCTGGAATGGGTTTCGCTCGGTCGCTGCCTATGAACGACTAGATTATGTCTTTTTAAATCCAGCTGTGCCTGTGATGAAACATGTGATTGATGATAGACGGATTGAAAAGCGATATCCCTCAGATCATTTGCCTGTGATTATATCAATCAGCACACCTAATTAAGTGGACTGACACAAAAATCTGCTGTCAGATTGCAGATATAGACAGGCTAGCAAGGTTTGCCTATGAGCTCGCCTCTATGGCTGACCTGGAGCTTGTAGACGATCAGGCCTCACTATTACGTTTATCTCAATCATAAGATAAGGGCATGATGAAGCAGAAATTCGTGCCATGTTACGATTATAAGTAGCTATGTATGACTTCAGATCTGAGCACGCTTTAATGTTGTGTGTGAGGAATCCATATGCTGAAACTATGGCAACTGGCAGACGCTTGCTCTCGGCGCTTTGCTTGACCTGAAAGGCGGTTCATCAGCATTACCATAAATGCCTTATATTCATACTGATGAGAAGACAATTTGATGATGAAGCTACATCCCTGCAGATATACAAGGCACAGTTTAAAGCCATAAACATCTAGAGATCAGCCTTGCCACTAACCTTTATATGTATCCTGACAAGACATCTAGATGACTAATCTATTTCTCTGTGAGTGTACATGGCGCTCCGCAGGGTGCGCATGTCTTAGCACCAGCACTCTGACTCGCGATAGCCGGGCTTGTTGGGCTAGCCAAATGATCGCTTATAGCTGATAGCGCTAACATAATTATCAACGTCAAAAATAGAGATTTGGGAGATAATCCTTTCATCATCTGCCTCCTTAAAACCCGAAATAGGGACGCAGACGTATCCCTATCCAGCTTCCAGACATAGCCATCACAAACCAAATCCAACCATGCAGACTACCTGATGCAATACCAGCTAAAAATGCCCCGATATTACAGCCAAATGACAGTCGTGCCCCTATCCCCATTATTAAACCACCAATAATGGCAGCAGCAATTTGCTTTAATGGTGGATAATTTTGACGACGCAATCCTCCAGACCAGCTGGCAATCATAGCCGCCCCAATGATCATGCCAATATTTAAAACTGAACTTGCATTCGCTAAAACAGAATGGTTCAGCGCAGCTTCAGGACCTGCCCATTGCCAAAAGGCAAAATCGGACATAGGCATACCAGCAGCTTGAGCAATCTTTGCACCCCATAAGGTGAAGCCAAATGTAACGCCCCACGGATGGCCTGAGACAAAGAAAACGGCCCAACATAAAAAAGCAATGCAGATACTCGCTAATACTGTCTGAGATGCCAGCGTCTCACCTCGTTTTTTGGCAAGCCAAAATAATATGCCGCTAACCCCAAACACCAAGATAAGATTGGCTAACCATCTACCAAACGGGTTGAAATCACCAGCTATAGCTATGCTGCCAATAGACCCCCATCCTAAAGCTGTTGGTACAATCAATGACCCAATCACTGATCCGACAATAAAAGCTGGCAGGGCAAATATCATTCGTCCTGAGCCGCCTCCAAATGTGAATAATACACCAGATCCACAGCCATTGGCTAATTGCATCCCAATGCCAAATATAAGCGCCCCTAAAAATAGAGATACAGCAACTGGTGCCATAGTTGGTTTAGCTGACAACCCAAATATAGGCGCTGCTAAAAACGCGATCGCACATAAACCAATAAGGAAAAATTGTTGAGACAGACCCATTAAAGCGCCTGTTTCTAAAAACCGCCGCCAAACTGAGCTAAACCCATATTGCGCCAGTAAAAACACTGCGCCAAGAGCAACCCCTAAACCCAGAAGCATGATACCTGTTATCCCTGTATCAATGCCTATCAAGGCTGAAAAACAGAAAAGCACTACCATTAGGCTAATGAGAACAGCTGTTTCCCTGCCTAATTTGTTTTGGCCCAATTTGTCTTGGCCCAGTTCTCCATGCTTATGCTGCGGTGGCTGCGCTATTGAAGACATGATTACATATCACCCTATTTCATCTAATTTTGGTTTCATCTAATTTTGGTCCATCTCTTTTACCTTATTTTCAGCCAAATTCAGAAAGGTAGGATAAGTCAAAAACCTATCCTACCTTTAACTCACCTGACAATTATACCAGCTAGATGGGAGGGGCTCTTAGCTGATATATTCGCGGTTAGCTTCCCAAAATACCTTGTAGAAACCCTTTTACCTTGTCTAAGTTACTTTCAATTCCCACAATATTGCTGCTGTCAGCTGTCCATTCGACCATAGACCCATCATAAAGCTTCACCTCATCACGGCCCAAAAGCTCTGATAGCACGAACCAATTAGTTGCTGCCCAATGACCTGTGTTGCAATAGCTCACAATTGGGCCATCAGCATGGTCTGCATATAGTGTTTCAAGCGCAGCAACGGATTTTACTTGATTAGTTGCCTCATCATAGGCAACGGACTGGGGATGGAGGACAGCACCTGGAATGTGCCCTGCCTTAAGCGCCTTGCCATGCTTAGCCTTCCCTGCATATTGCTCAGCCGTGCGTCCATCCAGCAACAACGTCTTTCCATCACCGACAACATCTTTTACCCCATCTGTGGAAATATAGGATGCGGCGTCAAACACAGCTGTGAAATTCCCGGGCAAAGGAGCAAGACCAGAGCCAGTTGCAATTTCGCCTGCATAGTCAGACACCCATTTCTGATATCCACCATCTAGGATAGACACTGCATCATGACCAAAGACCTTGAAGGTCCAATAGGCACGAGCAGCTGAACCAAAATCTGTTGCACTGACACCGGCGGGAATCAAAATGACATGACTATCTTGTGAAACACCAAGCTTGCGGGCCAGCGCTTGAAAGTCTGGTGCTTCTGGCAATAAGCCAACAACATCATCGCGCCCAACACGCCAACCAGCTTGTAAATAGTCAGAGTGAACAGAGCCTGGAATATGACCCTCAAGCCATGTCTCATAACTGCCACCATCAATCTTATTACGCAGATCAATTAGGATAACAGTGTCTGTTTCTAAATTATCATATACCCAATCTGTGCTAACGAGCGGTTGCGCCAGAGCGGTAAAGGCTGTGAACACCCCAAGGGCCATAGTAAGCCAAATACTGATATGTCTCATGTCGGTCTCTCCTAATACACATCAAGTGAAAATTGTAACCGACATATTGAGTATATTTTTTTATTTTTATAGGTTCTTTATCAAAAAAAGAGAAAAAATTTATCAATTTAATTGGATTTAGCAATCCATTCTACCAATCAACAAATTTGCCGCATAAATCAACCTACCAAAACGCAGCCAGATTTGCGGGCTTATATGTTACGACCTGATATAGCTTCATGTACCCTGCTAGCTATTCCTGCAGTCTGATAGTCAGCTGGCAGCCTCAAAAGACGAGAACCGCGTTAACTCCTCTGCAATAATATCACAAATGAGGTCGCAATCTTCGATATCAAATGTAAGAGGAACACGCATATCGAGAGTCTTATCAAGAATATGTAAAGTGTTTGGCAGCTCTGGCATATCACCTAGATATTTCCAGCTATCATAACGGCTGGTAAATGCCTTGGGAGTCTCATCACCAAACCATTTTAATTCAACACCACGCGCATGACAGGCAGACACAAAATCAGGTATGACTGCCCGGCTGAGACTTTCGGCCCGAAATTGAATAGATGACCCGACATAAAATTCCTCTTGCTTACGACGCGGAATAACAGTGCCCTGCATTTCCAAGACATGTTGATGCAACCTGTCATAGAGCCTATTCCAGCGTGCAAGATTATCGTCAATTTGCGGTAATTGTGCCCGAAGCATTGCTGCACGCACATGGTCCATACGGCCGGAATAATTCGGCGCATAGAGCCGAACAGCATCAAAAACATCATCTGCCGGCCTTGCCCCATGACGTCCATAAAGCATGTAGGACCCAGAGGAGACAACAGCACGTGCTGCCATTTCAGCATCATTTGTCACCAAAAATCCGCCTTCACCTGAATTCATATGCTTGTAGGTTTGTGTGGAAAAAGCAGCTACTTTGCCAAAATTCCCAGACCTTTTGCCGCGCCATTTTGCCCCCATCGTATGGGCACAATCCTCAATGAGACAAATATCATAGCGCCTGCAGATATCAGTGATCTGATCCATATCTGCAATATGTCCACGCATATGAGAGAGCAATAAATAGCGAGCGCCTGTTGCCGCAGCCTTGGCTTCCAAATCTGCCATATCAATATGGTAGTTTTCGTCGATGTCCACGAGGACAGGCACACCGCCAACATTCTGAATCGCACCCGGCACCGGCGCTAACGTATAGGCATTCGCCAGGATTTTATCACCTGGCTTCACCCCACAAACGCGCAAACCTAGCTGGATCGCATAACCACCTGACGTACAGGCAATACAGTAATCCACCTCCTGCCATTTGGCATATTCTATCTCAAGCTGGCTCACATCATTAATATCACCCTCAGCAAGATTATAGCGATGCAGCCTACCTGTTTGCATCAACTCGATAGCCCGGGCAATGCCCGCCTCTGGTATCGCATCTTGCTGTGTAAAGGATTTTGAAAATACGCGTTTTTCCATAAACCTGCCCCCTAACCTAAGCACATAACAAAGCTCATATCAGCTTTGGCTAGCCCTTTTGGAGTGTGATATATTAGTGCCCATAAGGCCAGCCTATATCCCACCCTTTAGGCAAATACTATTCAGCTTCAAAAGCAGCAGCCTCTTCATTCAACATAGGAACAGCAAGATTCATAGAATGTATACCCATCACAGTGGTTAGCTGAATTGTCTCAAATATTTCTGCCTTTGTAGCCCCTGCTTTCAGAGCATTCTGCATATGACGGCGTAGCCCAGGCCCATATAGATGGGTCGTTGCAGCATTAATCGCGATCATAATGAGCTCTTTATATTTCCGTTCAAGCGGACCGCGCTCATGCGGAATACTACGAAAGTGCAAATAGGCTTCTAAATAATCAGGATCGAACTTTCGAAGCTCATCCCAAATCGGATTCCAATCACCTTTCGCAATATGGGCTTCAGTTGCGGGGTATGACTTATCTGTTTTTGGCATGTTTTGCTCACAATCTATCTGATGGAAGGCTTGTCGAGAGACTTATAAGCATAGTGCCGCTTTTGCGATAAGCTCGTCTATGATTAAATAGAAACGTACATTTAGATACTATGTAGAGCTTGTGAAATCATACATAGGTGGGTGACGATTTATATTTTTTGTGGTTAGGCTGTCTGGCATAAAACCATATTAGCAAGAGAGGCAGCTATTTGATGAGCCCCGCGAAGACAGACACGGCAAAAAAGCGATTTCAGGATAAGGTTGTTTTAATCACAGGTGCCGCAGGTGGTATTGGCACAGCATTGGCACAGCAATTTGCTGCAGAGGGTGCCCGTTTGGCTGTTGCTGACATTAATAGCAGCGAGATTACCGCAGATTTGCATATTGATGGTGATTTGCGTGATACAGCCTATACAGATGCTCTGCCCAAATGTGTTTTTGAGACACTTGGCCAGCTTGATATTATTGTCAATAACGCAGGTGTGATTACCAGAGGCGCTGTGACAGATACCTCTGATCAAGACTGGGCATTATCTTTAGCTGTTAATGTTGAGGCACCGTTTCGGATTTGCCGTTCTGGCATCCCTATTCTGGCAGCTGGTGGCGGCGGTGCCATCGTTAATATAGCATCCTGTTGGGGCCTGAGACCGGGTCCAAATCATGCCTTATATTGTATGACAAAGGCAGCTGTTGCAGCTCTGACACAATCTATGGGCATGGATCATGCGCATCAGAATATACGTATTAATGCTGTCTGCCCAAATGAAGTAAATACACCTATGTTGAGGTCTGGCTTTGAAAAGCGTGGCCTGAACCCTGACACAGCTGTGGAGGCGCTTGGCAAGACCGTACCGTTAGGCAGAATTGCAGAGCCAGAGGATATCGCGGAAACGGTATTATTTTTGGCCTCAGATGCCGCACGCTATATGTGTGGTAGCTTGATTGAGGTTAATGGCGGGAAACCAGTAGCATGATAGATTTAACAGGAAAGGTAGCCCTTGTTACAGGGGGACGCTCTGGCATTGGCAAGGCAATTGCCCAAAAGCTTCAAAATTTGGGGGCATCTATTTTTACAGCCCAGCGCAGCCCTGATTCGGACTTCCCCTCATTTCAGGCTGACCTTGCAGATAGCACAGTAGCAAAAACCATTATAGAAGAGCTTATCACCCAGACAGGACAGCTGGATATTCTGGTGAATAATGCAGGCGAGATGTTTGAGCGATCCATTTCTGAGACAAGCTTAGATGACTGGCAGCATATGATGATGGTAAATATCACCACACCTTTCCTGCTGATTCAGGCTGCACTGCCCCATCTGGAAACCACGAAAGGCACTATTATCAATATCGGGTCTATCGAAGGTGTAGGTACCAACCCCAACCATACAGCCTATGCTACAAGCAAGGCAGCTTTGCATGGACTTACCCGTAGCGCTGCTGTGGATCTTGGCAGATATGGCATAAGCTGTAATGCTATTGCCCCTGGCTGGATTGATACTGACCTGAATAATGATTTTATCGCAGCTATGGACGACCCAGACGCTTTTCGCAAAGATATTGCAAATATTCACCCGGCGGGCCGAACAGGAACCCCGCAAGATGTTGCGGCACTTGCGGCATTTCTAGCCTCAGATGAAAGCCGGTTTATTACCGGACAAACCTACATTATTGACGGCGGTCGGACAGTCAAGCTCAGCCTGCCATAGGCGTTACCGCCTCTTTGTTACAAGGCACAACTTAATCATTTATGTGAGCAAAACCATAAACCCCAGCCATCCGTGATTGGATAGCTGGGGTTTTGTCTTAGATTATGTATCTATCATCAATATGCCGATGGTCTGCCCTCAGACTGAGTTAAGACCCTATGAGGCAATCCTTTAATAGACGCAATATTGGCCTTCGGTCGCAACATTATAGTTCTTATTTTCTGTCAAATCGACAGCTGGGTCGCCATCCATACCGCCATATTCAATGAGATACCCTGCAATATTCGGGTCATCATGCCGGAAATCATTCCAGGCCCCATCGGCATATACATGCATGTAATTCTCCCCAACAGTTGTGTGGCGCCAGTTATTTGGCTCACATCCCTGGAAATTGTGATACGGGTAATTACTACCTGTTGTAACAATTGAAGATGCCGGGTCTGTCAGGCTAGAATCACCTGAAATCGGCAATGTTTCCTGTTGCTTATCAGCATAGTTGGAACTGCTACAGTTTAAGGTATCTTCACCGATAAATTGTAACCGCTCAGGGCCTGTTACCCAATAGAAGTAACTCTCCCCATTGCCAATCTGCCAATGACCTGTTGTGGTTGTCCATTGCGCTTGTGTTTTGCCCTGTAAGTTGGTCAGATCAGTATCACTAATGCCACATTTGGTTTTGATGGTGGAATCGCCAAGACGGTCACAACCACCAATCCAGCCAACACCGTCAAGCTTCGGCTCAATATAGGCTTGTTCAGCTGCAGATGTGATAGTGGCAAGATACCCCTGCAATCCAAACAATGTTGAATTATCTGCCGCGACACGGGCAGCATCAAAATGAATGCCGCTCGAAGGCTTATACTTGTAAAAATGGCTGCTATTATCTG
Organism: Alphaproteobacteria bacterium; assembly: GCA_011522945.1. Lineage (GTDB taxonomy): Bacteria > Pseudomonadota > Alphaproteobacteria > Puniceispirillales > Puniceispirillaceae > WTHY01. The sequence continues at coordinate 15,749 of WTHY01000137.1, forward strand.
AATGATTAAAGACAACATTGCCAGATAAAGAGAAAATCAAAGACCGTGTTGTGGAGGCTGCGGTTGTATTATCATCATATATGTAGCCAACCTTTTGGAAGAGGCTTGTCCAGTCTGCTAGGCTGGCATCCCCATCAAAGCTTAACTGGCCTGTGGTTTTATCATAGCTTCCTGTCACGCCTGATATACCAACATTTGTATAGCTAACTACATTACCAGATGTTGATTTGGTTGCAGTGCGCACAAACAGCAAATCATTTGTATTATGACTACCGCTAATCGTAACCTTTGCACCATCAATTAGTGAGGTGTCGCCATTCGTGTCAAAATCTGCGGACGCGATGGTATTATTAACGATGCAACCACGTTCGTTAGAGACTGTTAATGTCACATTCTGTGTTGTCGCAAGACCATATGTCTTTGTGTTTGTATCTGTGGTTGAAATGCTAAATGTATAGGTACCAGCTTCTAGATCCTGAATATCAACAGAGCTCGCCAGTGATAAAGTACCGGCGCTATTCACAGCAAATTTCGAAGCTGGGCTGCTATCTGTATCATGTGTTACGGTAAATGTGGTTGTCAGGCTGGCATTATCATCAGCATTTCCCAACCCATCAATCAAACCTAAAGTTGCGCCATGCGAAGAATCCTCTGCGCTAAAGGCAGCTGAGGCTGTATTAATCTGAGGCGCATCTATGGAATAGGTATTACCTACAGTTATGGCATTCTGAATCTTGGCCAGAGTCCGCGGCGCTGTCATCGCAGCGAGCTCAGTCGCATAGGCTTGTGCATATCTGCCGCCAGCTGTCATCACGCTTGTCAGATCGCCAATCTTTGCCAGCATATTGACGAATTCCTGCTCGGTGATAGACCCATCATGGTTCGAGTCAAAAATTGATAATGTCGAGCTATCTGGATAATCATAGCTATTGCCACTTCCAAAATTCGTTGCCAGATCTGATAGATCTGATAGCGACACTTCATTTGCGCCACCTTCACCAAGCAGATTATTGATTATATTGCCGACCGTACCGCCATCGACTAGCTGACCAGTGCCAACAGAACTTGTCGTAAAGGCAGCCATTGAAGAGAGGCTGACAACACTCAAGCCAGCGCCAATAAGTCCAAATATCACTAGTTTTCGCATTATATGCCTCTCCATTATCAAAGGGCCAGGACAGCGATTGCCATCACTTAATTAAAGGTACCAGGCGACGGGCATTGACCCTGCCTGTCTGCATGGTTCATCCATCCGGTGCGGCAAGCTTCCTCTGAAGCAAAGCCGAGATAGGGCGGGTTATTACAATCATCACCGACATTCGTCGTCTCACAAATATCCTCACCACTGCAATGACAGGTGAATAATTTATATCCATTCGAATCGATGGCGGCATTATTATCCACGCAGGCAACCATTAGCCTGCCGCGCGGCACCTGAATCGTATCAGCGGTCACATCGACAGGACACCCATCAAAAGCATTTACGCCACTGACATTGTCTAAATAGTTGGCTGAGGACCAAGCCCTATTGCCATTAAATGCGAAACCACATGCTGGGTTATGGGGATTGGTTTTTTGCTGAGTTTGATTCAGATTCGCGACAATCTGATCTGCTTGGGTTTTACACAATGTTTCCTGACGCATCCCATTTGCAAATTGCGACCGGGCATTCAGATCATAGGTGATTGATTCATGGTCATTCTTAATTAGACGAGAAAGCGCGTTTGAATTGGCAATACCAACATCATCTTGCGCTGTTGTGATATAGGCCTGATACCCAACCAGACCAACTGTCGCCAAAATACCGATAATGGCAACAACCACCAACAATTCAATGAGAGAAAATCCTGACTTAATCATGTCTAACTATGTCTTTCCAAATCAGGATAACACCCTGCATTCAGCCCCGCAAAATACAGCAGCAAATGGTAACCCACACTACTAAATCACAAATTACGTGGTCGTAAGACACATCTCAAGTTAATTCTAATATGCTTAAGCACAAACCAATTAGCCCTAACATGCAGACTTGCGACCTATCAGTGTCGATACGCTAGTCTTTATGCCGCAATTCGCATGCGGACTAAATCTTAAAGACTAGCCAGCCTGTATTGGATAGGGGTAGATTTTACACCGAAATATTTATGCACTTACAAGGTATAGAGTTATGTCAGGCACATCATCACATCCGACAGTACCAGCCTCTGACGTCACAACATCGATGCAGTTTCGAAGAGCTGATTTACCACAGAATTTTTGCTTTGGTGCTGCAACAGCAGCCTATCAGATTGAGGGGCAATCTTTTGGTGGCGCCGGGCCTTGCCATTGGGATAGTTTTGCTGCCACCGAGGGTAATGTTCTGCGCGGTGAGGATGGCGCGATAGCCTGTGACCACTATCATCGCTTTGAAGCTGATTTGGACCTTGTCAAAGATTGTAATCTTGATGCCTACCGGTTTTCGACCAACTGGTCCCGGGTGCTTCCAGATGGAAAGGGCCAGGTGAATGCAGAGGGGCTGGATTTCTATGACAGGCTTGTCGATGCGATGCTCGAGCGACAACTTGATCCGTTTTGCACCTTATATCATTGGGAATTGCCTCAAGCCATGTCAGATATTGGTGGATGGCGAAATGCGGATGTCACAAAATATTTTGCTGATTTTGCTGAAATCATCGGCAAACATCTTGGTGATAGGCTAAGCCACATCGCCACTATTAATGAGCCTTGGTGTGTATCCTATCTATCACATTTTGAGGGGCATCATGCACCAGGATTGCGGGATATACGGGCAACAGCCCGCTCCATGCATTATATTTTACTCGCACATGGAAGAGCCATGTCTGCCTTGCGTGCGCTTGGTTTGTCCAATCTTGGCATTGTTCTGAATCTGGAATGGTGTGAGCCCAAAGACCAGGAAGCAACGCAAAGCCCTGAAATGCAAAACACCCTTGCAATGGCAAATGCCGTCCATAATGACTGGTTTTTAGGCGGCATATTCAAAGGCGCCTATCCAGACATCATGCTAGACGGTCTAAACACGCATATGCCAAAAGGATGGCAAGATGATATGCCTATCATCTCGCAAAATATGGATTGGCTTGGTATAAATTACTATAAGCGCAGTCTATTCAGCCCAAATACTGGCATGTGGCCGCATTTTGATACATCGTCTGGCACATTGCCTAAAACACAGATGGGCTGGGAAATTTATCCTCAAGGCCTGTATGAAACACTCAAACGAACAGCCGAGCTTTACTCTAAGGATTTGCCAATTTTTATCACCGAAAATGGGATGGCAAATGATGATATAGTGCTCAATGGCGCTGTGGCTGATCATATCAGGCTTGATTATCTGAATGATCATATTCTTGCCGTGGCAAAAGCAGCTGAGGATGGTGTGCCTATGGCCGGATATTTTGCCTGGTCTCTATTAGACAATTATGAATGGGCCTTTGGCTATGAAAGGCGTTTTGGCCTTGTGCATGTAGATTTTGAAACACAAAAGCGGACACCTAAAGCCTCATATCATGCTCTGAAAGCTGCCTTGTCCTGAAGCAATTTATAGGCATTTCATCTATCCTATATATTTGATGCATGGCCAGATTTTGAATACCGCATTATCTTTTGCCAAAGCATCCAGAATAGACGCCTGTGGCCAGATATGCGGCACCCATTGACAAAATGCTAGGTAAAGCGCATAAACCCGCCAGAACGATGTGGCGCTGCAGTGCGACATTACCGTCGATGACAAGCAAAGCACATAAAGCCCCATGACAAATGATACACAATCAGCCCCGGCACATGCTGGTGGCGAGACTATAGCTGCTGAACAGACAACTGACCAAACAGCCAGTTTCGCAGATTTCCCTTTACCAGAAGGGTTATTGCAAACCTTATCAGATGCTGATTTGACAGTCCCAACGCCTATTCAGCAAATGGCCATCCCACATGCACTTGAGGGCCGCGATCTCATTGGCCTCGCGCAAACAGGGACAGGCAAAACAGCTGCCTTCTTAGTGCCCATATTGGCAGGCCTTCCAGATGCAGATCGCCCGCGCCAGGGCCGGCTGCCAAAGGCGTTGATTTTATCTCCGACAAGAGAGCTGGCAACACAAATAGCCAGCAATTTTATCAAACTTTCCTCTCATACAAATTTGCGTCAGGTAACAGTTTGCGGCGGTATGCGATATGACAACCAGATACGCGCATTACGCAAAGGCGTTGATGTTGTGATTGCAACACCGGGTAGACTTGAAGATCTGATGGAACGAGGTGCCTTTGATCCTGACGAGATTGACTATTTCGTCATGGATGAAGCTGATCATATGTTGGATCTAGGCTTCTACCCACCTATGAAGCGGATTTTTGCATCCTTGCCAGACGGCTGCCAAACGATGCTTTTTTCTGCGACTATGCCACCAGAAATTGCGAAATTGGCAACAGAATTCTTAACTGACCCACATCATGTTACAGCCCCGCAAACAGGCCTGACTGTTGATAGGATTAAACAGCAAGTCACATTTTTGAGTGATGCTGGCAAACGGGCCAGATTGCAGGATATTTTAAGTGACGAAGACACAGACCAAGCTTTGATTTTTGTGCGCACAAAGCGCCGGGCTGATGTTCTGGCTGATATGTTAAGCTCGGCAGATTTTGATGTTGATGTGCTACATGGTGATTTGCGTCAATCTATCCGCCAAAAGGTGCTGCGCAAATTCCGCGAAGGAAAAATACAGGCTGTTATTGCAACAGATGTTGCGGCACGTGGTATTGATGTGTCTGGTCTAAGCCTTGTTATCAATTATGATCTGACAGATACCCCAGAGGCTTATATTCACCGTGTTGGCAGAACAGGCCGCGCTGGACAATCTGGATTAGCATTATCCTTCTGCGCGCCAGATGAGCGTCGCAAGCTGGCTGCCATCATTGATAAAGTTGGCAATGTAGTCGAGCTTTTTGAAGCTGATGGCAGTATTGTAGAAGACTTTTCTATCGGCAGACGTGGCTCTGGTGGCCGCTCGCGCCCCCCTGCACATGTCAGAAAACGCTCTGGCGGACGTGACCGTCAGGCCGGCACCTATGGATCTCGCCGGCAAAACACTACCTTTGAGCCACGGCCAGAATTCTCTAAATATGACCCTGCAGATGAGTCTAGCGACACATATCAGGGTAAAAAAGCTGGTAATGCAAATCGTAAATCCAGCCGCCCCAGACGTGATGAGCGTGGTCGCGCTGATTCAGGCAGCCGCGTAAAGCCATATCGTGGTGATCGCTTTGAGGATAAAGCTGAGCGTCGTTCACGCCGGAGTGAGGATACCTATTTTGGTGATAAGACACGCGGCGAGAAACGGCGTGCGCCAACACGACCAGCACGTGGCCAGAAACGTGGAAATAGTGACGCTGATTTTGGACATCGTGATGCGTGGCATGAGGCTGAGACATCCGGACGTTCTGGCAAAAACCAACCTGGCAAAAACCAACGCCGTAATGCTGAAGCAATACAGGATGCGCCACGGTGGAAAGATAAAAAACGATCTGACAAAAAGCCCTTTGGCAGACCATCTGACGCCGGCGTCTCTAAAGGGCAGCAAAAGCGCTCAAAACAACGCTTCGATTATCAAGAGGGTGGCGCTGAGCCTACCTTCGATAGACAAGAGGCACGTCGGAAACGGCAGGACTCCGCCCGGACTGGCTTTGCCCCGTCAGACAGACAGAAGCGAGCGCGGCATAATGACGGATTCGATTTTGCCGACAGCGCAGGGCATAAGGATGGCCGCAAAGGCAAGCCAGCATCTGGTAAGCCAAAAAATAGACTTTCCGCTGGCAAGGGTGCTGCAACACGCAAATCAGGCAAAAAACCTACAAATGGTAAATCATCTCGGAAACAAGGTGGGTTTGGCGGCATAAAGCGTCGTGGCACATAGACGGCGTCGTAACACAAAGCTAAGAGATTTCTGAGATAATCTTCTCAGCCTAAGTGAGACGCAAATCCGGCCCCAATCGGCTATATCAACAGGCATCTAACCAATAGGCTAGAGCAATATGCAGTCTGTGCCCATGTGTGATGTCACTGGGCATGATGTCATTGGGCATGATGTCATTGGGCGCGATGTAATTGGGCACAATGTCACTGGGCGCGATGTCACTGGGTGCGATGTCACTGGGCATCTAATAGCGCTTGTGACAGCTAGATTTCCTAAGCTAGCCGTCATTAGCGCCTGCAGGCTGGTCGCTTGCATCTTTTATCTGTTGATGCAAGTTATATTGCCCTTTTCCAGACCAGACTACAGCGCCTTGTAGAGATAGATAGAGCTAGCCGACAGAAACGAAGGCCTATTGCTCAATTGCCTAGAACATTGTAGTCAAAATGATAGCGACGTCGGAAAGCGAATGACAGTTTTGCATTAATATAGGGGCAGTCTATGCGGGCAAATAAGATACAAACTATTTGGAATGCTAATCAGTCGGTCATTTGTGGCTGGATGAACACCGAAAGCCCTTATATTGCTGAAATGATGGGTGTCAAAGGTATGGATGCTGTCTGTCTGGATATGCAACATGGCGTTGCCCATATCCAAGATGTGTATCATGTCATGCAAGCTATCTCCGCCACTGAAGCAGCACCACTGGTCCGCGTGCCGAGCAGTGATCCTGCCCTGATTATGAAAGTGCTCGATCTAGGTGCCTATGGGGTTATTTGTCCTCTTGTTGATACAGCAGAAGAAGCAGCTGACTTTGTGCATGCCTCTTCCTACCCACCTATGGGGGGACGCTCATATGGGCCTGTGCGCGGCACGCTATATGGTGGCCCAGATTATTTCGCAAAGGCTAATGAAACCATTGTTAGATTAGCGATGATCGAAACAGCCTCAGGGCTGGAAAATGTGGAGGCTATCTGTGCCACTTCAGGATTAGATGGCATTTTTATAGGGCCAGCCGACCTGGCCATTTCCCTTGGACATCTACCAGGGCCTGAACATAGCAATGATGAGGTTGAAGAGGCTATCTCAACCTGTAAGGCAGCTGCACATAAGGCCGGCATTAAGGTTGGCATTTTCTGTTCAGGTGGCAAGGGTGCAAATCTTAGACGCGGTGAAGGATATGACTTAGTGGTGCCATCACATGATGCCTATCTGTTAGATAGAATTTTGAAAGCAGAAATAGCACTTGCCCGTGGAGACTGACCGAGTCACCGGTGAAAGAGCTCAAATTTATCTCAAATCCGATAGAAATGACGCGTTCAGAACTGTTCATTTTACAGCATCAAATGATATCATTTTTCTATTGACCGCTATGCAGTTTTTGCAGAAAAGTCCTAATTAGGACATGGCGAATTGATGTGGGGAACATCACGATTTGGTAGGAGTAATGGTCATGGATGATGCAGGGAAAGTCCCGTCAAATTCACGTAGAGGCGGCGGACGAGCTGCCCGTAAGCAATTGCGGGCTGCACCATTATCTGATGAGTTGAGGCCTGTTCGCCCCGGACTAACAGGCGGTAGTTACAAGCCACTTGATAACAGCGCCGTTCTTGCTATCGAAGATGCAGTCTATCAAATCCTTGAAGAAATCGGCCTGAGCCAAGCGCCAGAAACTGGTGTGGAATATATGCGGTCAGTTGGCGCACTCTACGGCGAAGATGGCCGTATGCGCTTTCCCCGCAAAGTTATTGAGGCTACCTTTGAAAAGGCAGCACGCAGTGTGACCTTACATGGTCGCAATCCAAAATATGATTTGAATCTCTCTGATGAGCGTGTGCATTTCGGAACAGCTGGTGCCGCTGTGCATATGGTTGATGTCGTCAATAATAGCTACCGTGATAGCCAACTGGCTGATTTATATGACGCAGCGCGTATCACAGAACAAATGGATAATATCCATTTCTATCAGCGGCCGATGGTAGCACGTGATGTTCTCGATCCTGCCGAGATGGATCTGAATACGATTTATGCCTGCCTGAAAGGTACGCAAAAACATATTGGCACAAGCTTCACTGAAGCGCCCTTTGTAGCACAATGTATTTCCATGCTGCATGATGTAGCTGGCGGTGAAGCGGCATGGCGCGCACGCCCATTTGTCTCAAATTCGAATTGCTTTGTTGTACCGCCATTGCGGTTTGCAACAGAATCCTGCGAAGTCATGGAAGAATGTGTAAAGGCTGGCATGCCTGTCTTGCTATTATCTGCTGGACAGGCAGGGGCAACCGCGCCTGCGAGTATTGCGGGTGCTGTGGCACAGGCAATGGCTGAAGTGATTGCTGGACTTGTCTATGTAAATGCCATGGTGCCAGGACACCCAGCTATATTAGGCACATGGCCATTTGTCTCTGATTTACGAACTGGCGCCATGTCAGGCGGTTCGGGAGAACAAGGCCTCTTAAGTGCGGCATGTGCGCAGATGATTTCGCATTTCAATCTACCATCTGGCGCCGCCTCTGGTATGGCAGATGCGAAAATGCCTGATGCACAATCTGGCTATGAAAAGGGAAGCACAGCTGTAATGGCTGGGTTGGCAGGCCTGAATATGGTCTATGAAGCCGCTGGTATGCATGCCTCTTTGATGGGTTTCTGTCTGGAAAGTTTAATCATTGATAATGATATGCTTGGCCAATGTCTCAGATGTGTGCGCGGCGTAGAGGTAAATGACAATACGCTCAATCTTGATGTTATCAAACAAGTCTGTATTGACGGCCCAGGACATTATCTTGGCCATGACCAAACGATAAGCCTTATGCAGACAGAATATATCTATCCTGTCATTGGTGACCGCTCGAGCCCGAAAGAATGGGAAGAGTTGAAGAAGCCAAATCTTGTACAGACTGCGACAGCACGCAAAGAAAAAATTCTTGCGGCAGGCAATCCAGGCTTTATTGATACGGAAATGGATGCCATGCTGCGTAATAAATACAAAATTCATTTACCGGCAGACTAAGATGAAACAACCACACCGCTTCAACTGGACTGATAAACCAAGTGCATCTGCGCTTGCCAGCCAGTTTGATGCGGACGGGTTTCTTATCATTGATGATTTCTACAGTGCTGCTGCTTGTCAGGACGTGCTAGCGCAACGTAATAAGCTGATAGAAGCATTTGATCCTGCTGACCATGCTGTGATTTTCGGGGCACAGTCACAAAGCCATGCAGCCCATGAATATTTCATGGACTCTGCAAATAATATCAGCTTTTTCTTAGAGGAAGGCGCTGTTGATGAGACTGGCAAGCTTACTCGCGACAAACATCAGGCGATCAATAAACTCGGCCATGCTATGCATGACCTTGACCCTACCTTTAGTGCCTTTGCCCGCGCACCGCAATTAGCCAAGCTGGCAACGATACTCGGTATGAAACAGCCACAATTGCTACAATCTATGGTGATTTGCAAACCACCACAAATAGGTGGTGAGGTTGGCTGCCATCAAGATTCAACCTTCTTATATACAGAGCCAGATAGCTGTATTGGCTTCTGGGTGGCCTTAGAGGCTGCCACTCTAGAAAATGGCTGTATGTGGGCTGCGGCAGGTGCACATAAAGGGCCGCTGCGATCACGTTTTATGCGTGATGCTGACGGCATGCAGATGCATATGATAGATGAGACAGCTATGCCAGAAGCCGATACGCCGCTAGAGGCACCTGTAGGTACACTTGTCGTTTTGCATGGGCGCCTGCCACATCAGTCAGCTGCAAATAGGTCAGCAAACTCCAGAAGCGCCTTTACACTGCATGTTGTTGATGGTGTTGCGTCTTACGCTGAAGAGAACTGGCTGCAAAGAGCGTCTGACTTTCCACCACGCGGCTTTTAAAACCAGTCAAATACAATCAGAACAAAATGCAATCTAGCCTGACACAAAAAAGGCGGTCTTTTATAAGACCGCCTTTGGTATTTGATGTGCTATCTCGTCACCCTAATAGTTGCGGCACAATTGTTACGATAGTTGGGAACAGCCACAAGATTGCCAAGCCAACAATCTGAATAATCACAAATGGTATCACACCGCGATAAATATCCGTGGTCTTCACCTCTTTTGGTGCGACACCGCGCAAATAGAACAGGGCGAAACCAAATGGCGGAGTTAGGAATGATGTCTGCAAATTAATCGCAATCATAATCGTCACCCATGCGGGATCGAATGTACCACCGTAAATCACAGGGCCAACAATTGGTACCACAATGTAGATGATTTCCAGGAAGTCCAGCACGAAGCCAAGAATAAATAGCAGTACCATCACGATCATAAAGATTGTGATTTCATTATCAAAGCTGCGGAGATATTGCTGGATATAATGTTCACCACCATAGGAAATCACAACCAGATTCAAAATCTGTGAGCCAATCAGGATTGTGAAGACCATAGATGTGACCTTGGCTGACTCGCGTACGATTGGAGACAGAACGGTGCTTTGGAACAGCGTATAACAAGCCATTGCCAGCCCGAACAAGGCATATAAATAGGCAGCATATGCAAATAGGAACGCAATCCAGCCTTCTGCTGTAATGCTATCTGAATTAATCCGCAAATCGAAATTCACGCCAATCAGAATACAAATCACTATGGCAAATGCTGACTGCAGAATAATTTTTGTTGATTTATTCTCATCCTTCAGCTTACGGAATGCCGCCAGCATCAATGCACCACCGGCACCTAAACCAGCCGCAGGTGTTGGATTTGTAATACCGCCAAGGATTGAGCCAAGAACTGCAACAATCAGAATAAGCGGTGGGAATACCACCCGAAGCAATTCTATCTTTGACAATTCCCGCACTGCGTCTCGTGCGCCATAATAAATCATCACCCATGGTATCAGCATCATGATGGTGGTAACGCCGCTTGTCGTTAATGGGCTGACAAATGCATAATCCACAATAAGGGTTAATGCCACACCAGCAAACCCAATGATAAGATTACGCTGACTAAGCACCATTGATGATGCCTTTGCAAAAGCTAAGAGCAGAGCAGCCGCCAGCGCAAAACCACCAATGCCCAATCCGATAGGTGCTGCTGCCTGTACCTTTTCAGCCACAGCAGCTTCAATCTCTTCTGGGGTAAGCTTAACGCTCTCTTCTACACCGCCCTGTGCAGCAATAGCAGCTGCCTCACTAACAGCCTGATCCCAGGCTTCCTGACCATGCAGCTCAATCATAGATGCCTGACATTCCTCGCTTACATTTGTGCGCAAAGATGCTGTTACGCCGATATCTGTAAAGCTATCAACAACAACATTTTGTGAGCCAACCATGTTGGTCTGTGTCATCATCAAGAATGTACCTGCAAATACAGCGGGTATAATAGCGCCCCACCGTAGCAGGTTCTGGCGTGTATTATCACTTGCACTCTCACCAGAGGATGGCACAGCTGGTGCTGCCTTTGGATTTACCAAAGCATAGGCAAAGGCATAAAGCGCATATAGCGCTGCAAGCATAATGCCTGGCAAAAGCGCCGCCTGGAATAAGGTACCAACAGATACCACAGCTGGTTCACCAAGATAGGTGAGGGCATCAGTACAGCCAACAGATTGCGCCCTGTCTTCTTGTGCTGCTGAATAGAGATCGCCAGCTAATGTGCCAAGAATAATAATGACAATAGATGGCGGAATGATCTGACCCAAAGTGCCAGACGCGGAAATCACACCTGTTGCCAATTGCGGTGAATATCCATTTCGCAACATTGTTGGCAAGGATAGCAGACCCATTGTAACCACAGTCGCGCCAACGATGCCTGTTGAAGCAGCAAGGAACGCGCCTACAACCACAACAGATACAGCCAAACCACCCGGCAGACCGCCAAAGACTCGCGCCATTGAGGTGAGCAAATCATTCGCAATATTCGACTTCTCAAGTGTAATACCCATGAGAACAAACATCAAAACAGCAAGTAATGTCTCAATTGACTGACCGGCAATCACACGCTCATTGATGCGGTTCACAACAAAAGACAGGTTGCGGTTCATCGCCTTTTCCCACCCTTCTGGGAATAAAGGCTCGTATATTACTGGTAATTCTGGATAGGAGAATTTTGATATATCAATTCTGGCAACACCTGAATTGAGCAAATCTCGATATTCAGGCGATGTCACATCGATTAAGGAATGCATCAATAGGCCGCTGCCATCAAGCAGGGCAACCACGAAGAAGGATAATACGCCAGCACCGCCAATTGCAAAGGCAACTGGGAAACCTGACATAATAGCCCCGAACAAAATAATAAAGGTAATGATCAGGGCGAGAAGGACACCATCTATGCCAAACATGATTTTGCGCTCCTGCGAATGCGGTTCTGACGGCTAAAAGGGTTCATCAATCTAAATCCAGATGCTTGTCCTGTGACTCAGGACCTTCGCGCAGCTCAGCAAGAGAGCGGCAGAATAAAGCGACTGCCTGAATAAAGATGAAGGCAACCAGCATCACCATCAGGACTTTAAACAAGAAATAGCCTGTAAAACCATTTGGCGAGAAGCCAATAGTCTCAACATTCCATTTCACAATACGTGCTTTGCGCAAGATCAGCTCCAGCTTATCAGATGCAGAGATCTTTGGTGTGATCAAATGCCGCCACATGAAGAACCATGTATACAGCCACATAAGGACAGCCATAGGCACCATAAAGAAAAGCGCCCCACACATATCAATAATTTTCTTCACGCGGAATGAGGCTGGCGCATAAAATAGGTCAACGCGCACATGGCCACGCTGAACAAATGTGTAACCGACACATAAACACACGATCGCAGCATTATAGAGCTTCAATTCTTCAGAATACCAGCTCACGTCAAAATCAACAGGTATCCCGAAACCGATAACAATATCAGGGCGTGTGAAAATACGCTGAATAAAAACAACAATAATCTGCTGAACAACCATGATCAAACCAGCCCACGCAAAAAAGCGTCCAACTGTGTTTGAGGCGCCTTCAGTGCCACGCACGACAAGCCACATAAATCGCGGGCTATATAAGCCAGCGATAACTATCGAGATGAAGAGAAGGAAAAAGACAAAAAATAATTCGGTTGATGCTCCGAAATAGATAAAACGCACCAGAGCCTGCTTATCTGACCAATCAAGCCAAAGGCTTGGGTTAGACAAGGCTGTAAAAATATCACCAAAAGCCCCGAAAAGACTTACAAAAACCCACTGAATGCCCGCAAACAAAGACATATTCTGCTCAGTCGACATTTAACACCTCAAGCGGAAAAAACAGGAGACGGTGAAAAACGGGAACGCTGAAACGCGTTCCCGTCCACAATAATACCTGAAGGATTACAGGTTGAAGATACGTGCGCGCTGCTCAACATATGTGCGGTCTGCACGGTTAAGCCAGCTTGATGTACCTGCAAGGCTGTCATTCAGTGAACCACGGATCTGTGCATATAGATCATCATCCATATACTTATCCATAGCTTTAACTGATGCATCACCAAACAGATCCCACACATCATCTGGGAATTCCATAACCTTCACGCCCTGTGCAATGATACGGCTTAGTGCTGCAGCATTGTTTGCTAGGCCTAATGTGTAGTTATAGCTTGTCGCAGCAATCGCAGCGTTAAACGCCATGTTCTGCTGTGCCTTTGTTAAGCTCTCATATACATCAAGGTTGAAAGCAGCTGTCAAAGCTGAACCTGGCTCATGGAAGCCTGATGTGTAGTAGAACTTAGTGATTTCCTGGAAGCCCATCTTTTCATCAGCATATGGACCAATCCACTCAGCACCATCAATAGCGCCTGATGCAAGTGCCTGATAAATCTCACCACCTGGAAGAGACTGAACAGATGCACCTGTCAGACCTAGTGCCTGACCACCGATACCCGGCATACGGAACTTCAGACCGTTAAAGTCGTCAGCTGAGTTGATTTCCTTATTGTACCAACCGCCAGGCTGCATACCGGTGTTACCAGCATTGAATGACTTCAGGTTGAAAATTTTACCCAGTTCTGTGTGCAGGTCATGACCGCCACCATGTAGGTACCATGCCTGGAATTCCTCAGCAGTTGCGCCGAATGGCACCGCTGTCATGTAGTAGTAACCAGGGTGCTGACCGCCGAAATAATAGTCAGCTGAGTGATAGATATCTGCCTGACCTGATGAAACAGCGTCAAACACTTCAAATGCACCAACCAGTTCACCAGCAGCTTTTTTCTCAACTGTGAGCTGACCATCTGACATTTCTGTCAGAGCATTTGCAAAATATACCGCTGCGTCATCAAACACAGGGAAGCCATGTGGCACTGACGTAACCATTGTCAGTGTACGCTTGTTCTGCGCAATGGCTGGGGCAGCTAGAGCAGTTGTACCAGCTAACGCTGCACCTGCACCGGCTTTAGTCAAAAACGATCTACGATCCATAATATCCTCCGCTTAATCGTCAATAGGTTCGATGGAACCCACTTAGAACGAAATGTCATTGTTTCAATGATTGAAATAAACATTCTAACATATGGAAATAAAGCACAGAAATTATGCAAAGGTGAAGCACTAATTATAGAAAAATTTAATCTAACTATTCGCCGTTAGAGGTCTGTTATTTCTGATAAAATTTAGCGCACTAAATTGTCTACTCTTCAGCCTTAGCTGTGCGCAAAGTGATGATAGCACCAGCAAAAATGATAAGACCAATACCAGCCATACTTGTCAGACTTAGTAAGTCATTCCACATGAGCCAGCCGAAAAAGCCTGCAAATATAAGGTAGCTATATTCATAAATGGACACATAGCTCGTTTCAGCTTGCTGATATCCCCATGTCATAGCGAGAAGTGCTGCAAATGCGCCAATACCATTAATGCCAACAATTGTCAGATCATACCAACTGACTGGCTCCCAACCACGCACTAGATATAGAATATCAGATGACACATCAGCAGGCAGCTCTACGCTGCCAAGATAGGTTGCCATAATAGCACTAAGGCTTGTGATCATTACAGTATAGACAAGCAAAAGGGCTTGCGGTGTTTCTTCGGCACAGATGCGGCGCGTTGCAATATTATTTGTAGCATAATAAGCACCAGCCAAAATCGGCATAATGGCAAATATGGTTATCGCCCCACCTGTTAAATTGAGCACCATGACAACACCTATGGACCCAACAAGAACAGCAAGCACTCTGTAAATGCCAATTGATTCGCCAAAGAGTAGTACAGAAAAAATCAATACAAAAATTGGCGCTGTGAATAAGCCTGCGCCAGCCACTGCTGCGCCTGTTATGGGAAGGGCACCGAAAAACATCAAAATAGCCAATGTCTGGCAGAAACCTCGAAATAGAACTGCCCCCCAGTTTTTGGGTAGTAAGCGCACCCGCATGATTGCCGCTTGAACAATAAGTAAAAACAGAATCGTCAGACCACGCAAAACATGAAATTGAAAAAGACCCATAGAGTCAGATAAGATGACAACCAGATTGTCTGTGAAGCCGAGCATAAGACTGGCAAAAATAACAGCAAGAGCAGCTTGCCGGACACGGCCAGAGGATGTTGTTTGTAATGTCATGAAGTGCCTCATCTAACCCAGCTAACCGAATGCGCGCCGCCAGACCGTGACTGGCATACAACTCGGAGCCGCATCAGATGAAGTCAATTTAACGCTCTTAGCAAGAAAAATCTGTGGCTCAGACGATTTTTCTAAATGGCCTTTACGAGGAGCTACCAACTGTTCGAGGATTAGAGACACTTACTGTCATCCAGAAATCTTGTTCAGCGCCTTCAGAAACCTTCATAAGCTGCCAAAGATAGGCATAATTCTGACCATCTTGTCCTTGTACCATCACAACAAAGCTCGCCTCACGCTCTGACAGGCTCACCACGTCAATCTGGTGTGTAATATGATTTACGAGCGGTGCATAAGAAGGGCTGTCAAATAAAGTCCGAAAGCGTGGCAGAGGCCCGGTAATCCGCTTATTATTTGGGTGTGCAAACAGCCATACCTGCTCAATGCCTTTGCCATCTCGAATATCTTCTGGCGCGCTGGCTTGCAGTCCCAGCAATTGTATTTCAATGACGACCTGCGGGCTATATTCAGCTGATGGCTCAATCAATGAGTCTGCAATGGCTGGCCGGAACAGCGCAAGGCACATAAGCATGATAACAAATAAATATCGCATAATATCTTTACGTGCTGTGCAGAATTATGGATTGCCCAGAAGGTTACATTGT
>WTHY01000137.1:31985-46010 GCA_011522945.1 Alphaproteobacteria bacterium
CATAATATCTTTACGTGCTGTGCAGAATTATGGATTGCCCAGAAGGTTACATTGTCCGGAAGGTTACATTGTCCGGAAGGTTTCGGTGCGATGTAGGCAGACGCTAATCTGAGAGGTCAAATAGATTTAACGACGCGCAATCGCAAGGCCAGTAAGAATCAATACAAGCCCAGCCACCTTATCCCAGCTCAAGGCTTCATCAAGCAACACCACACCAAAAACAAGTGCAATAGCTGGAATCAAATAGCCAACATATGAAGTGAAGCCAGCCCCTGCACGCGCGATAAGAATATACCGCAACGTAAATCCGATAGCTGTTGGCACAATACCAAGCCATAGGAGGGCCGTCCAAACTGAAGGGGATAGATTGCCAAGATTTGGCGCTTCAAAAATCACCGCGGCTGGCACAAGCAAAAGAGCTGAAAAAGCCAAGCCAGACCAGCTAATTGTAAGGGCCATGACTGAGCCACTTATCCGCCTTATCATGAGGTTTGAACTCACATATCCAAGTGCAGCACAAATAATGGCAAGCTGGCTGATCACAGCTGTCTGCCCGATAAGGCGGCTACCTTGCCACAAGAGCAACACAACCCCAAGCAAGCCAAATAAAATGCCTGTCAGCTTTGTACGGGTTATCACCTCATCTTTCGTGATAAAATGACCACCAAGAATCGTTGCTAATGGCCCCACCGCCATCAATAATCCTGCTAGGCTTGAGTCCACAACCTGTTCACCATAAGCAACCAGCATGAAGGGCATCGCAACACCAAGCAGTCCAACGATACCAAGAAAACCAAGAGGCGCAGACCGCAGATCTGCCAATAAAGATTTGCGCATAATAAAGGGCAGTAATACTAATGCAGCAATCAAGCAGCGTGCTGCCCCAACAGTGACTGGGCCCACTTCAGATACAGCAATTTTAATGCTGGAAAAAGCAGACGCCCACAAACATGCTGCTAATAACAGCAGCCCCACATCAAGAGCATCTATCTTATCTTTGGCCATGCGCTTTTTATATTTCCTGATTTAGCGAAGCTTGCTGTGCTTATTGATTCGCTGTCTGCGGTACTCTTAATCCTAAGCGCAGACCAATTACAACCAGAATGAATCCAATAAGATGATAAATGGCAAGCCGCTCATCCAAAAGCCACGCTGCTAATCCAGCTGCAGCGATTGGCAACCAATAGAAAAACAAACCAGCTCTGTTCGCACCAAGCCTGCCAACCGCCGTTGTGAAGAAATAATAGGCGAGAAGGGCTGGCCCGATGACGATGTAGATCATGCCGATGATAGGACCAGTACTAAAATCAAACCGTGCGCCACTTGCATATTCGTAATATTGCAATGGCAATAGCTCCACCGCGCCGATCATGAACAAGACAAAGAGCAACGACCATTGATTTAGTTTCGGCGCCCGCTTCAGCAAAACTGAAAACAAGCCATAAACTAAAACAGCAATGACCATAAGCACATCGCCAATATTCAGGCTTAAATTCAGCAATATATCAAGATCACCACGGCTAATCACAACCACAACACCTAATGTAGACAGTGCCATGCCAACAAATTGGATTTTATAGACGCGGCTCCGATTAATCATCCAATCCATCATGGTAATTAAAAGCGGCATAATGGTTTGAATAAGGCCCACATTTGTGGCTGTTGTATAATGGAGTGCCCAATATTGCAGGGTATTATACATGCCGATGCCGAGTGTGCCGATAATCAGCAATGTCCATTTATGGGCCCAAATCACCTGCCAGTCGCGACGCAGGGGTGGGCGCAAGAGAATAAACACAATGGCGCCAGCTAGAACCCATCGCCAGAATGCCAGCTGGAATGGCGGCAATTCTTCGTAGAACATGCGGCCCGTAACAGCATTACCTGCCCAGAATGTCATAGTGCAGAGCAGGAAGATGATGGCCGTTCTTTCAGAAATCTGGTTCATAGACTATGCGTTATCCTTTATCAGCAATGGCCAAGAGCCAGGTACAGGCCACGACAAGAACTGCACCAAACCAGGCGCCAGGCGCTGGCATTTTACGCGTTTGATACCAGATGAAAGGCAGAATGATGACCGGCCCAACAGATGATAGCATTGTCACGTCTGCAAGCTTACCTGTCTCTAATGCCTTTAAAAGCAAGGCCAAACCAAAACTTAATCCAAAAAATCCATTCAGCGCAATCATCATCCACATACGCTTTGACAGGCTGCTTATAGGTACTGATTTCGATCTCTCAAACGGAAAAATGAGCCAGAAACATAGGGCTGCAATGACGGCTCTCAGTAAGGCGGCGACAAGCGGGTCTGCGCCAGCTGCCATAGCTGGTTGCAGCAAAAACACGCCAACAGCCTGTCCCAACGCAGCCATAAAGCCAGCCCCCACACCGATCCAAAGTGGTGGCAAAACATCTTCCCAAACATGTAATAAATCACGTCTTTTGCCGTAAATAATCGCTAAGATAACGCCTATAAAGCCTAGAAAAATCGCAAATATCACTTGGGTTGATAAGGTTTGACCTAAAAACAACCATCCCAAAATTGCTGCAATCGGTGCATTGGCAGCAAATAGAATAGCTGTGCGGCGTGGCCCTAATCTTCGCATTGTGACAAATAAAAAATAGTCTCCAACCACAACGCCGATGAGGCTTGAGGCGATAACAGGCATTAAAAATTCAGTAGAGAGAGAAAACTGCCCTCCTGTAATGAGAATCATCATGGCAAGCCAGGCTGACGCGACAACCATTCTCAGCCTATTAAAATGCAAAGACCCCAAAGCACGTGCAGGCGCATGGCCTGTAAGTCCTGCCAGAGTCCAACTCAGTGCCGCCAAAAGCGCAAAAACAGCTGATAATTCCACTAGGCTTGACCAGCCTGATGCTGCGCTTGTGCAAGCGCCTGTTCCAAATCCGCTAAGAGATCTGCAGGATCCTCAAGACCGACAGATAATCGAATATGCCCGTCAGTAATCTCAACAGATGCACGCTCTTCATCTGACAAATTTGCATGTGTCGTACTAGCTGGATGACAAGCAAGACTTTTTGAATCGCCAAGATTATTGGAAATATCAATCAATCTTAGCGCATTTAAAAAAGCAAATGCAGCAGCCTTACCACCTTGCAGCTCGAAGGCAAGCAAAGAGCCAGGGCCAGACATCTGTTTTTGTGCCAGAGCAAATTGCGGATGTGTTTCATGCCCCGGGTAATGCACCTCTGATATAGCCTTATGATCTGCCAGATAGGTCGCCAGCTTTGTTGCTGACTGCGATTGCGCCTCAACACGTAAAGAGAGCGTTTCAAGAGATTTTGTCATAATCCATGCATTAAAGGCAGAGATAGCCGGCCCAGTCTGTCTATAGAACGGCAAAAATACCTCATCCATATACTCAGAATTACCGAGCACAGCCCCCGCTAAAAGCCGACCCTGCCCATCAATATGTTTGGTTGCTGAATAGACAACGACATCCGCACCAAGCGCGAGGGGCGACTGATATAAAGGCGTTGCAAACACATTATCTACAATCATCTTGGCACCAGCCTTGTGCGCCATCTCAGCAACAGCAGCAATATCAACAAGATGCAGCAACGGGTTAGAGGGGCTTTCCAGGAATACGATTTTCGCTGGTTTTGATAAGGCAGCTTCCCATGCCGCTAAATCACGTCCATCTACCAATATTGTCTCAACGCCCCAGCGCGGTAAAATCTTCGTTAAAATTGCATAGCAGGCGCCAAATAACGCGCGTGAGGCGACAATTCTATCGCCAGCTTCAAGCATACAGGCCATAGAGGCAAAAATAGCTGCCATGCCTGACCCTGTAGCCCGGCACGATTCTGCCCCTTCTAAACTAGCAAGTCTTTCTTCAAGCATCTGAACAGTTGGATTGCCATAGCGTGCATATACATAATTATCAGCATCCCCAGCAAAAGCTGCCTCTGCCTGTTCAGCACTGTCATACACATAGCCTGATGTCATATACAGGGCTTCTGATGTTTCCCGATTATGGGACCTGGCCAAACCAGCACGTATCAGATTTGTGCGTTGCTGCCATTTTGGCTGGCTATCATTTTGAGTCATCTTGCCTACCTTTATCACGTGCTAATTCTGGTTGTTCAGAGGGCAATATAACAGCCTGACCAACATAGCGATCCTCACCATCCATAATCATGACAGGATTACCATAAAGACAATAGCCGTCAGCGAGGGCATCACTTACACGCTGGCAAAATTCAGGACTATCAAGCCCGGTGAGGAATTTATAGGATTTTTTCAAGACACAATGCCTCGCATAATATTATTTTCGAAAGACAGACCTGCCATATTAGCCAAAAACACTGAACTGTAATATTGGGCTAACATCTTGGGACCAAATCTGCTGATATTCATCTGTCGTGCTTTACTGAGATCTAATCCACTGACACCTAATCTACGGGGCGAGATTAGCTACGCGGTGCATGTTTAGCAAGTATGCGCTGTAATGTACGCCGGTGCATTTTTAGTCGTCTGGCTGTTTCTGACACATTGCGATCACATTGCTCAAACACGCGTTGGATATGCTCCCACCGCACACGATCTGCTGACATTGGATCCTCAGGCGGCGGCGGCAACGCACCTTCTTGTTGTAATAACGCTGCAGCTATCTGGTCAGGACCAGCTGGCTTTGGCAGGTAATCTGTTGCGCCAGCTTTTACCGCAGCAACTGCCGTGGCAATATTTCCAAAGCCTGTAAGAACAATAATGCGGCATTTTGGGTAGCGTTGCTTTAAACGCTCAACCACAGATAAACCGCTTCCATCTTCTAATTTGAGATCAACAACTGCATAATCTGGTTCATCACTATTCATTTGCTGACTAGCTTCAGCTACCGATTCGGCTTGCGAGACAACAAACCCACGTTGTTCCATAGCGCGCGCCAGCCTTTTGCGGAGAGGCGCGTCATCATCAACAATCAAGAGCCGCTTATTGCTCATCTCATTCTCCATGCAAACTACAGTCTTTGCAGTCCTGAAGTTAGGATTATAATATCTGCCCTAAGAGCCTATTCTAGTGACCTGATCCGACTCTCAAGCAAGAAAGTTTAGGCCGTTTCCATATTTGAACCAGTCTATACTGCCAATATAGACCGATAGATACAGCATTCAGCCGGGCGGATAAAGAGCTGGCGTTGCAACCAGCAGATCTCATAATAACTATTATAGATTTTGGCGCGGCAAATTCATATCCACACGCGCGCCTGTTCTGCCGTCTGTTGAAGTCGCAAGATTGAGAAACTGCACAGAGCCACCCATCTGCCGAATAAGATTAGAGGCAAGAAAAATACCAAGCCCCTTATGTCCGGCCTGACCTTTGCGTGTGCTATTCCCAGGCTCACCAATTCTATTCAATGTCTGCTGCCGAAATCCTGGTCCATCATCACTCAGCCTGATCCAAAGACGCTGCTCATCCCAGCCAATCATGAGGTCTATCTTGGATTTTGCGAAATCGGCAGCATTATCAACGAGCGTATCTAACGCATAGCGGAGCTCAGCACTGACTGCCATCTCAGGTTCCTGATCTGAAGCTGCATCATCGATAGTGAAATTCAGCTGCTTATTAATTTCGGTGGCTTTTCGAGCCAGCATATTCCGCAAGACATGGCTTGCTGGCAGTAATATATCAGGTGAGCCATCAGTATCTAACCCGGCCAGAATAACACGGCAGCGCTCTACCTCTTGTGCAAGCAGCTGAATATCCTCAAAATGTGGATCATCTTCTTCTGAATCAGCCAGTAGCTCATGACTGATAAGGGTGATCGTATTGAGAGGTGATCCCAATTTATGCGCCGCAGCTGTTGCAAGAGCACCAACAGCATTTGACTGTCTGTCCTGTGCCAATGTCTGCTCAGCCTCTGATAAAGCATCATCTGTACGGCGCGCATCTGCCGCCAGCCAGAACACATAGACAGCTATAAATACAGCCGATAAAGAGATAGCTGTCCAAATACCAAATATATACAGATCAGGCACAGTAAAATAACTATCTGGCCACCAGGGTAGCGGCAGATAATAGACTGTCAGCAATGTTGATAAGGACACAACAAGCATTAGCAATATTGCAGTAGATCGCACATCCAACAAAGCAGCCGAAACAATGACTGGCGCCAGAAAAAATATCGCAAATGGGTTTATCAGACCGCCTGTTAAATACAGCAGGGCAGCCAGCTGAACAACATCAAATCCAAGAGCTAACAGTAAGATCTGACGTGAATGATGCTGATTATACCCGACAGCAAAACCCTGCCATATATTCACAGCCACAGACACACCGATTACCCCCATCGCTTGGAGTACAGGTAAATCAAATTTCAGGCTAAAAGATACAAATAACAGCGCAGCAAGCTGCCCTGCCAAGGCAAGCCAGCGTATAGAAATAAGAACTGTTGGATCAATAGGGCGCCGTGCTGCGCCTCTTACACCGCCAGTTCCGATCCGTCTTTTTGGAGCTGATCCAATAGTGTCCATCAGATAATTTCCTCAGCCCAAATCAGACATAACGCCCCACCCTATCTACAATGAGCCGTCTGCCGGCATCTAGATACACATTATCTGCGCTAATTTCGATGTTAGGGCAGTATCCGATTGACCTGTTTCATCACTGCGCACCTGACCTATGCTAAATATCGAGGTTAGATACTTTCAGCGCATTATTCTGAATAAATAGGCGACGCTCTTCCACAGCCTCTCCCATGAGGGTGGAGAAGGCATTATCTGCCTCTTCCTCTTCAGAGACGCGCACCTGCAGAAATACCCGCTGATTTGGGTCCAATGTTGTTTCCCAGAGCTGATCTGGATTCATCTCACCTAGCCCCTTATACCGCGCAATTTGTGCACCTTTTCGACCTTGTGCAATGATAGAGCCAGAGAGCGCAATTGGCCCGGATATATCTAGTGGCTGACCAGAGGATAATTGCAGACTACCCTGTTTTTCATAAACTTCCTGCAACCGGGATGCTGTTTCATCTAAGGCTCTAGCTTCAGCTGTATTCACAAGACGGCTATCAATCACATATCGTTCTGTAATGCCGCGTAATGTCCGTGAAATACTAATTTCTGATCCGTTAGCTCCTGCTTCAACCGCACCAACCCAGCCTCTTTCTGCCTCACCAACAAGTGCGTCTAGCCGCTTGGCGAGATAATCAGCTGCCTCGCTATTATCGAGTAGAGATGGCTTTAACATGCCAGCAATTGCTGCCTGCTCGAGCACCTGCTTATTCGAAATTTGCGGGGTAAGGCCATCAATATGGCGACTGAGCTGAACTGCCTGCACAACAAGCGAACGCAAGTCCTCTCCCCCGATTTGTGCTCCTGTTCCAGTGGTCAGAATGGCTTCTTTTAACCCAGCTGTTATCAGATACTCATCTAACGCCGCCTGATCTTTCAGATAGGTTTCTGACTGCCCACGCTTGGCCCGGAATAAAGGTGGCTGTGCAATGTATAAATAACCCTGCTCGATCAGCGGGCGCATATGGCGGAAGAAAAATGTCAGAAGCAAAGTCCGAATATGGCTACCGTCAACATCCGCATCTGTCATGATGACAATCTTGTGATATCTGACTTTTTCCAGATCCATATCAGCATTACCAACACCAGCACCAATCGCTGTTATAAGTGTGCCAATTTCAGCTGATGAGAGCATCTTATCAAGGCGTGCTCGCTCTACATTTAGGATCTTGCCGCGCAGTGGCAAAATGGCCTGATTAGACCTGTCGCGGCCTTGCTTGGCAGATCCGCCTGCAGAATCACCCTCCACCAGAAACAACTCTGCTTTTGACGCATCTTTTTCCTGACAATCTGCCAACTTGCCTGGGAGGCTGGCAACATCCAGCACGCCTTTCCGGCGTGTGAGCTCTCTTGCCTTACGCGCAGCTTCTCTAGCAGCAGCAGCTTCATATGCCTTTGATACGATCCGCTTGGCTTCAGCAGGATGCTCTTCAAACCATTGACCAAGCGCATCTGCCATAGCAGATTCAACAAGCGGGCGCACTTCTGAAGAGACAAGTTTATCTTTTGTCTGAGAGGAGAATTTTGGATCTGGAACCTTCACAGAAATAATAGCTGTCAAACCTTCGCGAGAATCCTCACCAGAAAGTTGCACCTTCTCTTTTTTGGCTATCCCGCTCTCAGCTGCATAATTATTGATGATGCGTGTCAACGCTCCACGGAACCCAGCTAGATGCGTGCCACCGTCACGCTGAGGGATATTATTTGTGAAGCAGAGCGTATTTTCATGGAAACTATCTGTCCATGCCAGCGCCAATTCTACAGTGACATCATCTTTTTCAGACACGTGATACAGAGTGTCATGCAATGCATTACGAGACCGGTTTAACCAGTCCACAAAGGCCTTTAGCCCCCCATCAAAATAGAATTCAGAGACTGTTTGCTCTGCTTTGCGATCATCTGTCAGACGAATACGCACCCCACTATTCAAGAAGGCCAGCTCACGCAGACGGTGTTCTAACGTGCTGAAGTCAAATTCAGTCCCGGTGAAAATCTCACCTGAAGGTTTAAACGTGATCTCTGTGCCAGCATTATCACCAGCTGGCCCTGTGACAGCAAGCCTATCTACAGCCTCACCAGCTTCAAACCGCATTTGATGAGCATCACCCTCACGCCAGATTTTCAGCTCAAGCCATTCTGATAAGGCATTCACAACAGACACGCCCACACCGTGAAGACCACCTGACACCTTATAAGAGTTATTATCAAATTTTCCGCCAGCATGAAGCTGAGTCATAATCACTTCAGCGGCCGATACACCTTCTTCGGTATGAATATCGGTAGGGATACCACGTCCGTTATCAGACACGGTTACAGAACCATTGCCGTTTAAGATCACCTGTACAATATCACAATGCCCGGCGAGCGCTTCGTCAATCGCATTATCTACAACCTCATAGACCATGTGATGCAATCCAGATCCGTCATCTGTATCACCGATATACATGCCAGGGCGTTTGCGCACAGCATCAAGGCCTCTTAGTACCTTGATGGAATCTGCGCCATAATCTGCATCTGCCTGGCCATCTATTTGCTGTTCGGTTTCACTCATAACCATTCTCTTTTGCTGTATTGCCGCGACTGCGGTTTGCTAGCCTATCTCAACTACTAAGCTGTTGAAATTTCACCATCTTTAATATTAAAAAACTGCGCATGATGCTGCAGTGGTCCAAAATCGCTCCTGTCAGTTCCACTATACCATATCTGCCCTGATAAGTCGTGGCATGCTGCAAATAAATCGCTGCGGCGATCACCATCTAAATGCGCAGCCACATCATCTAAAATGAGAATAGGCGGTCGCTTTAACCGGCGTGCCTGCAAACGCGCATGATTCAAGATAATGGAGATCAGAAGCGCTTTTTGCTCTCCGGTTGAAGCTAGATGCGCAGGCTGCTGACGCGCCATATGCAAGGCTGTTAAATCACTGGCCTGCGGTCCTGGCATCTGTGTATCCCCGGCCGCCCGCAACCGTGCCGCCTCTGCTTTTAGCCTGTCTTCAATTTCCAAGGCAGGCAACTCAGATAATTGTTCAGCACCGCCGCCACGCATAGATAAAAATGCCTTCGGAAACCCTGTCTCATTTGAGTCTGTCGTCAGATTTAGATCCTGGATTAACGCTGCTCGTGTCGCCATGATAGCAACACCTGTTTCAGCCAATACAGATTCAAGCGACTGGAACCAATGCGGATCTCCTGCACCATTTGCTAATAGTTTGGCACGTTCACGATAGGCACGTTCATATCTAGATATACGGCCAACATGCGCCGGATCAAATGCTATGGCTAGCCTGTCAATAAAACGTCTACGTGCTGATGGACTACCGATAAACAAACCATCCATCTGCGGTGTTAACCAAGATAATGCGAATAAGCGCCCTAAATCACTTTGTGCAGCATTCTGGCCATTCAGACGCACAAGCCGGCGCGCTTCTTCTGGTTGAACACCTGTGCCAATTTTATGTGTAACAGGATAATAGGCCTCTGCCTGTGTATCTTGGTGTGAACCAGCATCCTGTCTCAGCCCATCAGATGGTAGATTTAGCGTAGCAGAAATAGCCCATCTATCAGCGTGATTTGCATCAGCTGCTGCCAGATGATGAGACTTATGACCAAGCTCATCTCGTCCAGCACGACGAAGTCCACGGCCAGGCGCCAGTAAAGATACAGCTTCTAATAAATTCGTTTTGCCAGCGCCATTTGGCCCTATGAGCACAACAGGCGCCTGATCAAGAGATAGGCTGGCATGCGTATAATTCCTGAATCCAGATAACTTGACACCAGATAACCAAATTTCCGGCCGTTGTTGAGAGGCCATCTTTTGAGCTGGATGTATAACAGCGAGCTTTGCGTGCGGTACCATATCTGAAGCTGGATCCATCCCTACTGTAAAATCTTAAACACGCATAGGCATCAAGACAAACAGGCTTGCTTCATCACCAGGCGTGCGTATCAAACTTGGTGCACCTGGATCAGCAAGTTCCATCTGCAGAACATCACCCTGAATTTGGTCTGTGATATCCAGCAAATAGCGTGCATTAAAGCCTATCTCCAAAGCCTCGCCCTGATACTCAATTTCTAATTCTTCATTCGCACTGGACGCATCTGTATTATGTGCTGAAATGCTTAATAAGCCAGGTGTTATAGTCAGCTTGACCGCACGAGACTTATCAGAAGAAATAATCGAAACACGGTCAACAGCAGCTTTAAATAGCGCTGCATCTAATGTGACAAGCTTGTCGTTAGCTGACGGGATGACACGTGTGTAATCTGGAAATGACCCATCAATCAGCTTACTTGTCAGGCGCACAGACCCAAAGGCAAACTCAGCTCTGGTTTCAGACAAGCTGACCTGAACCTCACCATCTTCATCATCCAGTAATTTTCGGAGCTCACCCACAGCTTTTCTTGGCAAAATGATAGAGGGCATATCAGCGGCCCCAGCTGGCATATCCATCTGGCTTAACGCCAGACGGTGGCCATCAGTCGCAACCGCGCGAAACTGCCCAGCGCCATTCTCATTGTCAGCGCTGTGGAAATAAATACCATTTAGATAATAGCGCGTTTCCTCTGTTGATATCGCGAAACGCGTTGTATCCATCAAATCACGAAGATCTGCTGCTGTGAGCATAAAACGCACAGGAAAATCTGAATTATTAATGGCTGGAAAATCTTCGACCGGCAAGCAAGGCAAACGGAAACTGGACCGCCCTGCGCTAATTTGTGCATGCCCATCAGCAATTTGGATTTGCACTTCAGAGCCATCTGGCAGTTTTTTCACAATATCATTTAATAAATGTGCTGAAACCGTGCTGGCCCCATCCTGTCCAACAGCACAAGCAACATCTGTAATAATATCCATGTCCATATCTGTTGCGGTTAGCGATAATTTGCCAGAGGCAGCACGTAAAACGACATTAGACAAAATCGGTATCGTATTGCGCCTCTCAACCACTGAACTGACATGACCCAAAGGGCGCAACAAGCTCATCCGATCAATCGTAAACTGCATGTTTCAATCTCCACAACAGACAGATAGTTAGAAGAGATGATGATAGGCTGCAAAACAGCGCATCACCTCAGTCTGCTAGACCATAATAGCGTAATATCTTAGCTGATTTCTATTTTGACATACAAAATATAGCATGCCAAACAAAATACACCTCAATATATCGGGTTTTTGCAGTTCTAAGACCGACAGGCTCACGGTAATGGCAAGAATTCTGGTCTAGCGCGCTAAGCCCAGCAGATCAGGCGTCTGTTAACATTGACCGCAACAAGCCAATATCGTCTGCTAAACTGCCATCTTCTAGAACAAGTTGTTCCACCTTTTTGACAGCATGCATGATAGTTGTATGGTCTCTATTTCCGAATTGCCGACCAATTTCTGGATAGGATGCATGTGTCAGATTCTTTGCCAAATACATTGCGATCTGGCGTGGACGGGCAATATTTCTGGCACGTCTTGCAGAATGCATATCTGACATGCGAATTGCAAAATGACTGGCAACCTGTTTTTGAATATCTTCAATGGTTAGCCGGCGTGCTGATGCACGTAACAAATCTGATAAAGTATCACGTGCCATATCAACAGTGATTTCTTTTCCTATCAAATCTGCATGCGCGATGATTCTATTAAAGGCCCCTTCAAGCTCACGAATATTGCTTGTGATTTTATGGGCTAAAAATTCCAGCACCTTAATTGGTGCACGCGCTGCCTCTGGCATCTGGTCATTCCGCGCCTGAAGAACCCCCAATCGTAGCTCATAATTTGCTGGATGAATGTCAGCCACCATACCCCAGCCAAGGCGAGACCGTAGTCTTTCACCAATGCCAGATAAATTATGTGGTGATTGATCTGCAGACAGAACCACCTGACGCCCTTCTTCAATCAAGGCATTAAATGTATGGAAAAATTCCTCCTGTGTATTTTCCTTATCAGCGATGAATTGCACATCATCAATCATAAGGACATCAACAGACCGGAATTGCTCCTTGAATGTCATTGTGTCTCTATCACGTAAGGCTCGGATGAACTGATACATAAATTTTTCAGCCGATAGATACATCACTTTACGATGTGGCCGACGTGCACGTATCTCCCATGCAATTGCATGCATGAGATGTGTTTTCCCTAACCCTACGCCGCCATATAAAAATAACGGATTAAAGGCAGCTGTCTCTGATTCGGCAACACGCTGAGCGGCTGCAAATGCAAGCTCATTAGGCTTGCCAACAATAAAACTATCAAAAACAAAACGTGGATCTAGCCCAGCTACATCCTGATGTGCAGCTGCACGAGACGGTGTGCCAACAGACATTTCCGACAGGCGTGGCGGTGATGAGGCTGATGGCGTAATTGGCATTTGATTCGGCGCTGCGGCAGCCTGTTTAATCTCTACTGCTGTTTTGCGCTGAAGCCGAATCACAATATCCTCAACATCAGAGGATTCGCCTCTTACATGGAGCCGTAATCTATCAGCATATTGGCTAAGGGCACGATCGCGTAGCAATTGATTATCTGTATGCAGGACTAGCAACCCCTGTTCAAGCTCTACCGGCATGAGCGGTTTTATCCAGCTACGCCAGGCTGTATCACCGATATCTTGGCGCATACGCTCTGATACATTTGCCCAAATTGTTTTTGCTAAAGCACTCATCTCACAGTGCCTCGTACATCGTGAGATTGAAATATCGCAACACAGCCATAGCGGCTGCTGGCTATAGGACATTTTATAGCTATCTGTTGCAACATTCGTGCTCTCGCCCAATCCCAAATTTCGAGGTGCATGGAAGTGATAGTGATTTATCATCCATGTTCAGGGCGACCATAATCATGATTTTGGTAAAGCTGATTACCTACCCCTAGACGCTAACCTTAAATCTGAAAGCTGCTAATTTACAAGAGCTAGACATGCCAAAATGGCGAAATAAATCTGGTAAAAATGCAGATAAATTTCTTGACACAAAATATGGGAGAAATCCGTTTTGAAATATGTTTGCTAGTCGTTTCAGCAGCTTACAAATCACGAATCGATTGAAGGCCTATCAGGGGTGAGAAAGGCGACCAAATGCGCACATAAAAAAAGAGCCTTGGAATCAAGGCTCTCTCTAAACGTCTTATAATGTCGCTTTGTCTTTAGACAGCAACAGCCTTAACACGAGCTGCAAGACGTGACATTTTCCGTGATGCTGTATTTTTGTGCAACACACCTTTGGTTACGCCACGCATGATTTCAGGCTGGGCTGATTTCAGTGCGTTTGTCGCAGCAGCGCCATCACCTGATTCGATTGCCGATTCGACTTTCTTAATAAAGGTACGAATCCGGCTGATGCGGCTTTTGTTAATTTCAGCGCGATTTGCGTTGCGGCGAATGCGCTTTTTAGCTGACTTATGATTTGCCATCGATGGGCCTCATATATCTGTAGTTTCAAAATTTCGTTCGCGGGTTATAGAAGAGCCTCATTCTGTCTCTTATACACATCTGACGCT
>WTHY01000160.1 GCA_011522945.1 Alphaproteobacteria bacterium
GGCTTGTAATCCGGGAAAAACATCGGAATAAGGCCAGCATCAGATGCGCCTTGCACGTTATTTTGGCCTCTTAATGGATGAAGACCAGCGCCAGGCTTTCCGACATTGCCTGTAAGCAACGCTAGTGAAATCAAGCAACGTGCATTATCTGTACCATGTGTATGCTGTGATACACCCATGCCCCAAAAAATAAGAGCAGCATTGGCTTTTGCATAAGTGCGGGCTGTCTGCCTAATCACGTCAGGTGCAATGCCACAAATGGGGCTCATTGCCTCAGGTGTTGTGGCCGCTGTCGCTTTTTTCAGGTCTTCAAAACCTTCTGTATGCTCTTCAACATACGTCTTGTCATGCAGTCCTTCTGCGATAATTGTGTGTATCATTGCATTTAGAAGCGCAACGTCCGCACCCGGTGTAAAATTCAGGGACGCTTTGGCATAGCGATCAAGTACCTGTCCACGCGGGTCAAAGATGAATAGATCAGCGCCTCTTTGCGCTGCATTCTTAATGAAAGTCGCAGCAACAGGGTGGTTAACCGTCGGGTTTGAGCCGATAACAATGATGACGTCTGAGTGCTGGCATTGAGAGAATGAAGCTGTCACCGCACCTGAGCCGATATTCTCAAGCAACGCTGCAACAGATGACGCATGGCAAAGGCGCGTGCAATGATCCACGTTATTTGTTTTAAAGCCTGTTCTGACAAGTTTTTGAACAAGATAGGCTTCTTCATTTGTGCCTTTTGCAGAGCCGAAACCGCTCATTGCTGATGGACCATGCGCATCAAGGGTGTCCTTCAGTCCCTTAGCTGCAAGGTCAAGCGCTTCTTCCCAGCTTGCTTCACGGAAGTGGGTTAGTGGGTTTGTTGGATCAAATGGCATAGAGGCGGATTTTGGCACATCTTCGCGTCTGATCAGCGGTTTTGTAAGGCGTTCAGGATTATTAATATAATCAAAGCCATAGCGACCTTTTACACAAAGACGCCCTTGGTTTGCAGGGCCTTGTTTTCCTGTAACCGAAACAATCTTTTCATCCTTAACATTAAAGGTAAGCTGGCAGCCAACACCACAATAAGGGCATACTGAATCTACCTGTTTGTCAGGAGTGATGGATAGCTTTTGGCTATCATCAAGAACTGTTTTTGGCATTAAGGCGCCTGTTGGACAGGCTTGCACACACTCACCACAGCCCACACAAGTTGATGCCCCCATATCATCACCGAAATCAAATACGATATGAGCATCTGAGCCACGACCAGCAAGGCCAATCACATCATTAACTTGCACTTCGCGGCAGGCACGAACACATAAATTACATTGAATGCAAGCATCCATATTCACTGCTATCGCTGGGTGCGATGTATCTGCTTCTGGTGCAAATGCTGCAGGAAAGCGTGATTCAGTTGTATCTTGGCTTTCAGCAAATTGCCAAAGTTGGCTCTCTGGGTCATGCGCACTTTCTTGAGGTGGCTGGTCAGAAACAAGAAGCTCCATTACCATCTTTCGCGCTGTGTCCGCGCGGTGAGATTGGCTGTGGACTACCATGCCTTCAGTTGGTTTTCTCAAGCAAGATGCGGCAAGAACACGCTCGCCCTCGATTTCAACCATACAAGCGCGGCAATTTCCATCTGCCCGATAATTGTCATCATCCTTGTAACAAAGATGGGGTATGTCTGTGCCTTGCGATTTAGCGATTTGCCAAATTGTTTGATCAGAATCTGCAGTTACGAGCTTGCCATCAAGCGTGAATTCAACTTTTTGCGACATGACTTTAAATGTCCTCTTTTGAGACTGTTGAATGTTGCGGGATATCTTCAGGGAAATGTTTCATAACACTGGAAAGTGGGTTAGATGCTGCCTGACCAAGACCGCAAATCGAAGCATCAGTCATAGCCATAGACAATTCACTTAACAAATCTGTGTCTGCATGTGGTTGTGACATAAGTGCAACCGCCTTTTCAGTGCCGTTACGGCAAGGTGTGCATTGGCCACAAGATTCATGTTTGAAAAACTTCATCAAGTTTAAAGCGGCGCTCCACATGTCATCTTTGTCTGATAATACCACAACAGCATGTGAGCCGACAAAGCACCCTTCCTCAGCGAGTGGGCCACCAAAATCGAGCGGTATATCTGCTTTCGATGCTGGTAATATGCCACCAGAGGCACCGCCAGGGAGATACCCCTTAAAATCATGGCCGTCTGCCATGCCGCCGCACGCTTCAATTAACTCAGACACGGTAGCGCCAGCTGCACAAGTTACAAGGCCGGGGTTGGCAACACGGCCAGATACAGAATATGTTCTGAAACCCGGATGTCCATCGCGTCCTTGTGCGTTAAACCACTCAGCGCCTTTTTCAACAATGTCTCGCACCCAGTAAAGTGTCTCAACATTATTGACCAAAGTTGGTCTTCCAAATAGGCCAACCTCAGCAACATATGGCGGGCGATGTCTAGGCAAACCACGTTTCCCTTCAATGGATTCAATCATGGCTGATTCTTCACCACATATATAAGCGCCAGCGCCTCTTCTTAGTTCGAGTACTGTGTGGTCATCCAAGCCGGCTTTATTCAAAAGTGCCAATTCTTTGCGCAATAAATCGATGATTTCAGGATACTCATCGCGCATGTAGATATAGCAATGTTCAATCCCAACCACCTTTGCGGCAACCAAAATGCCTTCAATCATGCGGTGCGGGTCTGTTGTAAGGTAATGCCTATCCTTAAAGGTGCCGGGCTCTCCCTCATCACCGTTAATCGCCATCATGCGCGGGCCTTCATAGCCACTCACGATTGACCATTTGCGGCCTGTTGGGAACCCTGCGCCGCCTAGCCCACGAAGGGCTGAGCCAGATAAGGCTTCGATAACGCTTTCAGCTGTGTGCGTGCCAGATTTCAAATCTTTAAGTAATTGATAGCCGCCATCATCAACATAAGAGTCAAAGCCTCTATAGCTAGGTGCATCAGCGTGTGGGACAGGTGATTTAACGCGCTCAATCAAGTCAGCTTTTGATGTGTTCGCTACAAGGGAGTGTCCATCTGCTGCTGCTGGCGCTTTGTCACACGCGCCAATACAAGGGGCGCCAACAAAGCGCACCTCATCACTGTTGTATGATTGAAGTTCCTCAAGCAAGGCTTCGCCACCGGCCATCATACAGGATAATGATGTGCAAACACGGACTGTTCGTTTTGCTGGCGCGTCCTGCCCTTCTTTCACGAGATCGAAATGATCGTAAAAACTTGCGACTTCCCAAACTTCAGCCATGGGAATTTTCATCAAATGTGCAAGCGCAGCTAGTTTTTCAGCAGAAAGATGTTTGTCGTTATCTTGAATGATATGAAGATACTCAATCAGCATATCGCGCTGGAATGTTGCGCCTTTCAGCAAGCCCTTCACTTCTTCGATAGCGTTCGGGTCAGTTAGACGGCCTTTTGGCTTAAACTTCCCTTTCGGGCGCTTGTTGCCAGGAGTGTTCGGAAGGTCCTTATCAAAAGAATCTGGCATCTCTAATGCCCTTTCCCAATTCTGCTACTTTAAAAATATGACATATCACCGCTAGCTTGCAATATATGGCGTTATTGTTTGTAACTAATTCTGGCCTAATCTGTTCTGTCTGCGACAGAGGTCAAATCAACGACCGTCAAATCCACCATTTCGCAATTAATCAGTAATTTACCTGCTTCTTCAAAATTCACGACTACGCGCATTCCGGTTATTGATTGCACTTGCCCTAAGCCCCATTCTGGCTTTTCAGGGTGCTTTACAAAATCACCTAACGTAAAATCTAAAAATGCGTTCATCGTCTATCTGCTATGATGCCTGTAGCGTGGATATGGAGTTGCGATATTTGCTTGCTCACGGGTTGCTAAAAATGTGCCCTGTTTTAATTCACAGAGCATCCATTCGCAATATCGTATCGCAAAAAAACCGAACCAAAAAACAAAAAGCCACATACGGTTATTTATGCGGCTTTTCGGTTCCTGAAGATGTTATTTGCCGAGTTGTTGTTAGTGGAAGCTTTCCGTAGGTGTGTCTTCCACTAACTTATGGCCTTGTCCCCAAAGAGTCTCAATCATAGCACCTTGCATGCCTGCATTTTGTAATTTCTGTCGCAATTTGCAGATGAACACATCAACAATCTTTGATTCCGGCTCATCGCGTCCTCCATATAGATGGTTCAGGAAGCTTGATTTGCTTAGAACAGCGCCTTTACGAACACCTAACAAATTAACGATTTCAATTTCTTTTCGCGTTAAATTCACGTCCTTGCCATCAACACTAACTGTCTTGCGATGCAGATCTATTGCTAAATTTCCGAGTTCAATTACCTGAGAGCTGTGACCGTTTGCACGCCTTATGATTGCTTCTAAATGTGCCAGTAATTCATGCTTATCAAAGGGTTTGGCTAAGTAACCATCAGCGCCAGCTCCCAAAGCCATGATACGGTCATTAACATCATTATTGCCGGATACAACAAGGATAGGCACAAGCTGTTTTTCACGTTTAGCGCGAACAAGCCTTGCAAAACGCGTGCCATCACCATCTGGCAGTTTTAAATCTAGTAGAACAGCATCTATTTCATTTAGGCTAACCTCTTCTAGTGCGTCATGAATCGAGCCTGCTAAAATCGTAAAATAACCAGCATCTTTTAAAGTGATGGTTAGCACATCGGCGATAATGGGATCATCTTCTACAAGTAAAATATTCATTTCATTCCTCTTCTGACATCAGCTCATTTTGAGGCAGAGCTATGCATAAATGGTTAAGATATGAGTTTTTTATTCATCTAGTAGATTGTTCTTGATGCGCGTTAGTTGCAAATCACATTCGCGTGATTAAGCGTTTTTTATAATTTTTTATTGTATAAATTCTGTGTACGCATAGGGCGCAAGGGAGAATATTTCCTAAAAAGAGAGTCTACTTGAAACTGAAATTTCTTTTGTGGTACATCAAATCATCTTTTTGATTAAAAAGTTAAGAGGTACGGTCACATGGCTGCCAAAAAAACATCAGCAGAAATGCAAACAATAAACCCATCGTCCGGCTCAACTATTTTGCCGGAAGGCTATAAGCCATCTAAAGATGAGGAGTTTATGAACCCATTTCAACTGGAGTATTTCCGCCAAAAACTTCTTGATTGGCGCTCAGAGTTGCTGAACGAAGCGAATCAAACTCTCGAAAATTTATCGACAGAATCGCTTCACAAGCCAGATCAGATGGACAGAGCGCAAATTGAAAGTTCTGCCGCATTGGATTTGCGCACACGTGACCGTGAACGCAAGCTTATCCAGAAAATTGAATCTGCCCTACGCCGTATCGAAGATGGCAGCTATGGTTATTGCGAAGATACAGATGAGCCTATCAGCCTAGAGCGTCTAGAAGCGCGTCCCATCGCGTCAATGACATTAGCGGCACAAGAGATGCACGAGAAAATGGAACGCGTCCATAGAGATGATTAACCATTTGCCATTATCTATGAGATGGTCGTTGATTCTTTTAACAACTAGTTAAAGTGACCGTTTTCAAAGAGATGATGGTAAAAAGTAGGCGTTATATAAAACACAAGAGC
>WTHY01000144.1 GCA_011522945.1 Alphaproteobacteria bacterium
TCACAAGAATGGTCGGGCTTGAGACAATACGGCCGAGCTGGTTTGTCTCTAGGAAATTCAAAGCGGAGGTGATTTCCCCTGTAGGGGCAGAGAGATTGACAGAATAGCCCCCAGTAATTGCAGATGAGATGTTGGTCAGCAAATCTGCCTCTGTCACACCACTGCCACCAGGCGTATCGGTTGCACGAAGTAGATTTTCGAGCCTGCGGCTAAAGTCGCGCGATACAGTTACCATGAAAATCTCAACTAGGACCTGCATTTGTGGGGCATCGTCCTCGGTTACAAGCCGCATGGCAATTGAGTTCTGAACACGTGTGCCTTGGATGATGATACCTGTTGAGTCAGCTTGTAAGGAAACAGGGCGCAAGCTTGGGCTGGTGTTGCAGCCATCTGGCAAGTCAATTGAAATGGTGGGTGTTGTTACAACAGGGGCAGGTGCCGCTGTGGCTGTTGTTGCTGCGGCACCTGCGTCTGCTGCTTCACCACCGTCTGTTGCGGCTGCCTCAGCCTCTGCAGGCATCTCAGCTGCATCTGCTTCGGCACTGGCAGCAGCAAGCTCAGCGGTTGTTTGCGTTTGGAACGTTGAGAAATAGTTATTTAGATATTCAAGGGATGCGGTACTTTCCTTGTTATAAACAGCAATTTTCTCAACAAATACCTCTTGGCCTGGAATGACGCAGGGATCTTCGACCAAAATGTCATTAAAGCGTGACTGCACAGACGCTAGACGTTTTCCTTCAGCTGAATTATCAGCATTCTGATCCTGGGCAAGGAGCATATTTGTTTCTGAATCAAACTGCGCTAGCCATGGCCGTAAGGCGAAACTCTCATTTGATAAGCTACGCAACGCGCCAATTGCCTCTGCACCTAAACCAGCACGCTCAAAGCCATCAACTCCTGATAAAAAGCCGTCACTATCACCGCGCATTAAGCCTTGCACGAGAACAAGCATTGAACGGACAGCACCTAAATCAAACCGTGCCTCTTGTAATTGCTTTCGTTTGAAGAGCAACTGGTTATAGGCAATGATAGCTTGTCTAATTTGCCCTAATTGAGAATCTAGCTCATTGTCCCGATAAAATCTTGCAATCTCTACATCAGGGTCGAATAGGATTGCCAAATCATGTTGTGTTAAAACAGCGTCTAATATCGATAAGGCACTGGCACGCATTTGCACGCCAACACGAATATCAGATGATAATATATCATTTGAAAGGCTACCCTGAATATTTAATGCGCCTGTGATAAGCCGAATCACATCAGCCAAAGGCATATCGCGAACAGCCAATGTGATCATTTTGTCGTCTACATAATTATCCAGTAAGGCAGTCTTTGATGGCATGTTGCTTGCGCGGCCACCTATAAAGACGATATCCGCTGGCATTGATAGATAGCCATCTGGATCACGTGTTAGGTTTTTACCAAATACATCTGGTAGGGTCTCAGAAAGACCGGGAATCACTTCTTTTGCAAGCGTTTCTTCGCGTGTTTGTAGTACGGCTAATGTGTCATATAACTTATCTTCAAGTGCGGCGCCTCTATCAAACATAAGTTTAAGTCGCTCATCGCCTCGTGATTTAACAAGCGCCTGTCTATCTTCGTCGCTCATTGGTTTGAGTTCTGGTTGCGGTGCAAGCCCGTCTTCTAAGTTATCTTCAGGCGATGCTTGCGCTTCACGAAACCGGATCTCTTCAGAGATCTGCTGTTGCAATAAATTAATAAAATCGGGGTTGGCCAGCGAGGTTGGATGATGCAGTACCTGCAATATCGTGCGCCGTGGTTGACGCTGAGGAAGCTCAAACTCAAGCTTTTCTGCTTCTGTCTTTGGGGCAATCATGCGCTCTTGTACAACAGCACTAGCCTGCTCAAGCGTAACATCAGCTTCAGTGAGGCGTTCAGGACCAGTGCAGGATGCTAATAAAAGAGCGGAGCCTAAGACACCTGCTCTTTGAACCATACTCTTCGTGAGAGACACATTACGGAGTTCTTGAAACCAAACCATGCCAGTAAAGACCATAACCCAAAACAACCAATATTTTTCACCAGTAAACTATATATAGCTGATCGGGTAAAGAAGAAACACAATACTTAGGAATACGCCAAAAGGTAATTTTGAGGAAATATGCTTTTTTCCGAGCAGAATGAGGGTAATTCCAACAAGAGCGCCTAAATACGCACCGCCAAAAAATGTAATGACAGCGCCGATGGGCCCAAACCAAGCCCCAATCATAGCCATTAACCAGATATCACCACTGCCAAAGCCATTAACACCGCGCATGATTTTATAAGCAAAATTGATTAGTATGATAAAACTTGCGCCCAAAGCTGCCCCAAAAACTGCTGAAGCAGGGGCAACAGGCCAATCCGGGATGAGTAAACTCGCCGCAAACCCAAAAAAGGCACCTAAGCCGAGGGACGGGGTCCATAATACCATGCCGCTGAAATCTGTTAGAAAGGCAATGATCATAATCGCAAGGGCTATACTCAGCGCAAGGCAAGCCCAGAACGGGAGAATGGCAGCATAAATGCAAAATAATATAGCTGTGCCAAGTTCCACAGCTACATATCTGGCGGGTAATGGATGCTTTTTGCACCCACATTTCCCCATAAGTATAAGATATCCAACAATAGGAAGATTTTCGAATGCCCGTAAGTTGCGATTACAAAAACGGCATCTGGAGGGCTGAGAAATTGGGTCTTCATCTAAAAGAAGACGCAAGGCTGCTGCATTTGCAAAAGACCCAATTGATGCGCCATATATGAATGTAAAAATTGCAACCACAACAGGCCAATCGGTCGCCATTAAAAGTGCAGGTGTGTCAAATGTGAATTGCGAAGAGATAAAGCCGGTCATATCAAATTTGAATGCCCATTTCTGGCATCATGCACTTTCCAAAACATATCTAATTGCTAAACGCGGATTGGCAGATAGGGCGGGTCATTTTTTGTCAGGCAACTGAAGCAGCAGCGAGGCTGCGTCCTCAGAGCCTTTCTCAGCCGCTACCTCCAGCCATCGCTTTGCCTCATTCAGGGCGTCTGGCGACCGGCGATTTAGATGATAATCTGCCAATGTCAGCATGGCTTGTACTAAGCCACCATTTGCAGCACATCGTACTTGCGGCAGAGCTTGTTTAAAGGCCTCTCCCTGGTTTAGTTTGTTTCTCGCTGCCACAAGACAGGCACGTGGCTCGTTTCGTCGAATTGCATTCGCCAAAAGCTCAGCGGCCCGTTTTTTATCTCTGCCAGGGTTGTTTTCATCAGCATACAGAATCGCTAGTTCGAAATTGGGCTCTTTAGAATTGCGGGCAAGGGCACGCTCTAACCATTTTCTGGCTTTGATGTAATTTTGTTCAATACCAAAACCTTGCCGATACATGGAGCCTGTTAACTCAGCTGCTTCAGGATGCCCCTTGCGTGCAGCATTCAACGCCCAACCAAATGCGAGTTGATAATTCTCCTCAGCGCCGTCTTCAGCGCGAGCATTAAGGTAAAGGGCTATCTCATACATCGCAACAGCATCGCCAGATTTGGCCATACTTAGCGTGTCAAACAGCTCTTGAGATGCGTCCTCAGGCAATGTTGATGCAGTTGCTGAGCCGGCACTCAGAGGCGCGATGAGCATAAGTACTATTGTAAGTACTGTTAAATTAGTATTTCGTAATGGTGCAATGATCATATAATGATTGTTATAGCAGTTGTTGAAATATTTTGTTCAATATTAGAAATTACGAACCTACACATAGGTATGTATCATGGAAAATCCCATTTACAAAATGTTATTGGAGACAGTGCGCACAAGACGTGTGTCTGACTTTCATATTCACGGCGAGAAGCCTGTACATATCCGTGAATCTGGTGAAATTGTTGCATTAGATCTCATTGCTACAAATGAAATGATTGCCGATTTGATGCGTCATGAGCTGGGCGATGAAGCCTTTGAAGCCTTTGATTCCTATGGCGATGTTGATTTTGCCATTCAATTTGAAGGGCAAAGATTTCGTGCCAATGGGTATAAAACAATCAAAGGTTATGGCCTTGTCCTCCGTGTGATTGTCACCGAGGTGCCGCATATCGATAAGCTTGGTCTACCGCAAGCGGTGCATGATGTTCTGACATTGAAGGATGGCCTTGTACTTGTAACGGGGCAGACTGGCTCAGGTAAATCTACGTCGCTTGCTGCAATGGTCGATAAGATTAATCGTGAGCGAAATGAAAATATCATAACAGTCGAAGATCCTGTGGAATTTGTCCATGAAAGCAAAAAATCGATTATCTCACAAAGAGAGGTAGGCCCACATACGAGTAGTTTTGCCGCTGCCTTGAAGGGCGCTCTGCGTCAAGATCCTGACATTATATTGATGGGGGAACTTCGGGATTATGAAACTGTATCTATGGCTATGACGGCAGCAGAAACTGGCCACCTTGTCTTTGGAACCTTGCATACAAATGGCGCTCCAGAGACGATAAACCGGATAATCGATGTATTTCCGGCAGAGGAACAACCACAAGCACGATCACAATTATCACAATCTCTCAGGCTTGTGATGACCCAGCAGCTATTAAAACGCAAAGGTGGCGGCCGTATTGGTGCGTTTGAGGTTATGGTGAATATACCAGCCGTTGCTAACTTAATTCGTGAGGCAAAAATCGTTCAAATTCAAACAATTATGCAAACAGGTAGCCAATATGGCATGGTGTTGATGGACAAATATATAGAGATGTTACAGGAAAATGATCTCATAGAATGATCTTTATCCTAAGCAACTATATATTTGGATATTGATTTTTATAGTAAATTTGTGTTCTATACGGTCGATTAAGGGTTTTTTAACCTACTATGCATGGGATGTCGGTCATGGCCGGCGAATTTTAGAGAAGGAACGAATTATGATGAAGAAATCCGAAGGTTTCTCACTTATCGAACTACTCGTGGTTGTAGCCATCATCGGCGTGCTTGCGTCAGTAGGTATCGTTGGCTATTCACAGTATATCGAAAATACCAAGGCTGACGTAGCTAGAACAAACGCACAAGGCGTTGAGCGTTGGTTGACTTCAACACAGCTAGCTCGTAGCGGTGGCCTGACTGTTGACCCGAACGAATGTAGCACAACAGATAATGGTACTGGCGGTCTTGAACATTGCTTTGAGCAGTTGACATCAACAACACTAGGTTCAAACAGCGATCGTAACGGCCCATTCTCAAGCTTCAGCAATCCTTACCAGACACAAGAAGGTGCACCAATCATCGCGTTCCGTGACAACGGTTCAAATGCCCTGGATAATGGCGCTGGTGGTGCCACTGATCCCGGCGGCACATGTGATAATGAAGACAACACTAGCGTTTTCACAGCCTTTGATAATGGTACATCAAGCGATGCTAATCAAACAGATTATCGTGGAGTGATCATGATTCAGCTTCTCGACACAGATGGTGGTGACGAAATGTCACAAACAACAAACCGTATTCGTGTTGGTTACTGTAACCTAGACGAAAACTTTGTTGAGGTGGCTGATAATATCAGCTTCTAATAATCAAACTATAATGAGCGCTCCGATAT
>WTHY01000200.1 GCA_011522945.1 Alphaproteobacteria bacterium
GGCTTGTGATGTGCAGCCTGATGAATTGGATATTGCAATTTGCATTGACCGGATTGAGCGGGCATTTGACCTCAGCATATCGCGTCTTAACGCAAAATGGGCAGGCTTACGTAGTTTTGTATCAGATAAGGTGCCCGTTGTTGGCTATTCCAACAAAATTGAAGGGTTCTTTTGGCTTGCGGGCCAAGGGGGATATGGTATCCAAACAAGTCCGGCTCTAGGACGATTTGCAGCTGCAGCCGCCCGCGGTGAGCAGGTGCCAGACGATATTGCTAAGACAGGTCTGAGAGCAGAGATGCTACATCCAGACAGGTTGCGCTAGCTTTATTGTAGCATCGCATATCCGTCAAAATACCGTGCATTAGCTCAAGCTCAACGGCACAAAAGCCAAACTCTGTCACTATGGCTCAGGCTGGCAGATAATTATACTTATGATGATTTCGCCCACCAGCTATTGGCTAAAGGCGCGCCTGCAACAAACTTATCTGAGCCTAGAGACTCCTGAATACGAAGACACTCATTCCATTTGACCATACGCTCAGAGCGCTGGAATGAACCAACTTTCAATTGTCCAGCACCAAGGCCTGTAGACAAATGGCTGATGGTGACATCTTCTGTCTCACCTGAGCGCGCTGATACTATGGTTCCCCATGCGGCTTTTTTCGCAGTGAAAAATGTATCTATAGCTTCTGTAATCGTGCCAATTTGATTCACCTTTATAAGTACCGCATTTGCAGCCCCATCAGTAATCGCACGTTCAACAAGGCTCGCATTCGTGACGAGATAATCATCACCAATGATTTGTAGCCTATCACCAAATTGCTTCGTAAAGGCGACCATGCCGTCTATATCATCCTCTGCAAGCGGGTCTTCGATTGAGGCAATTGGGTAGGCGTCAATCCAGTTTGTAAGCAGCGCAATCATCTCCTCAGATGAGAGCGTCTTATTGTCAAGCGCAAGTTTATATTGTCCAGATTTACCAAATTCAGATGCAGCAATATCAAGTGATATAACAACATTTTTGCCTGGTGCTTCTCCTGCTAATTCTATGGCCTGAACAAGTGTTTCCAAGGCTTCTTCATTGCTGGTAAAGGCAGGCCACCACCCACCTTCATCAGCTATGCCTGATTGCTGGCCCCGCCTTGCCATAATGTCGCCAGCTGCAAAATATACCTCTCTTGTGATACGCAAAGCCTCTTCAAATGACGCCGCACCAGGCACCATGATCATAAAATCCTGAATATCAACGCGGCGGCCAGCATGGGCGCCACCGCCGAAGATTTGTATCTCTGGCAATGGTAGAGACGGTGTTGTACCAGCTAATTCTGCCACATATGCAAACAGAGGTAAGTCTGCATCAGATGCGCCTGCATGAAGGACAGCCATAGAGGTGGCTGTGATAGCATTGCCACCGATCGTATCTTTTAGTGGGCTGGGATCAAGTGCCAGTAAGGCCTGGTCAATCTCTGTTTGATTTTGTGAGTTTTTACCGATTAGCGCTCTGGCAATAGGGCCATTTACATTGGCAATCGCTTTTTGAACATCTTTGCCGCCAATATCATCACCACCATCACGAAGCTCGAGCGCCTCTCTTCGGCCACGAGATGCGCCAGACGGGGCAATGGCGCGCCCCATGCGTCCTGTATCAAGCTGGATGTCAACTTCAACAGTTGGCACGCCTCTGGAATCCCAAACACGTCTGGCATGAAGGTTGGTAATATGTGACATTTATCTCACCTTTTATGCGGATTATGCAGGCGATGCTGCAGCTATTGATCGCAAGACTTGTTGCAAGAGTGTCTCAGGCGCAATAATTAAGCGACGTGCTAGGGTCCGGCAAGTCTCTTTCTGCTGTGCATTAAAATATTCTACAGGCGATTTGCCATCGACTCGTGCGAGCATCAACATCGGCAGAAGACGCATTGTCCGCGCCTCTAATGACTCTTTTTCTTCCCAGTTGATATGCAGCTGATACGCAGTCCAAAATGCTGTACATAATCGAAGATAGCGCTTTTGAAATTCTGCCGCATAAAGCCCCTTTAAGATGAAATGGTTGAGGCAAAAGGCTAAATCAAATGCTGGGTCGCCCATAGTTGCGCATTCTGCATCTAGCAGATAAGGCTGCTCATTATCAAAAATGATATTTTTCGGGCTAACATCACCATGAATTAAAATAGTTTCAGTCTCATAGAGCTGTTCAGACATTGTGATGAGAGCCTCACCAATATCCGGATGTTTCTCAGCTGTGTAGACCAGATACGGCTCAAGGCGGAGCGCATAAAAATCATCACGATTATGAAAAGGGTTTGTATCAAAAGTTGCATCACTCGATGCTTTATGAATCTGGCCGAGAAGATGGCCAATTGCGGCAGCTTGGCGCTCCGTGCCTTTGCCCTCAAATAAAGCCGTTTTCAAAAGGTAACTATTCTCGCCAGAGATAAAATCCATGGCAAAACCATTTTCCTCAGCACTATGACCATAGAGTTTCAAGCTTGCTTCTGGGATGATGTCATTAACGGCTTTTAGCCAGCGATATTCAGCATAATTGCGTTCAACAGGTGCATACCAATCAGCCTCAACACGTAATTTCGGAAGAGCAAATTTGATACAATATATATCATCGCCAACTTTAACTTTAGCGATATCACTGGCGACACCACCTGTGAGAGGCTCAGCTGTCAAATTTGCTGTCTCTGGCATCAAATCTAATGCCAATAAAACACGCCTACATCTGGTCGTTAACACATCTGTCATGTCAGGTCCCACTGATATTTGTGCATTGTATCTTCATGCCATATGTCTTTAGATAGACTATCTGAAGCAGTCAGGTCACATCTAGCAGAGATATTTGATGAGACATAGCTGCAGATACGCCTAGTCATTTTTAATATTAAACGTGTTTCTATAAATCTTGTGGCAAAATTATATCGCGACACGCTCAAAGCCGCATAGTCTTTTAGCACATTTAAAATCTAAGGTGATTGTAGATGCAATAATGCCGTTTGACGTGAAACATAGCAGATAACAAATAGTAAAATTTGATGTATCGTCTTTACCTGGCCGGCATAAAGCTGTGAATTGCCTGCAGCGTTTTTAGCCCATAGGTTCTATCTAGTCTCTGAAGCTAGTCTTTAAAGTTTTTCATAATGGTGATGCTGGCAAAATCTATGGCGTCTGCCAGCAAAAACTTCTCGATAAAATGCCGTTACAGTGACTAGTTTCGAAACTCGTTCTAACGAAAAACATACTTTTTGATAGAGGTCAGATTGATGGAATTTTACCAAAAACCAGTTAAATGGCAAAATCCGCAGGTAAAGTTATTTCCGCATCAAGTTGGTTTAACATGCCCGCCGCATGATTTTGATGCGGCGCCCTCCGATTTTCTGCGCATTGCGCCAGATAGT
Source organism: Alphaproteobacteria bacterium (assembly GCA_011522945.1). Classification (GTDB taxonomy): domain Bacteria; phylum Pseudomonadota; class Alphaproteobacteria; order Puniceispirillales; family Puniceispirillaceae; genus WTHY01. The sequence goes on from WTHY01000200.1 coordinate 3,405, forward strand.
GTAGGGGTGCATGGACGCATGCTGCATGTGCCTGATTACAAACACCGGCTTGACCAGCGCAAACAGAATTTTGGTTTGCTAGAGGAATTCGTGGAATGTATGGCGAATAATGGGGCCGATGTATGCGGTCAGGTTGGGTCTAACTGGGTCCATGCAAGCGGTCTTGGCGTTGAGGGCATTCGTGACCATTGCGAGAGATTATCTGATACTTACGAGACACCGTTTCATATGGCTGGTTATGCGATGGTTGAAGCGCTCCGTGACAGGAATGTAGAGAAGGTGGCCTTAAATGCCTGCTATCATCGTGATAGCTGGTATCAGGGCACTGTCGGGTTTCTTATTGAGGCTGGTTTCGACGTCGTCTGGGCTGGGAATTTCCACGATCAAGGCTGGTTTGAAACACAAGAACAGGTTGATGATTGTATCTGGTGCTTTGATGAAGATTTGCTATGGAAATCATTTGATTATGTTGCAGATAAAGCGCCAAAGGTTGATGCGTATTTGATTAATGGCATGTCGAATTATCGCAGGCCATCTGATGGTGTTGCACAGCGGCCTCTTCACTACACGCAAGCATTGGAGGAGCGCCTCGGCACATTAGTTGTCGGTCATGACACAGCCCTCTATTGGCGGATATTCAAAACATTAGGCATTAAGCCAGAAGGCACGCATGGTGCACTTCTATCATCTCTGTAAAAGCTTGGGACAAAAAGGGAGCTATTCAGATGCATAAAATTGTCGCTTTATGGGCTGTGCCACGGTCAACATCAACAGCTTTTGAATGGATGATGCGTCAACGTGGTGATGTTGCCTGTCTGCATGAGCCATTTGGCGAGGCCTGGTATCAGGGTGAGGATCCGCTATGGCCGCGTCTAAGTGAAGATTCAGTCAGAACCCCGGGACTCACATTGGAGAGTGTCTGGGAAAATATGCAGGAGATGGCAAAGGCTGGTCCGGTTTTTTCTAAGGACTTCCCTTTATATATCGATCATATGTGGACAGATGAGATGCTCTCGCATTTCACCCATTCTTTCCTGATACGTAATCCTGCCATGACCATCACATCTATGTATGCAAAATGGCCAGATTTTCATGAAAAAGAGGTTGGGTTTGCCGAACAAAGAGAACTTTTTGAGATGATTTTGGACAAGACTGGAAGTCCCCCACCGGTTATTGATTCAGATGATCTTTTGGAGAATCCAGCACATATTGTCGAGACATGGTGTGCCGCTGTTGGGCTTCCCTTTATGGAGTCTGCATTGCATTGGGAGCCTGGCGCACGTGATGAAGTCAGCTGGTGGGATGGCGGCAGTTTTCACGCCAATTTACGGAATTCTGATGGTCTGAAACCACAACCTCGTAAAGATTACATTGATATTGCCGAAGCACCACAGCGTGTGCAGGACGTCTATGAGCGGGTATTACCGCATTACGACTTCATGAAACAATATGCTATCGGCTAAGCCTTAGAGATTTCTTTATGACAACAAATTTTCATGACGAGTTATTTGCGCCAGCAGAACAGGCTGAAGCGCTCAAACATCATGGCGCCAATTTGCCAAGCTGGGATTTAACAGACAGGCAAATTTGTGATCTTGAGCTTTTGATGAATAGAGGGTTTTACCCCCTGACAGGCTTTCTTGGTGAAGAGGATTATAAAGCTGTCTTGCGTGATATGCGCCTTGCAGATGGCAGCCTATGGCCAATACCCATTACGCTGGATGTTTCAGACGCATTTGCGGAAACCTGTGCGGTTGGAGATGAAATTGCCCTCCGGGATCAGGAAGGCGTTATCCTCGCCTTGCTTACGATTTCAGATAAATGGGTGCCGAATAAACAGGAAGAGGCAGTTGCTGTTTTTGGTGCAGACGACACTGCACATCCTGCTGTAGATTATCTCTATCATCAGGCAGGCAATGTCTATTTGGGTGGTAAAATCACAGGACTACAGCCGCCGACACATTATGATTTCCGTCAGTGGCGCTATTCTCCGAATGAGTTAAAACAGCTATTTGCCAAGAATGGATGGCAAAATATTATTGCCTTTCAGACACGAAATCCGCTGCATCGTGCGCATCAGGAATTGACCTTCCGCGCTGCACGAGAAGCTGGGGCAAATCTTTTGATTCACCCTGT
>WTHY01000022.1 GCA_011522945.1 Alphaproteobacteria bacterium
ACCATTCTGGTTACTATCAACACCAATAGCTAGCTTGCCAGCAGCAACAGCAGCTTGACTTACACCAACACCTGTACCACCAGCTGCGTGATAGACAACATCTGCACCACGGTCGATTTGGCTGCGTGTTAATTCTGCGCCTTTCACTGGGTCATTCCAAGCTGCAGGGGTAGTACCAGTCATGTTCTGGTATACAGTGATATCTGCATTAACAGATTTTGCACCACCAACATAACCACAAGCAAACTTGCTGATAAGCGGAATATCCATACCACCTACAAAGCCAACTTTTCCTGTTTCTGATGCCATGGCAGCAGCAACACCAACCAGATAGCTGCCTTCATGCTCTTTAAAGACATACTGACGCAGATTATCACCAGACAACCAGCCCACATCAATGATTGAGAATTGTACATCTGGGTTTTCAGCTGAAATGCTAGCAATCGCGTCTGCCTGCGCAAATCCAACACCAAGTACAACCGTCGCACCACGGTCAACCATACGCTGCATAGCCTGAGAACGCTGTGCTTCGTTTGTGACTTCAAATTCCATCACTTCAATGCCAGTTTCTTCGGTAAAGCGCTTCACGCCATTCCAAACACCTTCATTGAATGATTTATCGAACTTGCCGCCCATATCATAAATAACAGCTGGCTTGATATCAGCAAGTGCCGGCGCTGAAAGTGCCACCGTCGCTGCTGCAAACATGCCTGCAAATGAGGCCATCATCGATTTTTTCATGTTCCCTCTCCTTATATGAGTACAAAAATGTATCCAATACCTATTTAAGGCCGATTTCTTTCAGCCTTATCTGCAAGAACTCTCCAGCAGACAGGGTTTCGCTCAACATCACGCCTGGCTGGGGCGCAATAAACATAGGCATAGAATAACGCGACTTGTTAGAATTTCTAGCCGGATTCACCACACGATGCGTTGTAGACGGATAATAATCATTACTAGCCAGCGCTAGCATGTCGCCATTATTGACGGTAATCATACCTCTATCGCATGGTACGTCATGCCAATTGCCCAATTTATCTTTTGCTTGCAACCCAGGCTGAGATCCGGCCAGAAGCAGTGTTATAAGGTTGATATCCTCATGTGCAGCAGCGCGAATCGCGCCTGATTCGATTTCTTCTTCTACGGGGGGATAATGTAAAATGCGGAATAGTGTCTGTTCACTATCTTCAGCCATAGTGGCAAGTGGCTTACTAAAACTACCCCGAATATCGTCTGGCGTATTTTCATCAAGCCATGACAATATTTCCATACCGAGCTGATTCAGGTCCTGAAACATATTATGTGTCACAGGCTTTAGCATGTCAGGCAGCTTACCCCATGGATAGTAATGGTAGAATTCTTTTAGATCCTTCTTGTCTGAATCTTTCGCATTTTCAGATCGAAATGGGAAAAATCCATCTTGTGTATTTGAGTCAAATGTCCAGTCATGCTTGCTGTCATCACCAAAAAACACACCCCAGTCAGCATATAATTCATCAATTCGAGTTGCAGCGATTGGATGGTTTGCAAGAACAGCAAAACCAGTATTATGCAGCGAACGCGCCATCGCTTCACGTGCATCTGATGCGGTATAATCAACAATCTCAACTTGCATTTGGGATCTCCCTTAAGCTTGGTTAGATTTCCGTGCCTTAGCTGCGTTGTCCATTTGGGCGCTTAGTGAAAGGTACGCCTCTCTCACAGCTTTAGCATTTACACCTGTTGCGATCCGAACATCCGGCCTGTTTAAATCAGGATAGTCAGATTTTGGCATCGGCATAGTGCGCCCTATTTCTTTACCTTCGACTATGACAGATACTGGCACAGATTCGTAAGTGAAAAAATCAGGATCAGTAATCGCTATTATGGCACTTGGATCATGCATAAGGCAAACTTTGCGCCCAATCACACTCTCATAAAAGCGAATGTAAAAATCTGCTGATTCCTTAATAAAACCGCCAATATCAGGCGCTGCCTTTGCCAAATCAGCAAAATCTTCAGGACTGCATTCCACCTTTGTTGTGACATCAAGTCCTATCATCTCAACCGTCCAATTTGCTGCAAAGACAATATCTGCTGCATGCGGATCATTCCAAATATTGGCTTCAGCAAACGGTGTTACGTTGCCAGGCGCATATCCAGAGCCGCCCATAATCACAACTTTTTGCACATGCGCTACGATCTCAGGATCATATTCCAAAAGCTTGGCAATATTCGTTAAGGGCCCTACAGGACATAAAATAATATCACCAGAATGCGCACGTATAGTCTCAGAGAGATAAATATGCGCCGGACGTGTATCAGCAGGCTTTTTTGGGCTTTGCGCAGGCAAATCGCCAAATCCCTCATCACCATGAACGAAATGTGATGGGTCATTTGGCACGATATGCAACGGTTTGGAGGCGCCTGCGGCGACATCGCAGTCATACTGCGCCATCTCTGCAAGATAGAGGGCATTTCGTGTCGCTTGTTCAACCCACACATTCCCAAACACTGAGGTTAGCCCAACCACCTCAAGGCGCGGATCTGCAAAGGCAAGATGAATAGCCATAGCATCGTCAACACCAGGATCTGTGTCTATTATGATTTTTTGTGCCATGTCTTTAACCTCATATCTCAATACATTTAAATCCCACCGAAAAGATAATAATGGGTTAGGTTAACCTTTTAACAAAATGAATAGTTGCCATTAGATTGTTGGCCATAAATTCATGCGCCCTCAAATAGTGAGGCTTGTTTTGTGAGTTATCATTTGCTCACCCCTTGGAAGATGGCCCCAATGCATGAGTCTCAAATCCATCAACCTAGGCACATATCAAGCTCTGAAGCCAACGGGATGGCCTCTGCTGCACCATCTCTTGTCACCTGAATCGCTGCTGCTTTAGCTGCTTTTTCCATGGCAGCATGCATCTCCTCACCGGCATCGATTGACGCTAAAAGATACCCTAGATATGTGTCGCCAGCGCCTGTCGTATTCACAGGCGTGACCTTTGGCGATTCAACGTGAAACTGGCCCGCACTGCCTATATATTCAGCGCCCCGCGCGCCATAGGTGATGACAAGATGCTGCACCCCAAATTCAGTCTTATCTTTGCCCAATAAAGATGCAAGGCTTGCCGCTTCGCCTTCATTTACTACCAGCAAATCTGCAAGAGGCAGCAGTTCGGCTGTTGTCTCTGCCACAAAGGGAGCAGCGCTATAGCAAATTTTCATACCAGCCTGTTTTGCTCGACGTAAAAAGTCTGGCCCCACAAGGGTTTCATTTTGTGTTAATGCCCAATCGCCTGCATTCGCCTGACGCAAGGCTGACGTCACCTGGCTGTCCGTGATTGCGTGATTGGCTGCTGGCATAATAACAATTTGATTTTCGGCACTTACCGCCTCAACCATGACAATGGCATGACCTGATGGCATATCAAGAAGCTCTATAAACTCGGTTTTCACACCTGCCTCAGAGATGATGTCACAATAATCTGCATTTGCCTTGCCAACTGCACCTATATGCCAAACATCACCGCCAGCACGGCCAATGGCAATAGACTGGTTTACGCCTTTACCCCCGAGCCCTATCGTAAGATCATTTGCCGCAATAGTCTCACCAGCCGTCACCAGATGTGGCAGATGATAGAAATAATCAACATTGATCGAACCAAGATTAAATATCGTCATTTAGTTTGTGCCGCCATGGGCTGCTGACCAGCCTTTTGGATCGTTCAGAAAGGCCTCAACAGACGCAACCGTCTCAGCAGAGTAATCCGGGCTTTGCTTCAAGGCCTCAAGCACATCCCACCAAGTAGCGAGATAATGCATCGTCAGTCCAGCTTCTGCTAATTCTGCAGGGGCAGATTTAAAGATATCATAATAGAAGATCACAAATACATGCTCACAATGCGCACCAGCTTTGCGTAGCGCGTCCGCGAATAAGAATTTACTACCGCCATCTGTTGCTAAATCTTCGACCAGGAGCGTGTTTGCCCCGTCCTTTAGATAGCCCTCAATCTGAGCATTACGCCCAAATCCCTTTGGTTTTTTGCGCACATATTGCATAGGCAGCGCCAGCCTCTCAGCAAGAAAGGCTGCAAAAGGGATACCTGCGGTCTCACCACCTGCCACAGAATCAAAAGCCTCAAACCCAACATCACTTGCCAAAACAGACCCTGCAAAATCCATCAATGCTGACCTGATACGCGGGAAAGAAATCAGCTTTCGGCAGTCAATGTAAACTGGGCTCTTTGCGCCAGATGTCAGCGTAAAAGGCTCTGCAGCATTCACATGCACCGCTTCAATTTCAAGCAGCATATTTGCTGTCAATTTTGCGATTGTTTTTTTGTCGGCGAAGCTATGAGACATCATGAGCATATCCTTAAGGGGTTTTCATATTTTTATCGGCGGTTAAGGGCTTTAGTCTAGCCCTGTTTATCTGTCTGCCTGTTTCGGTTGAGACCGATAATAGATAAGGCTGGCAATAATTACAAAGAAAGAGACACCTAAAATAATTAAACTGCCTATTGCATTGATTTCTGGTGTCACACCAAGCCTAACTTTAGAGAAGACCACAATTGGTAATGTAGAACTGCCAGGCCCGCTTACAAAGCTGGCAATCACTAAATCATCGAAACTTAATGTAAAAGCAAGTAACCAGCCTGCGAGAATGGCTGGCGCAATAACAGGTAGCGTAATTGATAAGAAAATATAAGGCTGGCGTGCGCCTAGATCACGTGCTGCTTCCTCAATATCCTTATCCATGTCGCGCAATCGGGCCTGTATAACAACCGCCGTGAAACACATACCAAAAGTTGCATGAGCAATAATAATCGTATCAATCCCACGTCCTGACGGCCATCCAAACAAACCTTCCATGGCAATGAATAGTAATAATAGGGAAAGGCCTGTTACGACCTCTGGCATTACTAGTGGTGCAGATGATAGTAAACTAAGTGCCAAGCGACCACGGAATCGTCCAAATCTTACAAAACAGATTGCTATTAACATACCAAAGATTGTTGATAAATTAGCTGACCAAAAGGCAATCGTGAGCGACTTGCCCAATGCGCCTAGTAGCTGCTCATTACCGGCGAGAGCTGCATACCATTTAAACGAAAAGCCAGCCCATACTGAAACAAGTTTACTTTCATTAAAGCTGTAGATGAACATGACCATAATAGGCACATATAGAAGCCCAAAACCAACTATGGCCAGACATTTCACTTGCCAGGGTACGGACCGGAACATCAGCGTGTCTCCCGTTCATCTTCCTGCACATCCTGATAGCGTGCATATAAAATCGGCAAGGTAACAACAAGCAATAACAAGATGGCAATTGCTGAAGCGACGGGCCAATCCCGATTGCGGAAGAACTCTGTCCATAACACTTTCCCAAGCATCAGCTGATCTGGCCCGCCAAGCAATGCTGGAATAACAAATTCTCCAACAGCCGGAATAAATACCAGCAAGCACCCTGCAATCACGCCAGGCAGGCTGAGCGGAAGTATGATTGTCAGAAATATTTGTCCTGATTTCGCGCCAAGATCAGCAGCAGCCTCAACAAGACTATCATCAAGGCGCGATAGGCTTGCATAAAGCGGCAAAATCATCAAAGGCAGATAGGTTAGGACCATGCCCAAATAGACTGATAAATCTGTCTGCATCATGCGCAGTGGGCTATCGATAAGTCCTAGCCATATTAGCGCATTATTGATGAAGCCATTTGTATTTAATATCCCGATCAAGGCATATAGCCTAACAAGTGAACTTGTCCAAAATGGCAATAATACAAGAATTAATAAAATCAGACGAAATTGTGGCTGACTTCGTGCAATCCACCATGCCATAGGATAGGCAAATACCAGACAAATCAGGGTAGATATAAAGGCAAGCCTTAAAGAGTTCAGGACAGGACCAAAATAATCTTCCCAATAATCTAATAACAGCAGATAATTTTCCACTGTCCCCTGAAAAAAGAACTGCCCAGATTCAAATTCCCAAAGTGGTTTGAAAGGAGGCACACCACGGCGCGCCTCACTAAAGGAGACTTGAAGGATCTCTAATAGGGGCAACAAAAAAAACACCCCTAACCATAATAGTGGCAGTGTGATGACGATGCGCCGTCCGTAATGTTTTAGAAATCCTGTCAGCATACGCCTAATTTGTTTTTCTAGTCTGTCAGAGGAATGATATGTTCTGCGGCAAATGAGATGTAGCCAGTCTCATCCCAACTAAGCGGGGTCTCACCTTGTGGCGGGTTTGACTGCAATATATTCAACCGCGTGCCAGCTTTCGTGCGTACCCGATAATGTGTAGCAACACCAAGATAGGCATAATCCTCAATCACTACCTCTAATTGATTTGCATCATTGGGAACAGTGCGGCTCAGTTTGATTTTTTCTGGTCGAACCGCCAAACTGACAGGCTGACCGACAGGAAATATCTGGTCTGTTACCACGGTAAGGATACCATCATTTGTCGTGCATTGAAGCTGGTCAGACTGTGTTTCGACTATGGCATCTATGAAGCTAATAGTGCCTAGGAAATCAGCCACAAATTTATTCTCTGGCCGCTCATAAAGCGTACGCGGCGCATCAACTTGAACCAATTTACCTGCCTGCATCACTCCAATTCGATTGGCCAGAACCATGGCTTCTTCCTGGTCATGTGTAACAACCATAAATGACGTGCCAAGCTCGTCCTGAATGTTCATGAGCTCAAATTGTGTGTCTTCTCGCAATTTTTTATCTAAAGCCGCCAGAGGCTCATCTAGCAAGAGCAGCTTTGGCTGCCGCGCCAATGCACGTGCCAAGGCAACACGTTGTTTTTGGCCACCTGATAATTGATGTGGTTTGCGTGCGCCAAACCCATCCAGCTTAACAAGCGAGAGAAGCTTATCAACCCGTGCTTGCACAGCACTACCACGCAAGCCAGCACGCTTCAGGCCATAGCCAATATTATTAGCCACACTCATATGCGGAAAGAGTGCATAATTCTGAAACATGATATTTACCGGCCGATCAGCAGGATCAACACCGGCCATATCTATGCCATCAATTTCTATTTTGCCAGACGTAGGAGTCTCAAAACCAGCTAGCATGCGCAACAAGGTTGTCTTGCCACACCCAGAGGCGCCTAGCAGGCAAAATAATTCACCAGCTTCAATTTCCAAATTAATGGACTCAACAGCCTGAACTGCCCCGAAGGATTTTGATAAGTCCGAAACCCTGATAAGCGGCGCCATAGTCATCTCTTCTCATAAAAAAGCCCCACCTCCAATTTAAGAGAGGCAGGGCTTCAGATTAATTACATGCTTGTCTTAATTTCCTGCAGTAAAACGAGACCAGATGCGTGTTACCGCCCTGTCGGTACGAGCATCATAGACTGGTACGACAAATAGATTTTCGCTCGCTGCTGCTGTTGGATAAATGCCAGGATGCTCCAGAATTTCTGGATCAATACCGCTTTCAGCTGCTTTGTTAGCACTTGCATACCAGACATAATTCACATTATTCGCAGCAACATCAGCACGCATCATATAGTCTACGAACTGGTAGGCTTCATCTACGTTCTTTGCGTCAGCTGGTAAGGCCATAACGTCAAACCACATATTTGTGCCTTCATCAGGGATAACATAATTAATGACATGGCCATTTTCGGCTTCTTCAGCTCTGTAGGCTGCCTGAAACGCATCACCAGACCACATAATAGCCGCACAAATATCGCCGTTCGCAATATCATTAATGGACTGGCTAGAATGAATGTAGCGCAAATATGGGCGCACGCCATTTAAGACCTCACCAGCCTGTTCAAAAGCGTCTGCGTCAGTTGTAGTGCCTTCACCGCCAAGATATTTTATGACATTTGGCAGTACATCTGTTGGCGCATCCAAAATCGCAATACCGCAATCTTCTAATTTTGCTGCGTTTGCAGGGTCAAGAATAAGCGACCAGCTATTAGTCGGTGCATCTGCGCCCAGGCGCTCTGCAATCATATCTTCATTATAGGCAATACCTGTTGTACCCCACATATAGACAAGACCAGCAGCTGACGTACCCGTCATTTTGTCTGCCTCACCTTGGATGGCTGGATCTTGATTGCCAAGATTGCCAATCCGGGTCATGTCCATATCTTGATAAGCACCTGCTTCACGACCGCGCGCTAAAAAGTCTGCAGTAGGTACTACGAGATCATAACCAGAGGACCCAGCAAGCATTTTTGCTTCTAAAACTTCGTTTGAGTCATAGACATCATATGTCACCTTGATACCTGTTTCCGCTTCAAAATTCGCAATCGTATCTTCGGCTATATAGTCAGACCAGTTATAGATGTTTAATTTGCCCTCAGCCAGAGCAGTACCTGTTAGACCGATAATCACGGCCGTTGAAAGCCAGACCTGTTTCATGATGCGCCTCTCCCTCTCTTAAAAGATGTGCGTATAGTGATTTTCAATATGGCACCGCCACCAGAATTCTACAAATACTTACCCGATAACGGTACTGAAGAAGATGCCGTTTTGGCAAGGTTTTGATGGTGTTTTTGAATTTTAAAGCCGATTTACTTGCCTGCCTATGACAGAATTTTCCAGAATATATCTAACATTGGGTCAAAAACAGCTACAGGTCCCTCGCCTGTCATAATTTCTGATTCAAATGTCACGGCTTGAGGCTGCTTTTCCAAAATGATGGTTTCATCTGAGACAGGCAGACCATACCAGTTCGGGCCATGCCGGCTCACAAATCCCTCAAGCAGAGATAATTTCCCAGCATCATCAAAAATCTGCGCTAAAATTTCTATCGTATTCGGGGCGTTAAAAATGCCAGCGCAGCCACAAGCTTGCAGCTTATTTGGCTCAGTGTGCGGCGCACTATCTGTGCCAAGGAAAAACCGTCTATCACCAGACAAGGCAGCCTCTAATAGAGCTTGCCTATGTGTCTCACGCTTAGCAACGGGCAGACAGTAATAATGTGGCTTGATGCCACCTGCCAAAATAGCGTTACGATTTATGACAAGGTGATGCGGCGTAATAGTTGCGCCCAGATTCGCCTCTGATGCCCGCACATATTCAACAGCTTGTGATGTTGTGATATGCTCAAATGTAATTCTGAGCTCAGGCAGCTTTTCGCGAAGCGGATGTAAGACACGCTCGATAAAGACAGCCTCACGATCAAAAATATCAATCTCTTGATCGACAACTTCGCCATGCACCATCAGCGGAATGCCAGCCTCTGCCATAGCGCTCAGAACAGGCATAACTTTATCCATATCCCGCACGCCGCTGGCCGAATTTGTAGTTGCGCCAGCTGGATATAATTTTACCCCTGTAATAATGCCAGCTTGTGCTGCTGCCACAACGTCATTTGGCTCTGTTTGTTCTGTTAAATACAGCATCATCAGCGGGGTGAAATTATCTTGGCCCGGCAGAGCATCCAGTATCCTATCACGATAGGCTGCAGCATCTGCAGCTGTTACAACTGGCGGCACCAGATTTGGCATAATGATCGCACGTCCAGCCCAGCGTGTGCTGTGCGGCAATACCGCCTTTAGCATCTCACCGTCACGTAAATGTAAATGCCAATCATCTGGCTTGGCGATTGTAATTTGTGGCATAGACGTCTGACTCACTTGATGTCCTCAAAACAGAGCAAAATTCTGCTTTCTTATATACAGCTTGCACATAAGAAACCAGCCTGTTCTGCACAAACTCTGCATCTGTACATCACTAAATCTAAGCAGATAAAATGGTCGGGCTTGCATGCCGCACACGCTATTTAATCTTATGCCCTGCGGTTGTGAGGTAGCATAATTACCTCCGCAACCACCTATTACGAGCTGACTTTAAGGCCGTACAGGATATTTTAATTCTAAGCGCTCTGATTATGGGATTGCATAATCAAGTCCCCCACCATATTGGCTGACACACAAGACAGCGTCCAACCGAGATGGCCGTGGCCTGTATTATAAAATACGCCTTTTTTCGTTCCCGCAGAAATGCGTGGCATCATGTTCGGCATCATAGGACGCAAGCCAGCCCAAGGCACCACATGCTCTGTATTGATGCCCGGAAAATTATCCTCCACCCAACGTGTTAGCGGATTGATACGTGCTGCCTTGATATCATAATTTATGCCGTTAATCTCAGCTGTACCTGCCACTCTGAACCTGTCTTTACCTAGACGTGCTGTAACAATTTTTGCTTCATCATCTAGTAGGCTGGTAACAGGCGCCAAAGACTGAGATGCCTCATCTTGCAGATTCACAGTGATGGAATAGCCTTTCACCGGGTATATATTCACTCTATCGCCAAGCTGCTTTGCAATTTTCCGACTACGAATACCAGCCGTCACGACTACGCCATCAAATTGCTCAGTATGCTGATTCCTATTACGGTCCTCAAATTGTAAGATCGGCCGCGCGCCATCATGATCTAAATCTGTTACCTCATGATTCATACAAAATGTTACACCCTCTCTTTCGCAAGCTTCAGCAAGAGAGGTCGTGAATTTATGAATATCACCTGTGAAATCACTTGGTGTGTAATAACCACCAATAACATTTGATTTGATCGCCGGCTCGATTTCAGTCACGCCTTCAGCTGTTAGGCGGGTCCGTTCAAGACCAGCCTTGGCGAGCATTTCTGTTACACGATGCGCATGCTCAAATGCTGATTGCTTTTTATAGAAATGCAAAATACCGCTATTTTCGCGGTCAAACCGAATGCCAGCCTCAGCTGCAAAGGCATCCATATAATGACGGGACTCAATTGCCATCTTTGCAGTTTGCACCGTATTCGCTTCATATTTGCCAATGCTGCCGACAAATTCAGCCATCCAGCTATATTTATGCCAACTCGGCGTAAGGCTGACAGATAGCGGCGCTTCAGGCGAAAACATCCATTTCAGACCTTTAAAAATTGTACTGAGATGCGTCCAGACTTCTGCATTTGACGCTGATAGCTGCCCCCCATTCGCAAATGAGGTTTCCATAGCTGCATAACGATGTTTATCAAACACCGTCACCTCATATCCTTTTTTTCTAAGAACCCAGGCGGTTGTCACGCCTGTAATACCAGCCCCAATAATCGCAAAATGTGCCATAGCAAACCCCTGATAGACGCACAAACAAACCACAGATGAGCCACAGGCTCATGAGTATTTGCCTCGTCTGTCACGGGACCTGAGAGTTTTGAGCTTTGCGCCGCTTCCCCTTCGGTGAGCCTCTTTTTCAAGGCTGCTCTCCAGACTGTTCCCCTATTCTGACCCGTTTGCCTGAGAGATTATTGAGGCATCTGCTCCTTCGGCGGTGCAGCTACCATACGGCCTGCACACTCTCCCAGAATAGGCATTGAACGGGAGTGTTATAACATAATTTTATACGTCAAGCCAACCCAATTGAATTTGACGTTCAAATGCAGTAACAGCATTTCGCATTAACATAGCAACTGTAACTGGCCCGACACCGCCTGGGACAGGCGTAACCCAGCTTGCTACATCAAGTACTGAAGCTGTGTCCACATCACCAACGATACGTGTTGACCCATCATCCGTTTTGACTTGATTGATACCAATATCAATGACAGCCGCCCCTGGCTTTACCATATCAGAGGTAATGAAGTTGGGAATGCCAACAGCAACAAGAACAGCATCTGCCCGACGGGAATGGGCTGCAACTGACCTGGTCATGTGATGACACACTGTCACAGTCGCCCCCTCAGCCATTAACATGAAAGCAGCTGGTTTGCCGACAATCTCAGAATGTCCGATCATAACAACCTCCAGCCCCTCAAGGTTAAGGCCGGTTCTGCGGATAAGCTCAACAGAGGCAGCTGCCGTACATGGTGCCAAGGCCAGATCATTATAGACGATATTACCGATTGAAGCAGGGTTCATACCCTCAACATCTTTCAGCGGGTGAATAGCAGATTGCAGAGACCGCACATTGATATGCTTTGGCACAGGCCGCTGCAAAATCACACCAATGATGGTTTTATCGTCATTCATGGCAAGCAAACGCTGCTTGCATTCATCTTGTGTCAGGTCCGCAGGCCAATATTCCTGAATGAAGGGAATACCCACCTGTTCAGCTGCACGTGCCTGACCACGAATATAGACTGAGATTTCATCCACATCGCCTATGGAAATTGATACAAGCTTACCAATAGGCACTTTTGCTGACGCTATGCGTGCGCGCACATCTTGCAATATCTCTGCGCGCGCAGCAACACCATCTAGATAGCGTGGATCTTTATTTGTCATGTTTTAGACACATATCCGCTACACTAAGTAGATTTGAAACAGGATTTAGCTTTAAACTAAGTTTAAGATTTCGCACGCTCAACAGCAGCTTCAATCATTTCAAACGCCTTCTCAGGGCCTTCCCAGCCTTGCACCTTCACCCATTTGCCACTCTCCAAATCTTTGTAGCGCTCAAAGAAATGTGCAATTTGGTCAAGCACGATTGGCTGCAGATCGGCAGTGGACTTAACATCCTTATAATAAGGGTGCAGCTTATCAATTGGCACGCATAGCAGCTTTTCATCAAGGCCGCTTTCATCTTCCATCATCAGGACGCCAATAGGACGTGCTGCAATAACACAGCCATGCACGATAGGCATTGGGGTCAACACACAAGCATCGATAGGATCACCATCATCGGATAATGTGTGTGGCACAAAGCCATAATTTACCGGATAATGCATTGGTGTATGGATAAAACGGTCAACCAGAAGCGCACCAGACTCTTTGTCAATTTCATATTTTACAGGCGCAGAGCCTGCTGGTATCTCAATAGCAACATTGATTTCATGCGGTATATTTTTACCGATGCTGATTTTATCCATATTCATGTTCATGGCCTCACGAAACTAAACTGCACGTAGCTGTGCATATGTATATATGGGGTACACCCGATTTATGGCCAGCAACCTAGCGAAAAACAGACATTTTGACTAGACCGGATTTGGATAAAACTGCGCCAGCGGCAATTTACCCCTCTTCTGCATGAAATGGGCATTAGGATGAATTGACTTTCATTGGTCAGGCCGCCATGATCCAGCGCAATTACATGAAAGTTTTGCTACCATATCTCATAGCAGGCCGAGGCGAATAAGAAGGTACACTTTATGGTTTTTAGGCATATGCATAAGTCTTGTCAGAAAAGGCGTGTCTCACTGACAGATGGCGTATCTCTAGTAGAATTACTTATTGCACTGACAATCATTTCGGTCGCGGCTATCGGGATTTTCTCAGCCTTGACGCAAGTTGAAACCTCCTTATTCAAATCACGCATTACGCTGACTGAAAGAGAATATGATGAGGCAGTATCCAGCTATGTCTATGATGAATTTCTGGATGGAGATATCGTAGATACGTCAAATACCCAGACCTTTACCAGCACAGAGCTGCCAGATGATCTAAGCTCTGGAGACCAGCATGTGATTGCCAACATAATTGGCATGGAAGATCGATATGATGGTTTAGACGCAAAATGCGTTTTGACAGCTGATGCGGACACTACAAATAGCCAAATACAATTCGAGGCTGATTGTATAGAGACAGCTGCCAGCCAGAATGTGGCACAAAATATTAATCAAGTTGTAAATGCTGGCGCAAAAATTAGTTTTGCTATCGTTGGCGCAGGTGGCCGTTGTGTTGTGTCTGACAATATCACTGATGCAGATGATAATGACACCTCTATCATTACCGTGGAAGATGCAACATGCTTGTCTAACACAGCCGGCAATGCAGCAGATAATGGCTCACATATTCTGTTCCCGCGTTTCGTGACATATCATCAAGATAATCCCGGGCGGTTTTACAGCTCTCTTATTGAGCCCGTAACGAATATTACTGCAGGGCTCGACCTAAACGCGCCGAACACCTTAACAGCCTTTTCTGGTATCGAAAGAGAAGTCCCAGGTGTGTCTTTAACAGGGCTGGAACCAAATACAAACGCGTCTCTGTCACTGGCTGCCGGCCAGCCAGATGCCCGCATACGATTTAATAATACCGATAATATTACTATAACCGATGATAATACTTCATCAGTGACCATATCTGGTGCACTTCTGGATTTGCGAGCAGCGCTGGACAACTTTACCTACATTTCTCCAGATGGCTATTTTGGCACTGACAATATTACTTACAGTGCACGTTCTGGAGCAGCCTCACTAAACGAATTCACATCGATTGATATCGAACCAAATTGTGGTGGTGAGACAGATGGCACAGCCGTGCGGTTTGATATTGGCTATATGGATAATGGCACCTTTGAGCTGGTTGATTTTATTACCTCAGTATCAATCTGGAATGCTGATGTGCCTCAAGGCTATTATGGGTTCTGTAGCAATAGTACAAACCCCAGCAAAAACGTCAGATATCTTGCTGATGGAAGTTCAGATGACAATACATCAATTTGTGTCAAGAATAACACGGTAGAAACTGATGGGGAGTTCCGCCATGCGTCCACGCGCCTGACACAAGATGAGGCGGATAAAATCACTGTCTTTGTATATGAAGAAAGCGACCGCTATACTGTTGACCGTTTTTCACTCTTCTTTATTTTTGACGACGCGCCAAATGATGGTGGAGACGCCAACGTAACCTTAGATGGCCTTGAAAATAATCGCGATTTGGATAGTGATAGTGACCTTTACACCTTTGCTGATGATCAAACTGAATATAATCCATCGACTATCAGTGGCAATACAATCACCATGTCTCCGACCTGGGGCACCTACCATGATGGGCTAGTAGTGCCGCTTCGCGTGGCATCTGGAAGCTATAGCGCCAGCAATCTGCCGGAACTTGAAGATTATATCGTAGACGCAAATCCGAGCCTGACGTTGAATAGTACCTCGTCTCTTGATGGCTGGAATATCCGTGCCGTGAATGACACGAATGATGACGTCATCTACAGAACCTATGATTTCAATGATGGTGCTGCTGATGAGCAGACCACTATCCAGCTCAATATTCAGCTAGCCAGACGATGTCCTGACCCAGCCCCAAGCCTGTAGCACGCATTTACATGCATTCAGTTACATGTTCATCAGGCGCAAAGATGACCTGACCTAGTGTCAGGCCGGTAGCACCGGTTAATATTGATTTAGATTTAGCGAAAAATACGACCCGCGCAAATATGACAGCTCACTTGAGAGCAGACCCATACTGCCAGAACTTGATCTTGCACAGCTAATTACAAGGAAATTGTCAAAGCGGGCATCATCAACTTTACCTTTATTCACGACAAAAACCGCAGCCTCGCGGCTATTTTCCAGCGTAAAGGGACCATGGGAGCCATTATCGACAATACTCAAAGTGCCATTACGCAAAACAGCCGGGCTTACAACATCCACACGCCTTTCGCAGGCATTTGCAAAATCGGCTTCTTCTGTGCTGTAAGTGGTTGAAAAATAGTCTGGCGTCCCATTAGAAAGTTTTGTTAAATAAACACCAAGTTCAAGGTTTTCACGCGCTTCGTGATATAAATGTGAGGTTACACGTTGCTCTACAGATTTTTTCTGATTCTGCGCGACAAGGTTCAGCAGAGGCACTGTCGACACAGACAAGATAGCGACGATGCTAAGAGCAGCAATCAACGCAAATCCTTCTTCTTTATGAATGACAGTGAACCGCATAAATTTCCTCATAAACGAATCTTTGGTACCCAGCTACCTGGCCTCACCCTCATTGAGCTTTTAATATATGTCGCCATTTTTGGTGTCATATCCATCGGTATCTTTACTCTAGTCAATTATGTCCAGCGGACCAATCTCAAAGTTATAAACACAGCCAATGTGCAAGCTGAGGTGGCTTTAGCACAGGATTATGTGCGCGCGCGCCTCGGCCGGGCTGATGATATAGATATTCTAGATTCAGATGGAGAGGGCAATAGCTGCTTACAATTAAATCGGACACTAGCCGAATCCATAACGGGCTATTGGTTTGACGGCTCCGGCACATCTGTGCGTGCCGCAAGCTATAACCCGCCCTCTGGTAATGACGCACGAGCCGTATCTCTCTGGGCCTATGTGCCAGAAAACCATAATTCTGAGACAACTTTGGTACGTTGGGGACGTGCTGCTGACCGGCGTCTATTTCAAATCATGCTCAGAAATACCGGCATTCCGCATATGGACTTCAACTGTGCGAATATCATCCCCTCTAGCTTCCCAGATCTAAGAGATGATAGCTGGCATCATATTGTGATGAGCTATGATGGAACCACATTAAATAGTGGCGGCCTGCGTATGTGGGTTGATAATCAGGAATTATCCTTCACTTATAATGATGCCTGTGGCGCGACACAAAACACCCTTCAGACAGAGGGCAGTTCCCATGCAGATAATTTCGGCTTGGTCTTCGGCGCGCAATCACATACCAATTCCCTGAATTTTCAGGGTGGGATTTCTGATTTAAAAATCTGGAATTCAGCCCTGACAGATATTCATGTGAACGCTTTGTTTGAAGCGCGATCAAAAACCACCTCTGTCGCAACCGCAAATTTAGAATACCATGTTTCGCTGGATAGTGAGCCTGACAATTCAACAGTAACGAGTCTTGTCTCACCCTTTGATAATGCGACCTTAAATGGTTTCCAGACAGGTGCTGTACAATTTGCTACGACAGATGAGCGAACCCTTACAGAAACCCTGACTTTCAGAGATTCGGATAATGATAGCCGTTTTGAGCTATGGCATCACGCAAGTTCTGATAATTGCACGCCTGATAGCAGCAGTGATGATTGGCGTCTGGCCAGCGATGATATTTTTGTCCCGGCAACAGACGGCTTCTTCTCATCTGTATCTGATGAGCCAAGCAATGTGTCCTTAAGTTTTGGTTATGAGGATGCAGAGGATCGCGAACCGACTGTTGTTGAAGCTGCCTCAACAAAACGTGTTGGTTTGTCACGATCCTTTAAGAATGAAAATCTGTGCAGACCAGCAGCAGAGCTAGAAATTTCATCATCTACAACATGCATGCTTGACCGCGCCTTTGCACTGATTTCCACGCAATATGATAATATGACAGATTCTCTCGTGGTCCTGAATGCAACACGGACTGTTGATGGAGATGACATTGTATATTCCAATATCCCATTTGCAGATTTGGATATGCGTGCCAGATGGCAGTCAAACACCGGGGTTCTCACATTTTCGATGACGGATAATAGCAGTCTTGAGGTAGATGACTGGGTGTTGGCAATGCAGAATGTTGCCTACAAACCTACCTCAACCTCTTATTCCAGCTTTAAAAATATCATGTTTGGGGTGGGCCAACTACCGTTTGAAATAGATGGCGAATATCACTATTACGAATTTGTGTCTCCTCGTGCCGACGATTTTGATGCTGCCAGGACAGCCGCAACAGCAGATAGTAATATGCTCTGTGGCAAACGTGGCTATCTGGCCACTGTGACAAGTCAGGCTGAAAATGATTTCCTAGCTGATCGCTTCCTTGATGAAGATGGGAATTGGCCACGTGGCTGGCTTGGCGCGGCTGATTCAGGCAATGAAGGGAAATGGATCTGGCTTGACGGGCCAGAGGCTGGCATTCGCTTCTGGCAAGGTGAGACAAGCGGTGGCGATCCTATTTTTGAGGATGGCACAGATGATGGGGATGTTGCTGTTGGTCCTGGTACTGGTGGTGCAAATGAGTGGAATGTTCAATATGTAGATTTGAACACAAGTTTGAGTAATGACCTCAGGCAAACAGTTGTTACAAAAGATGTGACTGAATCGAGAGAATTACGATTCACAAACTGGGCTGAGTTAGAGCCAAATGATTGCTGTGCCGGTGAGGATTATCTGCAGATTGCTGGTATCAAATGGGGGCATGGCCTCTGGAATGATATGGTAGAAAATCAAACCTGTGATACCGCTCTGACAGACCACACAGCAAAATATGATGTTTGTGGCTATTATGTAGAATGGGGTGGCACAGATAATGATTCTGATGTTGTCTTGGCAGATGTTGTTACAGTTGACCTCGCGAAACATAGAGCTGTATGTGAGCCTGCTTCACTGAATGTGCCGCCAACTTTGACAGCGACTAGTGGCTTAGCTGCTACTATTACCGGCATCTTCCTGACAAATGAAGATCTAAATGAAACGGCAACATTGACCTTTGAATTAGACCAGCCTGATGCAACGCTCGGCTTTACGAATATGAGCAATGTATCTGTGACAGATAATGGGACAGACCTCGTCACGCTAACAGGTAGCATCACCAATATCCGGGCAATGATTGATACGCTCACCTATATGTCCCCAAGCGGCTATTTTGGCCCAGATAGTTTGGAAATTACAGCCAATATAGATAGTAAGGAATTTACAGGCACAACGGTGATTGATGTGCGTGCGAATTGTGGTGGCGAGACAGGCGGAACTGCTGTGCGTCTAGATCTCGGCGTTGTTGATGATGATAATAATTTCATCTCGAATCAATTCGTAACCATGGTATCTAGGACAAACACAGACCATCCGCAATTTCATTATGGCTATTGCCGTAATAACTGGCGCCGCTATGACAAACCAAGCGACAACTCCCCATATTATTCAAACC
>WTHY01000180.1 GCA_011522945.1 Alphaproteobacteria bacterium
ACATTAAACCGCCTCGCATCTTTATTTGATACAAGTAGGCCTCTACCTACGCGAGAGTTGCGCCGTTTACGAAGAGCGGCACAATTTGGCGATATCGAAAATGCTTTGCGCGGCGGTGTCCAGCGCAACGTATTTTTAAACCGCGAACGTCAGATGGTACTGTCTGTGGCAGTGCCTGTTCAGGATGTAAGAATGGTAAGAGGTGCTTTACTGCTAACGACTAGCGGTGGTGGCATTGATAATGAAATACGCCAAGTGCAATGGTTTTTCTTGCAATTATTCGGCATGATAACACTCATTACAATAGCACTTGCTATCTATCTCGCTCGATCAATAACAACACCAATTACGAAGCTTGCTAGAGCGGCAGATACATTACGCATCAGTCATGATGGCGCTCCATTACTGCGCTTGCCAGATCGTAATGATGAAATTGGAGAGTTATCTGCTGCCTTAACCCAAATGACGGATGAATTACAAAGACGCATTCAAGCAACAGCTGGTTTTGCAGCTGACGTGTCTCATGAGCTTAAAAACCCACTAACGTCTCTGCGCTCAGCTGTTGAGACAGTATCGCGTATTGAAGATGCCAGTCAGCAAAAGAAATTAATGGATATCATATTAGCAGATGTTGGCAGGCTTGATCGCTTAATATCAGATATTTCACTTGCAAGTCGCATAGATGTTGAACTTCACAAAACATTGCCGGAGGCGATGGATATTGTGCCATTTATTGATAATTGGGCCACAGCGTCTATACAGAGATTCCATGATGTCTCGATTTCATACGTCGGCCTAGCAGATAAAGAAATTGTGCCGGTTAGAATGTTGCCTGGGCGCATTGCTCAAATTTTGGACAACATACTTCATAATGCGATAAGCTTTTCCCCTGACGGTGGTAAGATCCAGATAAAGGCACAGGTCGATAGAAGCAGTGTTTCTATTTCAATAGAGGATGATGGGCCAGGTATACCAGAAGCAAAGTTGAATGCGATTTTTGACAGATTTTACACTGAACGCCCCTCAACAGAAGCATTTGGAAATCATTCAGGGCTAGGCCTGTCCATATCACGTCAAATAGCTACCGCCCATAATGGTACGATCAGCGCTGAGAATCGTAATAAAGGTGGGGCGCGGTTTATTTTGATGCTACCGTTAAGCGAGATGCAATCAGATAAAACAAAGGACTAGTATGACAGAAGTAAATTTACCATCTTTTATTCTTATTACTGGTCAGGCCGGAGCTGGGCATTCTACGGCCCTGAAAATCCTTGAAGATGAAGGATATGTCACCGTTGATAATCTTCCTATGGCACTTGTTGATCAACTGGTGGCAATTGAAGTGGAAACGGGACGTCGTAAATTAGCTATTTGCATTGATGCTAGGACATCTGGTTTTGATAAGGTGGCATTGGAACGGCTAATTAAGAATTCAAAATCAAAATTTGATGATGCCGCAAAAGTCATTCACTTGAGTGCATCGCGTAATGAGTTAGCGCGCCGTTATCAATCAACACGCCGCACACACCCCCTTGCCAAAAATAATGTCATAGAAGAGGCCATTCTGTTTGATCAAGAACAGATGTTGCAAATAGTGCCTTTTGCTGATGTGGCGATTGATACAACATCCATCTCCCCAACTGCGTTACGTCAAGCTCTGCTAGATGGGCTTCAAATCAGCGATGAAGAGGGGATAACAGTTGAGCTTATGAGTTTTGCCTATAAAAATGGCGTGCCTGATAACGCAGATTACGTATTTGATGTCAGATTTCTTCGCAACCCTCATTGGGAACCTGAATTAAGAGAAAAAACAGGGGAAGACAAATCTGTGATGGATTATATAACATCTGACCAAGGGTTTGAGATGTTTTTTGAGCCATTAAAAAAAATCAGTGAGCTAGTTTTAGAGCGGGCACGTAAAGATGGAAGACCATATGTGCGCATCGCTTTTGGTTGCACTGGTGGAAAGCACCGCTCGGTAGCTGTTTCAAAAAGTTTTGCATTATGGCTATCGAAAGACGGGCATAATGTATCACTAGTGCATCGAGAGCTAGCGCAGTAAGTTTGAGTGCAGTGCAGGCGATTTGCCAAAAGAAAATATTCTTTTTGTTATCGAGAAAATCTGCTAAAAGCACGACGGAATAAAAAGGTAGCTTTATTGTTGCCGGCTATCTTTAAAAAAGGAATTGTTGTTATGTCTCAAGATTACATCATCACAGATATTGGCCTTGCTGATTGGGGTCACAAAGAAATTTCGATTGCTGAGAGTGAAATGCCAGGTCTTATGGCGCTTCGTGATGAGCATAAGGGACAGCAACCTCTAAAGGGTGCTCGTTTGACTGGTTGTCTTCATATGACAATTCAAACAGCTGTTCTGATTCAGACGCTTGCTAAATTAGGCGCAGATATTCGCTGGTCATCTTGTAATATTTTCTCAACACAAGATCAGGCTGCCGCTGCTATTGCAGACTCAGGCATTCCTGTATTCGCGAAGAAGGGTGAAACTCTTGCAGAATATTGGGAATATGTAGATCGCACATTTGATTGGCCTGATGGAAAACCATCTAACATCATCCTAGATGATGGCGGTGATGCAACAATGTATATTTTGCTAGGTGCGCGCGCTGAGGCTGGTGAAGCCATCCTTGAGCATCCTGCTTCTGAAGAAGAAGAATATCTGAAAGCGCAAATGCAAAAGCGTCTAGCGTCAAGCCCGGGCTGGTTTACGATGCAACGCGACGCCATCACAGGTGTATCAGAAGAGACAACCACTGGTGTCTTGCGGTTGTATCAGCTTGCTGAAAAAGGTCTTCTACCTTTCCCAGCAATCAATGTGAATGATTCTGTAACAAAATCAAAATTTGATAATCTATATGGCTGTCGTGAATCGTTGGTTGATGGTATCCGCCGTGCAACTGACGTTATGCTAGCTGGCAAGGTCGCTGTTGTTGCTGGTTATGGAGACGTTGGTAAGGGTTCTGCTGCATCTCTTCGTCAAGGTGGCGCGCGTGTTATGGTAACAGAGGTAGACCCAATTTGTGCACTTCAGGCCGCGATGGAAGGTTATGAAGTTGTGACAATGGAACAAGCTGCGCCTAAAGCAGACATCTTTGTAACAGCTACAGGTAATAAGGATGTTATCACAATCGACCATATGCGCGAGATGAAAGACCGTGCGATTGTTTGTAATATCGGACATTTTGACAATGAAATTCAGGTGGCCTCGCTATCAAATATGAAATGGCACGAGGTAAAGCCGCAGGTGGATGAAGTCGAATTCCCAGATGGCAAGCGTATGATTCTGCTAGCAAAGGGTCGTTTGGTCAATCTTGGCTGTGCCACAGGTCACCCATCATTTGTGATGTCAGCATCATTCACTAATCAGGTGTTAGCACAGATTGAATTATGGCAAGATGGCCAGAAATATGACAATCAGGTTTATACATTGCCGCGTCATCTAGATGAAAAAGTGGCAGCGCTTCACTTGGAAAAAGTTGGAGCAACCTTATCCAAATTGCGTGAAGACCAAGCTGATTACATTGGTGTTGAACAGCAAGGACCATTTAAATCTGAGCAATATCGCTATTAGGAGTCATTGCCTTTGCGCACCACTCTATCTATTTCATGCAACAGCCTGTCAGAGACAAAAACTCTGGCAGGCTGTTTTGCATCTTGCCTGAAAGAAGGGTTTGTCATTGGGTTGAATGGCCCTTTGGGCGTTGGTAAATCAGAATTTGTTCGTTTTGTTATATGTGCGGCTTGTGGCGATGATACTGAGGTGCCAAGCCCGACCTTTACGCTTGTGCAACATTACGAGACGGCTTCTGGACTACCCATTATTCACATGGATCTCTATCGCCTAGAACAGCCAGAAGACGTGCTGGCATTAGGTATCGAAGATAGTTTTTATGAAGCGGTAAATTTTATTGAATGGCCTGATAAAATGGGCGCTTTTTGGCCAGTTAATGCCATAAATATCTATTGGTCATTCGGGCAAAATAATGCCAGAACAGCAACCATCACAGCAGATAAGAAATTTTGTGAAATTTTAAATGCTGCTATAATCAAAGCTGGATTAGATGCACAATATATAGATTAAAGTCGGAAACATTTTTTAATAGAAATCAAATCTGAATCACCCTTATGATAGGGGCTATGCATAGCGCCTCCTTTTACACAATTCCACCAGGCCGACCCTTTGCCAGCGATCTAGCAAAAGGGCTATTGGCCAATATGGAATCGCCCCAAGAACTTGCACAAACACAAATATTTTTGCCAACGCGAAGAGCCGCTCGTGCTTTGTCCGCTGCCTTTTTGCAGCAAAGTGAAGGCCAAGCACTATTATTGCCGAAAATACGTGCTATCGGTGATGAGGACGATTACGATACCGACTTGGCTCATGCTTTTCTATCATCAGATGATGGGTCTCTCGCGCCTGCTATACCTGAAATGCGTCGTTTGTGCCTTATTGCTCGTCAGGTGCAATTATTTCCCATCAACAACCAACGACCAACACAAGCGCAATCCTTTGCCTTGGCGCGTGCTTTATTGCAATTGCTGGATCAAGTGCAAAATTCTGAATTTGATATTCAAAATATGCAAGATCTTTGGCCAAAAGAATTAGCGGCACATTGGCAAGATATCGCGCAGTTTTTATCTATCTTATGGCGCTATTGGCCACAAATTCTTGAAGCTGAAGGGGTAATGGACCCTGTAGCACGTCGTATAGCCTTGATGGAGAGGCAAGGCCAAATTTGGCAGGAGAGGCCGCCTCAAACACCTATTATTCTTGCTGGCTCTACCGGCACTTTGCCAGCAACTCAAAAGATGATGAAAATCATTTCAACCCTGCCTAAGGGAAAAGTTGTCTTCCCAGGATTAGTGCCGGATATTTCTGATGATGATTGGCAGGCAATAGCAAGTGATAAAGTACATCCACTTCACCCTTTATCAATCACCTGTCAAAGATTGGATATCTCACCGGGCGAGGTCTCAATATGGCCAGTATCAGATGACTATTCTCCTCAGCTAGCCGCGCGCCAACAGTTGCTGTTAGAAGTCATGCGCCCTGCAAGTCAGACAGATAAATGGCGTGATAATAAATCTATGCCAAAGGCGCTTCAAAAAGCTGAGAACCTTGCTGGCTTCCGACGCATGGAATTACAAGATGATAATCAAGAGGCAGAGGTCATTGCCTTATTGATGCGTGAGGCGCTAGAGGTGCCAAATAAGACTGCAATTCTTGTGACTGCCGACAGGCAACTGGCTCGAATGGTGCAGTCAGAATTGCGACGCTATGACATAGACATCGACGATTCAGCTGGTGCGCCGCTCCTGCAATCTGCTGTTGGAGGTTTTCTTCAATTACTCGCGAACCTTTTATATAGCAAGGATATATTTGCAGACTTGATTGCCCTAAGCGCGCATCCGTTTTCATGCGGCCAAACCAATCGTGTTACCTATCGAAGCTTTGTGGATAGAGTCAATAAAACATATATG
>WTHY01000070.1:0-5501 GCA_011522945.1 Alphaproteobacteria bacterium
ACCATGTAGATGAGCAGAATGGATCGCGATAGAAACGCTTGGCCTGGGAAGCGCAGTCGCGCTGTTGCATAAGCGCCCGGTATCGCAAATACCAATGTAATGATGACAGTGATCACAGAAACGATAGCGGAATTTAGCAGGAATGTTCCAAACTGAAATTCGACAAATAGCTCAATATAGGAGCGGAATAATATCTCAGGCCCAACCGAAAAATCGATAGAAAAATCTAATGGATTGGCCAAAAGGGATTGCTGACTTTTCAGGCTTGTCATGACCATCACATAAAAGGGCAGTGCCACAAAAACAGTGAACAGCACCAAAGCCAAACCTTTCAATAGGCGGATAATAAGCACTTCATAAAGATACCGTTTTACAGCCATTGGTGTGAAGCCAGCCAACCCCATCTGGATAGATAGCATTGTCAGGCCAATCCATAATGTCATGGTTATAAGCTGAATGTAGGGCGCTTCACTGAGGGGGATGCCAAAAGGTATCATTCGGCCGAGCGTGATGAGCAACAAGACAGCCAAAATTCCAAAAACACTAAGACGATTTATCGTTCGTCTTTCATCCTTTGTGAAAAGCAAAACCAGTGAGAAGATGCCCCCAATGATAGCTGCCAACCCAGCAGGCGGCAGGAAAATTAAACCACCAATCATCATCATCAGAATGCCAGATAATATCATCCATAATCCCCCCCAAATACCACCGATGATGAAGGCTGATAGTGGCATCATAATGGGTTTAACGAACTGTTCCATTAGCCATCATCCTGAGGAGAGAATTTAAAGAAGAGTAGTGCAAAAAAGAGTAGGACAAAAAATACAACGACAGCGACGGCAGCGCCTGCACCCAAATTTGAGATGGCAAAAGCTTGCTCATAGACATCAACTGTTAAGGTGCGCGTGCCTGCTGCTCCGCCAGTGAGCAGGAAAATATCGTCGAATTTATTGAAGGTCCAAATAAATCGCAGCAAGAATAAAACTGATAAAATACCAAGCAATTGCGGGATAGATAAATACCAGAATTGCTGTAGAGGTGTTGCCCCATCCATTTCAGCTGCTTCATACATCTCTGAAGAAATTGACTGCATGCGCGCCAAAATAAACAGGAAGGATAGGGGGAAATAGCGCCACGCCTCAAAGATGATGACCGTGGTTAGCGCTACCGGAAATGCAAAGGTGAAGCCTAGAATATTAATATCAACTGCGCGTTTCCCAAGAAAATTTACAGGCCCATCAGTCAGACCCATCTGCTGCAGCATGGCATTAAATGTACCGCCAAGCCCCGCATCAAGCAGTAAAACCCAGGCAAAAGCCACTGCAATCACTGGCGCAACATAGGGAAATAGGAATAGGCCGCGTAAAACGGCTCTACCCTTGAAAGTGGTATTTAAGATTTGTGCGGCAAACAACCCTAAGATGAGGGCGCCAGCAGTGCCGAAAATTGTGTAATAGAGGGATACACGCAAGACTTGCCAAAATTCCGGCGCGGAGAAAATCTTCTGGAAATTCACCAGGCTAAATTCAAAATTTGTCAGAATATTTGTGGTTGTATAGGTGAATTCCGGCTTTGAGCTGCGGGCACGTATGCCATTATCAAGATAGGTTTGGGTGACGGTAGCCGGCATCTTCATATCAAGCTTTTTGCCAGCGTCAATTTTGCCTATATCACAAGTAAGATTATTGGCATTTACTCTACAGCCTTCATGGAGTGATGTAATATTTAGTCCGTCTGGCAATGTATCTGTGAAGACTACAGAGCCAAGCGCATCTTTTTTCGAGGAATTTCGAATACGATATCGAATGGTGACCTCTTGACCAGCCTCAGATGGCTTTGGCTTGACTTGTTCATTCGCCATTGGCCGTGCAGCCCGTAAATCTCCCAATTCAACAGGCTTAAAACTTATCCAGAAGTTGGCTAGAAGTGGCAGTAATACGATACTTAAAACCATAAAGAAGGTTGGTAAAAGCATCATATAGGCCAAGCCCATTTCGCGCTTTGCAAGCGCCCCTGCCTTTTTCGGAGGCTCTGTGTGCCCTGTTTGCTGTAGATCGATTTGTTGAGACATAGGCCTGACGTCTTGAGGTAACTTATTTTGCTGTGTCAAAAACTTTAAAGAAGGGAGTCAGGCGACCTTTTAGCCGCCTGACAAGCGGAATGCATTCCGTATTTGGTTATTGCTTAAAGTGCCTTGTGCTTTGCAACGATTTCGTCAGCAGCGGCATCTAGTGAGATTTCGCCATCGATATATTTGCGGATCACCTGAGACATCACGCGAGAATTCACGATTTGTGATGCCTTCTCAAGCTGACCGTCAGCTACACCCCAACGATCGCCAACTGACAGGCCAGCTACGATGTCTGAGATAACTGCATCTGGGTAGATGTTGCCAAGAGGCTCTTTACGGTCAACACCTGTTGGCAGGCCTGCCCAAAGTGCTTCATAAGCATTGCTGCCAGCTGAAGGGCCTTTACGTACAGGGAACTTGCCTTCTGGTGCCATACCTAGCCAATCGCCATAGCCTTCAGATACAACAAATTTTACGAACTCTGATGCTACATCTGTATTCGCATCAGCTGTAATACCAAGATAACGTGTATCTGCATAAGCAGCGCCATCTGGGTTGCCTGGGCCAGAGAAGACAGTCACAAAGCCAGTCTTACGTGCCAGTTCTTTTGTTGTTGGGTCATCAGTAATTGTCACTGGTGCTGAGTCACGCAGACCACCAAGTTCATCAAGCAATGATGGTGACCAGATGATCATAGCTGCCTGACCGCCTAGGTACAATTCACGAGACTGCTTCCAGAACAGATCGCCATCTGGAGAGGCATCACCAATTGTCTTATAGAAAGACAGAACTTCTTTCAGCTTTGATGTATCCTCATTGATAGAGCCATCAGCATTTACTGGTGAATAGCCAGCTGCTAGTGAAATATGCTCAATCAGCTGCATCATGTAAGTTTCGTCAATCTTTGTTGCAGCAACAAAACCATAGACTGATGGTGGATTATGCAGCTTTGCAATCGCAGCTTCAATATCACCGAATGACTGAGGGGCTGCAAGACCAGCTGCCTCAAAAAGGTCCTTACGATACACAACAAGCTGTGTCCAACCATCTGTTGGGACAGATACGATTTCACCGTCTGAGCTTGCCATCTTGATAGCGCCAGAGGCAAAGCTGCCAACACCTAGGTCATTTACGGCTTCGTCAGCTGCAGCTGTGTCAAGAATGCCAGCTGAAGCAAATGGCAGCAAATGCTGAACTGTGTGGTTCAGAACATCAGGCAATTCACCTGCAGCAAAAGCAGCTGTTGCACGTGTTGCAATGTCTTTTTCTGTTACAGGAACAATTTTCACTGTGTGACCAGTGGCTGCATTAAAGGCAGCAGCAATTTTTTCCTGCCGAGCCATACGGTCTGGCTGCTCTTCCATTGTCCACATTGTGATAGTGTCTGCTAACGCATTACCCATCATTGATGCAGATAGGAGGAGACCAGCACTAAGTACTGCTAGTTTTTTCATGAAGTTTCTCCCTTACTCATGGTTGGTGCCGTGAGGGCCCTATTTGGACCATCACTCATCCGCCGCACCAGCTCGGCACTGCGGAGTTCTTGAAGGCTTTTCGGGTCTGCCCCATCAATGACAGCAAGCAGCATATCCCCTAAAATGCGCCCTGAATGGACAAGTGGCTGTGCCATTGTCGTCAGGGGTGGGTTGCAATGCTTGCCTATAGACAGACCGTCATAGCCAATAACTGAAATATCTTTTCCTGGTGTGAGGCTGCGGGCGCGAATAGCCTCTATTGCACCAATTGCCTGCATATCTGTTGCACATACAATCGCTGTTGGCGCGTCATCTGCGGCCAACATAACAGCAGCTGCGTTTGCGCCACCTGCATCTGTCATCTCACAAAATTCAATAAGCTGTTCATCAGGAGCTAGCCCATTGGCCTTCATGCCAGATTTGAACCCGTCCAGACGTTGCTGTGCAAAATTATAGTAGCTTGGGGCCCCTATGAACCCAATGCGGCGATGACCAAGAGAGACAAGATGGTCAATAATTTCAATGAATGCCTTGGTATTATCAACATCATACCAAGCATAATCTGCGGAATCTTTTGATCTGCCATGAACAACGAAAGGCAATTTTGCAGCTTGTAATAAAGAAATGCGCTGGTCGATTTTATAGGGGCGAGACAGAACAACGCCGCTCACCTTGCCTGTACGTGCAAGACGGGCAATTACGTCAGCTTCTTCTTCAGCTGTTGGTGTTTGGACAACAACAAGATCCCATTTACGCTTTGAAAGTGATTCTCCCAGACCCTGAAGCAATTGCGCCACAAAAGGCTCGGAAATGCCACCAACGCTCGCTGGCATAATATAAGCAACAGCCTCGGCCACACCTCTGGCAAGGCCTCTAGCAAGCGGGTTTGGCGCATAACCATGCGCCTTCGCCATATCTTGAACCCGCATACGCGTGGCTTCACTGATATCTGAATAATTATTTAAGGCACGCGAAACCGTAGCTTCCGTCAAACCGAGCTCGCTCGCTAATGATTTTAGCGTTACGCGTGGCATAAAGCATCTTCCCCCTCATAGACTTAAACGTTATTCCGAAAGCGCTTTCGGAATCAATAGGTTTTATTTTATAATTTCACATAGCGGCGTATTTTTTGCTCTGAGCCTAGAGAAAGGCTATGTAATTACGCAGGCTGAGCTGTATTTTTGTGTTGAGGAATTTAAGATGAACTACCCAGATTTCGAATCTGAAACTTTCCTATCGAGTCATGTGGAGAGTATTCTCAGCTTTTATGAGCCAAATGTATTTGACGAGGCTGGCGGTTTTTTTCAGCATTTCAAAGATGATGGCAGTATTTATGATGCAGAAACACGGCATCTCGTTAGCTCAACACGGTTTGTCTTTAATTATGTAAATGCCTATCAGAGGACGGGGCGTGACCATTATAAGGTTTGGGCAGAGCATGGCTTTGCCTATCTACAGACACATCATTTGCAAGCTGATGGCCATTATATCTGGCAGCGGAATGCAGATAGGATTGAAGATGGGAGAGCGATGGCTTATGGCCATGCGTTTGTAATGCTAGCAGCGGCCTATGCAGCGCGGCTTAACATAGCAGGTGCCTCTGAAACGATTGGCAAAATTTGGGATTTTATGGAGCGGTATTTCTGGGAGCCAGAACATAATGCCTATGCTGATGAATATGATGACAGCCTCACGGTATGTGACCTGTATCGAGGCCAAAATGCCAATATGCACACGGTTGAAGCCTTGATAGCTGCCTATGAGACAACAAAAGAGCCCCTGTATCTAGAGCGTGCCGAGCTCGTCGCTAAACAATTTTGTGTCATATTAGCACGTGCTGCTGACGGTCAGATTTGGGAGCATTATGATACAAATTGGCAGCAAGACTGGCAGTATAATATTGATAAGCCAGATGATTTATTCAAACCATGGGGATTTCAGCCAGGACATCAGGT
>WTHY01000070.1:5601-18441 GCA_011522945.1 Alphaproteobacteria bacterium
TGGGCTTTTTCATGGGACCATCTTGTGGACCATAACCATGGCGCCTGGTACCGCATCGTCAACCAGGATGGTAGCTGGGTAGAGCCGTGGAAATCGCCTGCTGGCAAAGTTGATTATCACACCATGGGGGCCTGCTGGGATGTTCTTGATGTCACTAAGCTGGCGGCGTGCTAGCCGAGTGGGTAAAATTACAGCAGGATATTGAATTTCTCTCTGATAGCCTCGTCTGCTGCCTTTGACAGATATCCTGGATCTGGTTCCAGAAGCATAGTCTTCGCCCGTTGATTAGCGCGTGCCCAGATATCCTGTCTGCCGCCTTCTGACCAACTGATAGGCGGATTTCTATCAGCGAGGTCCGGATAGACATAATCACGTTCCATCGCTGCCATGGTCTGGCTATGTCCTAGGAAATGACCATCACCTAAAACAGCCTCTTCAATAGCCTGTAGCCCGATCGTCTCATCACTGACTTCCACGCCGCGCAACGTGCGGTAAATGGCGCTATGCATTTCATCATCAATCAGAAAACTCTCAAATGAGGCGCCAAGTAGCGCTGCTGTCATGCCAGAGCTCTCATAAATTAAATTGCCACCTGCTAATGCCGCGGCGAGTGCTGTCACCCCCTTCTCGACACCATATTGCGCATCTATAGATTTCGCATCTGTCATTGAGGAGGCAACACCAGATGGCAGGCCAAGGGCATTGCTCAATTGGGCAGATGCCGCATTTAAAATGGCTGTTTCGCCGCCACCACCAGAAAAGGCACCTGTGCGTAGGTCTATGACCAAAGGCCAATTTGAAAATACCATTGGATATCCAGGGCTAATCACATTCACCATGATCAAGCTAGCGAGTGTTTCAGCAAGCGATTGTACCAAGAAACCAGCGAGGGTCGCAGGTGCTGTGGCACCTGATTGTGCTGCGGTGATGCAGGATATGGGGATATTGTGACGGATACATGCAAATGTAACATCAACAGCATCTTCTCCAAAACGAAGTGGTGATATAACAGGGCTGATATGTGCCTTTACATAGGGGCGTTTGGAAAATGCACCCTCACCACCTTCTGCGATATCTAGCATCTTGACGATAGGGGCAACATGTTCAGCCAAAGTAAAGGATGTGGCAACAGGCTTTGTTGTACCACGCAGAAGGGCGTAAACTGTATTTACATCCAAATCAAAATTGTCAGGCACATCTGTCGCTACACAGCATCTTGTGAACCAGCTTACATTATTCAGCCGGTCTTGCAGTCTTGTGAAATCATATAAATCTTGAAGCGTAGATGGACGATAATCTCCGCTATCGAGGTCTAGTGTCTGAACAGCAGCCCCGCCTGTGCCAAAATGGACTGTGTCACCGCCAATTTCGATGGAGCGGTGGTCATCACGTCCATGCAGCGTGAACCGACGCGGTGCCATAGCGATGATGTCTTCTGTTAGCGAGCGTGGAAATATAATGCGGCCATCTGGTCGTCTTGTGGCGCCTTTTGCAATGAATAGATTTGCAAGTCCATCTGGGACCTCACCCATGCCTAGCGTTTCGAGTAATGTAAACGCCGCTGTGATAAGCCTATCAATATCTGCTGGGGTTAAGGGTTTGTATAATCCCCCAATCTGACCCGGCGGCGCTGGGTTTGGTGTTGAGGTTGTGCTGGCGCGATGTTCATGGCGTGAGGCCCGCCCGCCGCTGCGTCTTGTTTGTTGTTTCATATTGTAAACCCAGAGCCGCTCAGAATAACTGCAAAAACCTGACAGTTTTCTTCAGTGCCGTAAATAGATAATTGATGGAAAAATCGGAGAATATGGATTGAATTTCAGAACAGTTAATGTCTAGATGATGTCCGAAGTTTTGGGAGGGTATCATCATGAAATCATCTGTGCGGGCCGTTGTGATTGGTGGTGGCATTGCAGGCTGTTCAACCTTATATCATTTGACGCAGGAAGGCTGGTCAGATGTAGCCTTGATTGAACGTGATGAGCTAACCTCTGGCACAACATGGCATTCAGCAGCGCAGGTCACAAATTTTGGTATGAACCAAACGATGGTTGGACTGAAAAGCCATTCTATCGCCCTATATAAAGACCTCGCTGAGGATCCTGATTATCCGATAAATTATCATCACGCAGATGGTGGTATCAGACTTGCCAATACCGAACGTCAGATGGAAGGTTATCGGCATTTTGCCTCTATGGCACGTGGTATGGGTGTTGATTTTGAGGTGATTGACGCAGAAGAATGCGCCCGCCGGCACCCGCTCATATCAACAGAAAATCTGGTCGGAGGTCTATGGGACCCGCTTGATGGCGATATTGATCCTGCCCAATTATGTCAGGCACTGGCGCGCCGCGCCCGGAAAGCAGGCGCTGAGGTATATCGACATACATCTGTGGTTAATCTGACCCAGCATGCTGATGATAGTTGGACTGTACATACAGATAAGGGCGATATTGATTGTGAGGTTGTTATCAATGCCGGTGGCTATCGGGTAAATGAGATTGGCGCAATGATGGGTGTGCATCATCCTGTCATGTCTATGGAACATCAATATTTTGTGACAGAGCCTATCCCCGAGATCGAAGCGGCTGGCCATAGAATGCCGCTATTGCGCTGCCCAATTTCAGATTATTACTGCCGTCAGGAAAAGCAGGGCCTGCTTCTTGGCTTTTATGAGCAGGATTGTAAGGTTTGGGGCATGGATGGCATTGACCCGAATTTCACCAATGCTCTCTGTCCTGATGATTTAGATAGAATTACAGATGTGTTGGAAGGGGCTTTTGCGCGCATGCCAGCATTGATGGAAGCTGGTATTCATACGGTGGTGAATGGACCAATTACCTACACGATTGATGGCACACCCCTTGTGGGGCCAATCCCTGGCAAGCGAAACGCTTATTGCATCATTGGCCTTCGTGCCGGCGTTGGTGAAGGTGGCGGCCATGGCTGGCTCTTGGCACAGCAAATCGTCCATGGTGAAGCGTGCTATGATACATGGTGCCTCGACCCAAGGCGGTTTACAGGTCATGGCAATGTAGAGCTTACGGCCCTAAAGGCCGTTGAAGATTATCAGAATGAATTTCGCTTTCACTTCCCGCATGAACATCGGCCAGCGGGCAGACCTATCAAAACTACACCTTTGACACCAATTCTGGCTGCTGAAGGGGCAGAATTTGGTGTTGTGAATGGCTGGGAACGTGTCGATTATTTCAAGCCCTCAGCTGAGTTTCACGAAACACATAGTTTCCGCTTCACAGAGGCATTTGACGTGGTGGGCGCGGAGGTTAAGTCTATCCAGACAGGTGCTGGCTTGACAGAAGTAAATGGGTTTAACCGGATTGAAATTACCGGCACAGGCATACATGACTGGTTGGATGGCTTGTTCTGCGGCGCTGTATCACGCAAGCCGAATAAGGTTGGTCTGGGCTATCTTCTAAATTATCAGGGTAATGTAAAAGCTGAGGCCACCATCGCAAATATTGCTGAAAGGTGCGTATGGTATGGGTCAGCTGCAGCATCGGAATATCATGATTTTGAATGGTTGTCTCAGCATTTGCCAAAGGATGGGTCTATTCAGCTGAAAAGTCTCACCAATGACTATACAATCCTCGTGCTTGCAGGCCCGAAGGCAAGAGAGATTCTGCAAGCTACCACCAGAATTGATTGCTCTGCAGAGGCTTTTGGCTGGCTACAGGTCCGGCGTGGCTTTATTGGCATTGCGCCTGCTACGATTATGTCTGTCAGCTTTTCTGGTGAGCAAGCCTATGAAATTCATCTGCCAAATAATCAATTATATGCAGGTTATCTGGCGCTTCGAAAAGCAGGTGAGGCACATGGGCTAACGTTATTTGGATCTCAGGCTGTAGAATCTATGCGTCTTGAAAAGGGATATTTGCATTGGAAATCAGATCTGCTGACTGAGTTTAATCCGCTGGAAACCGGTCTTAACAGGTTCGTTAAGATGGACAAGGATTTTGTTGGTAAGGCTGCATTGGAAACCATGATTGCAAATGGTCCGCGCAAACAACTTGTTACACTAGAAATAGATTGTACAGATGCACCTTCACATGGTGGTGCCTCTATCTATGCAGGCGATAAGCTCGTTGGGACTGTTACGTCTGCTGGATGGGGATATCGCGTTCATAAAAACCTAGCCTATGGGTTTGTCGATCCAGATATGGCAAGCGTTGGCACTCAGTTGCAGGTTGATGTGCTTGGCCTGCCAGTGGCTGCAACAGTTATTGACCCAAGCCCGTATGATCCAGAAGGGAAGCTTGTGCGTGGATAGGGTGCGGTAGCCAAAACTAACTGCTCCGACATATGTATGATAAGATAATTGGTTTGGATAAAGCCGTTTCGGTATCGTGAAAAGATAGGAAAAAGATAAGGGGTATCCTTTTCCTATCGCATAATATTTCAAGGTTAGGCAGCGCCTTTTGCCCAAGCCTTTTGGGACGACGCCGTATTTTCAAATATCTGCTCAGCGCTAAAGATTTGATGTGCGCCATCTCGGATGGTTGCATAGTTGCCTGCTAGCAAATAACAGGTGATGCCTGCTTTAGAGGCTGCAACTTGATTCATTTCCGTATCTTCAATCGCCACGGCATCGCTAGCTGATAGATTCAGCATCGACAAGGCATGTGTGTAAATGTCAGATGATGGCTTTTCAGCAATCACATCTGACTTATTCGTGATGATATCAAAATCTGATGGGTCCAGATGTTGAGACAGAGCGGTAAAAATACCCTCTAGCTGCATTTGTGTTGTTGTGGTGATAAGCCCAGTTTTTAAGCCAATTTCTTTACAATGCCTAAGGGCTTCAAGGATGCCTGGGCGTGGTGTGATATCAGCATCAGCCAACAGGTTTAAAAACAGTTTTTGTTTCAGTTCATGAATGTCTGTTAGCAATGATGCAGATATATTTTTCGGCAGCACTGAAGCAAGTCTGTTTTTGCCACCGACAGTATTAATATGGGCGCAATAGGTTGCGATATTCCACTGCAGCTCAATACCGAGTGCATCAAGAGCAGCATTATAGGCGCGCCGTTGCAGTTCAGATGTTTCAGCTAAAACACCAATAGACCCAAATAAAACAGCTTTCATATGTAAAGGCTCCTCTTGCCGGTCATGGGGATAAGTTTATGTTTATGGCAGCAATATTCTGGCGATGTAATTACTGCGTCTAACATCATGTACGCCGGTCTGATCTGGTTGGTTTGCTTTTCCACAAGAAAGCATTTCACGCTGTTGAAATGCTGTTGGCTTCCCTTATTTCAAAAGGCACAAGTAATTTCATTTGACGTGCGGTTCTATGGGTA
Source organism: Alphaproteobacteria bacterium (assembly GCA_011522945.1). Taxonomy (GTDB): domain Bacteria; phylum Pseudomonadota; class Alphaproteobacteria; order Puniceispirillales; family Puniceispirillaceae; genus WTHY01. The sequence continues at coordinate 10,917 of WTHY01000070.1, forward strand.
AAAAGCGTATCTCTATAGTGTGGTTCAAACGTGATTTACGTATCGTAGATCATGCTGCATTACAGATGGCTGTCGGCGCTGGGTTGCCGATTTTACCTCTATATATTGTAGAGCCAGAGCTTTGGTCACATCACACCGCCTCTGACAGGCACTGGCGGTTTGTGCGTGATAGTCTGATAGATTTGCGCGCAAGCCTGGCAACTCTGGGTCAGCCGTTAGTGGTGCGTACAGCTGCTGTTGAAACAGTTGTTTCAGAGTTTGCGACCAGCTTTGAGATCGAAGCAATTTATGCGCATGAAGAGACCGGAAATGGTTGGAGTTTTACACGCGATAAAGATGTGCTTGATATCTGCAAGGCACAGGGGATTCGCTTTATCGAAGTGCCAGGGGGCGGTGTTGTACGCCGACTGCCACATCGAGATGGTTGGGCAAAATTGCGGCGCGCTAGACTATCAACACCTTGTCTTGAAGCGCCAAGCTATTTGCCCTCTATTCCCAACATCATGCTCGGAGATATTCCGCCGCCTGATAGCCCTATCATTAAGCATCATGTTGGTGGTGAGGCTCAGCAGGGAGGACGCAAAGCCGGCCTGTCTGTTCTAGAGTCATTTTTAAACCACAGAGCTGACCGCTATTTAAAATCCATCTCCTCTCCTGTCTTTGGACCTGAAGGCAGTAGCCGCTTATCACCGCATTTGGCTTGGGGGTGTTTATCTGAAAAAGAGGTGATACAAAAATGCCAGAGCTATTTGAAGGCACATTCAGATAGGCTGTCTGCATATAAAAAGCGCGGTATAAGAGCTGTTTTAACAAGGCTGTCCTGGCGGAGCCATTTTATGCAAAAACTTGAGGATCAGCCAGAGATAGAATTTGCGGCGATGCACCCACTTTTTGATGATTTGCGGCGCGACCATCATAATGCTGAATATATGCAAGCCTGGGAGACCGGCTATACAGGCTATCCAATTGTAGATGCCTGTATGCGATGTTTGCAGCAGACAGGCTGGGCCCCCTTTCGCATGCGGGCCATGCTTGTGAGTTTTGCCAGTTACCATCTTTGGCTTGATTGGCGGATAACAGCACCACATATGGCACGCCTTTTTACAGATTTTGAACCTGGAATTCATTATAGCCAATTTCAGATGCAATCTGGTGTGACAGGCATAAATACCATTCGCATTTATAACCCTATCAAACAATCTTATGATCATGATGAGACTGGCACCTTTATCAGGCAATATGTGCCGGAACTGGCACGGGTGCCGACCGATTGGATACATGAACCACATCGCATGTCTGATGGTATGCGTGTTCAGTATGGCCTACAATCCAGTGAGCCTGACGGGTTAAACCGAAATATTATCTATCCACTCCCTATTGTTGATAATAGCAGAGCTATCAAGCAGGCCAAATTACGGCTGGCTGAAGCGCGCAATCAAAAGGACTTCAAAAAGCTTGCTGCAAAGGTCTATCAGAAATTAGGTAGCCGCAATCGCCCGCCACAACGCATGATGCGCAAAACAGATTCAAAAAATAGTCAGTCTCGCGCAAGCGGTCAGCTGACATTATTCTAGGCGCACTCCCAGTCTAAATATTGCTTATAATGCCGCCTCCTGTAGCTTATCATCAGATAGGCAATTAGTAAGGTTAGGGGCTTTTTGCTAGCGTCGCTTTTCTTTCATAACTTGGATGAGCGCTTCAACATAATCATCAGACAGGTTGAGTTCTTTTTGCAGTTTGCGAATTTTTCTAAGCTCAATGGCCGTTATAATACCATCTGATAAGGCAAGGCTGATTTCAGCTTCGAGCATTTCTTTGCGATCTGATGTCTGATTGGCAAAAGCTGTTGCTACAATGGCTGTGAGAAGTGCTACCACACAGACACCCATGAGAGCTGTGAAGGCACCGATAATTTTTCCTAGGGGCGTGACAGGAGACACATCCCCATATCCAACTGTGGTAAGTGTGATGATAGACCACCACATAGTCTCAGGAATGGAGGAAAATACGTCAGGCTGAGATGGGTTTTCAGCAATATACATCAAGGCGCTGGAGGTAAATAAGGCAATTAAAAACAGATATAAAGCAGCGCTGAATGATCGCTTCTCTTCTTTTACAGCGGTTGTAAGATCCTCAAGCGCAGGCGAATAATGTGAGAATTTCAGAAGACGTACTAGGCGTAAGACACGAACCCAGCGTAAATCAAGAGGCCCCACAAATGCTGATAGCAGACTTGGCAATATAGAGAGCAGGTCGATCACGCCTGTAAAACTGAAAATATAGTCTCGTCGCATTTGCCAGCTTGTGCGGTCTGGCTTTGCTGTATTCGCAGCTGCTGACCATATACGCAGGCTATATTCGACGGTAAATATCCCAACAGAAATAATTTCAAAGAAGAGAAAGGCATTGGCAAAGGACGCACCAATTTCAGGCACAGATTCCAGCAGAATAGCGAATAAATTCAGAATAATCATCATAGCAAGTAGCCTGTCACATAGCTTACTTGCCGGGTCATCGCCATTATGTTTGCTTAATATTTCAAAGACACGTTGTTGATTTAGACGCATGATTTTGCCTCCTAATCACCTGCAATGTTTCACATATTTTGAGCAGAAAGACATATATCATAGATTAGCCACTATAGAGCACACTATCATAGCTTTTGGCCAAGATATATTTGCCTGTGTGTCATCTCTGAATTTATATGAAGCGCCATTTAGATTCGCTGTTTTCAGGAGGATAAAGACAAGATAGGCTTATCAGGCTCTTTTACTGTGAGGGACGCTATGTCAAATCCAATCGAAACGCCGCTCTTTATTAATGGCGTAGCCGAGGCAGCTAGCACCGGTGCCTTTTATGATATTGTTAATCCAGCGCGCCCTGATGAACTGGTTGGGCGGTCAGCAGAGGCAAGCCCTTCTGATTGTGAGGCGGCTATTGCTGCTGCAAAAGCTGCGTTTCCTGCTTGGTCGCGCTTATCTATGGCTGAGCGTGCGGCTTATCTCACAAAGATTGCTGACGAGCTAAATGCTGATGCAGAAGAAATGCAGTCTCGTATTGCCTTATTTGTGCGCGAACATGGCAAGATACGATTTGAGGCTACTTTAGAAATAGAGCGCTTAGCTGACAGATTTCGTCAGGTGGCCGGATTTGCGGCACGGGTGGATGCAGAAGAAAAAATCGCGGGCCCGCGCTTTGATACAATTGTGGCACGTCATGCAAGAGGTGTGACAACACTTATCGTGCCCTGGAACTGGCCCTTGGCTATTCTTGGGTCAAAATTGCCGCAAGCCTTATTGGCAGGGAATACAGTCATTATCAAATTGTCTGAATTTGCATCCCTAGCCCCTGCATTAAGCATTATGAAACTTGCAGCTTTATTGCCACCCGGCGTAGTCAATTTAATTACAGGTGATGGCACAAAAATCGGACCGACTCTTATCGAACATAAAGATGTTCGTCAGGTCAATTTCACAGGGTCTATCCCTGTTGGCCAGACAGTCATGCAGTCTGCAGCTAAAACAATTACCCCTGTCACCCTCGAGCTAGGCGGAAATGATGCTGGCATTGTCCTAGACGATATTGTCTTGGATGACGGTTTTTTCCAGAGGCTGTATATGGGCGCATTTATGACAACAGGCCAGATCTGTATGGCATTGAAGCGGCTATATGTACATCAGTCTGTCTTTGATGATGTTGTCTCAGGTCTCTCGGATATGCTTGACCGTCAGGTTATTGGTGATGGGCTGGTTGAGGGCACCACTATGGGGCCGATGAATAACCAGCGTCAGAAAGCACGTGTTGAAGCGTTGACGAATGCAGCCAAAGATGCTGGCGCAGATATTCGCTATTTTGGTCAGATTGCCGATCAGACAATGTTTGAAACAGGGTATTTTCTGCAGCCCTCGCTGGTAATTCATGCTGACCCTGCGCTGGCAGTGGTACGTGAAGAACAGTTTGGGCCCATTCTGCCAATCCTGCCTTTTGATAGTGATGATGAAGCTCTGTTCATGGCAAATGACAGTGAATATGGGCTAAACTCATCTATCTGGAGTGGTGATATTGCGCGTGCTGAATCTCTTGCCCGGCAAGTAGAGGCAGGCTTTACCCATATTAATGCACATGGCCCTGCGGCTATGGATGGGCTGTCTCCTTTCGGCGGTGTTAAGCAATCTGGTATTGGCCGAAATTTTGGCTATGAAGGTGTTCTGCAATTCCAAGAATATCATGCGATATCAGGGCCGTCTGGGGCGCTAATTAGCTAAGATTTTGCGGCGCTGTCTTTTGTGATATGCACCTTGTTTGTTGGCGTTAAGAACAGCAAACTTGCAAAGAAAATGGTTGCTAGTAATGAAAGACAGACCATTGCGCCAATAAATAGATTTGTATCAATTGCGAATAAAATACCGCCAATGGACGGTCCTAACGCAGCGCCAATGACGCGCGGTGTTGCTGTAATGGCTTTTGCCCGTCCGTAAATTTCAGCACGAAAATACAGGTTGGTGATAAATCCATAAGATACTGTCAAAACGCCGTGGCCCATCCCAAACAGCACCATGCCGAGAAAGCTCATGTAAAGTGTATCTGCGAGTAGACATAACAAGGCACAGGGAACAAATAGACAGGCAATAAGCCCTGTCAGCCTAGCATCATATTTATGCCCAAGGACCATCTCGATCAGCCTGCCAACGGTTTGAAACGGCCCATAGGTACTCGCAAGAATGACAGCTAAGGCCAGATTATCGAATTTCAATTCAAACCAGCTAATCCATAGCAGGGTCGTTGCTGCGAAGAGGATATATTCTGAAGCGCCAGAACAGGCGAGCAGGATAAGGGCGCCTTTTTCGGTGTTTGTCAAAGCTGACCATGAAAAGGGCGTTTTTGGCTGCGCTATGGCGGCCTTGCTAGTGCGTGCCTGATATTTGTTGGCGGCCTGTCGGAATACTATTCCTGTGATTGTGAGTATGAGTGCAATAACACTGCAAGCGGCAAATAAGCCAAAATAAGAAAGCAAGGGATGAATAGACATCCAGCTTAAAGAGCTCGCCACGCCGCCATAAAATGTGATGAAAGAAATATTACGGCGCGATTTTGGCTCATTAAGTTGCACAGCTGCACTAAAGGCCATCTCATATGTAGACATAGCAAGGCCAATGCCAATGAGCATAAAGCAGGCACATAAGAACATCCAATGCTGAAAAAATGGCATTGCGACCAATCCCAACCCAAATATGCCAGCAGCTCCGATAAAAAATCCAAAACGCATAATATGCAGGGCGCCAATTCGGTCACACCAGCTACCGATAATCGGCATGAGTATTGCCTGTAATATCAGAGAGGCACTCAAAATCGTCAGGATGAAGGACTGGTTCAGGCCGGTGGCAGACGCTAGATATATCTTCAATGGCGCAAAGGCATAGAAAAGTAGCCCATAGGCAATGATTTGACTGATGCCGAGAAGATGCACAGGTGCTTTTTGGAAGGGTCTGGTCTCGGTTGAAATTTGTGACATGTGGTAGCCAGACCTGCTTAAATGACTGGGAAAAGCGAGACAATATCTCTGTGGGAGGCTTTCAGAAGATAGATCTGCACGAGACTATCATCTGTTTGCTATGCATATCGCAAGCCATTTTTAGCTTAAGAGTCTATTAGGGTCTATTATGACAGTTTACATTACCTTGGTCCTAGGTTGGTTCTAAGTGAGCTTTAGCTGTGCTTTACCCGTATTTTCCAAGATTTTACCTGGAATTGTCATCACGCTAGACATTTTGCATTAGTCAATTTGTATGAGAATTTATAAATTCTGTAAATTTAGGATGAAATTTTAGAGAATTTGTATCATATTAGTTTCATAGAATTTTTAGCTTTTTATGAGTGGTAGCTATGAATGATTTAGATCTGCGCTTGGTTGCGTTGTTAAAGCGAAATGCTCGTATGTCTGTGACGCAAATGTCCTTTGAGTTGAATGCATCTCGTATCACAATCGATTCTCACATAAAAAAGCTCGAGGAAAGTGGAGTCATCAAAGGCTATACCGTCAAGCTTGGGTCTGAGGAATTTCGACATAAAATTTCTGGCTGGATTTTGATTAATGCTGAAGCAAATAAAGAAGAGGCTGCTATTGCAAAAATGATCGAAATGCCTGAATTGACACGGTTGCACACTACAAATGGTAAGTGGGATCTGGCTGCTGAGATTCAAACACAGACACTCGAGGAATTTGACAGAGCTATCTCAAAATTACGCCAAATTGCGGGTATTACGGAAACAGAGACTAGTTTGCTGTTAAGCTCTCGTATTGGAGAGTAGGCAAATAAGGAGCTTTGAGTCTCTGAAGTAATGGCTTTAGGATACACTCTATCTGTAAGCGCAAAAAGGTTGGTATTTTGAGGCTCTATTTAGATAGTTTTGATTTTTCCGCATGGGACAGGCTGCTGCCCATGGGACTGTTCTATGGCATTACAACCAATCCGCTATTGTCCGCGCGTGCAGGCCATAAATATAATGAGATTGCATGGCAAGATGTGATTACGAGAGCAGATGCATTTGGTCTTCGTGAACTACATATCCAACTTCCAGCCATGGATGACACAGCCTTCAGCTTTGTAGAGGTGCTGACAAAAGCCAAAGCATCTGCGCAGATACAGATCATCGTTAAAATACCTCTTAATCCGGCTGGCATCCAACTCGCGCCGCAGATACAGGCAGCTGGCTTTCCTGTGCTCATGACTGCTTGTTATCACGCCAAACAAATGTTTGTCGCTCAGGCGCTCGGTGCTGCTTATATCGCGCCTTATTATGGGCGCATGATTGAAGCTGATATTGATGCTGCGGCACATTTACGGCAAATGCGCGCGATTAGTCAGACCTCTGAGACGCCTTGTCAAATTCTCATAGCGTCAATCAGGTCGGTTGATCAGATGTTAGAGCTTGCCTCAGATGGGCACGATATGTTTACTATCGCGCCTGAAGTTGCAGATGCTCTGCTATCCGATCCGAATAGTGATGCGGCTATAGAGTCATTTGCGCAAGCCCTGAACAGATCTTAATTTGGAGTAGGCTAGAAGATGCTGGTTGTTGGTGGTGAAAATCTAATTGATCTTGTGCAAATAGGGATGGAGGATGGATTGCCCCTCTATTCAGCCAATCCTGGCGGGTCTCCGTTTAATGTCGCTATGGCTGCTGGCAGGCAGGGTTTTCCAGTCTCATATTTAACACCTATTTCAACAGATTCCTCTGGTGAGTTATTAGCAAATAGGCTTACAGAGTCGCATGTTACGCTGGCATCTGAACGTCACACAGCACCAAGTTCTATGGCTGTTGTCTCTCTTGCTGATGGGATTCCAACCTATAGTTTTTACCGTGAAGGCACTGCCGAGCGTCATGTCACATCAGACATGCTGAAATCACAATTGCCTGTAGATGCAACAATATTTCATATTGGTTCACTTGGGCTTGCCGGTGGTGATGATGCAGAATCATGGGAGGCCTTTGCGGCCTATTGCTGTCTCTTATACACATCTCC
>WTHY01000104.1:0-4225 GCA_011522945.1 Alphaproteobacteria bacterium
GTCCTTGCATGACCTTCCATGCCTTCCAGACGAGAGATACGTGCAGTTGCCTCAGCAACTGGCTTCATGCCTTCTTTGGTGGCGCGCTGCCATGTGACAATCTTCATATATTTGTGGACGGATAAGCCACCTGTATAGGTTGCAGCGCCAGAGGTGGGCAGCACATGGTTTGGACCAGAGGCTTTATCGCCAAAGGCTACCGTTGTTTCTTCACCTAAGAAGAGTGACCCGTAACAAGTCAGACGATCTTTCCACCATGGCAAATCTTCAGCCTGAACGGTCAGATGTTCTGGTGCATATTTATCTGATGTTGCGGCCATTTCTTCGCGGTTATCACATAAGATAACTTCGGCGTAATCGCGCCAGGCAGCCTCTGCATTTACACGGTTTGTTTCAGGCAAATCATCAATAAGTGGCGGTACAAGTTCCATCACCTTTTCCGCCAATGCTCTATCATCTGTCACCAGCCAAACAGGTGAGTTATAACCATGTTCCGCCTGTCCGACGAGGTCAGAGGCCACAATATCGGGATCAGCTGTTTTGTCTGCGAGAATCAAACTGTCTGTTGGACCTGCAAACATATCAATACCAACACGACCGAATAAAATTCGTTTGGCTTCAGCTACAAATTGATTGCCCGGGCCAACAAGGATATTTGCATTTGGTAGGCCAAATAACCCAAATGTCATGGCAGCAACACCTTGTACGCCGCCCATGGCGAGGATCGAGTCAGCGCCGCATAAATCCGCTGCATAGATAATAGCAGGGGCAATGCCAATCTCAGGGCGTGGCGGTGAGCAGGCAATAATATGATTACAGCCAGCAACCTTGGCAGTTGTTACTGTCATAATTGCGCTGGCAATATGGCTATATCGACCGCCTGGGATATAACAGCCGGCAGTATCCACAGGAATTGTCTTCTGACCAGCCATTAGACCAGGCACGATTTCCATTTCAACATCTTGTAAGGTACTGCGCTGGATTTCTGCAAAACGACGCACATTGTCGTGTGCGAATTGAATATCTCGTTTTAGCTTTTCTGGAACAAGCGCTTTTGCCGCTTCAATTTCGTCTCGAGAGAGCAGAATATTCCCATCATAATTGTCAAATTTTGCAGCATATTCTAGTGCCTTCGCATCACCATGCTGTTCAATATCATTTAAAATATCCTGAACAATCTTCTGCACATCAGAAGAATCACTTTGGGATGTCAGGCTTGCTTTTTTCAGATAGGTAATTGTCATAGTTGCGTTGCTACCATTTCAAAAAATAGTTGTTTGAGCTTCAAGAATTTCATAGGCTACAATAAATGTAAGCGCTTACATTTATTGTAGCTGTAATCGCCTATAAAAAGCAAGTCTTTTCAGGAGTAGGTTTAGTTTCATGAGTGTTTTAAACCAGAGCCAATGACCAAATCATTACCAAGCCACAAGGTAGCCACTTTAGAAGATGTTGCACGTGCTGCAAATGTATCAACAGCCACCGTTTCGCGCTGTCTGAACATGCCAGAGCGTGTGGGCGAGAAAACGCGTGCCCGTGTCATGAAGGCTGTGTCTGACCTGTCTTATTTTCCAAATTTTGGCGCAAAGATTATGGCAGCACGCCGGACCCATATGATAGGGGCCGTTATTCCCACAATGGAAAATGCGATTTTTGCGCAAGGGATTCAGGCGTTTCAAGAAGAGGTGAATCGCAACGGTTTCACTTTGTTGGTAGCCAGTTCCTCCTATCAGGCAGATATAGAGACAGAACAGATTAAGAACTTGATCTCTAGCGGCGCAGAAGGGCTGCTCTTGATTGGGTTAGATCGTGATGCTGAGACCTATCAATTTATCAAAAATCGTGGACTGCCTGTTGTTCTAACATGGGTATTTGACAAGCAAAGTCCCCATCATACTATCGGATTTGATAATCAACGGTCTATGGATTCACTTGCCGAGCGGGTATTGTCGCTCGGTCATAGGCGTATAGGAGCAATTATCACCAGCACATCTACAAATGATAGATCGCGTGCCAGATTACAGGGCATTCGCTCTGCCATGCGCCGTCACGCTATTCCTGATGCAGAATTAACCGTGCTGGAAACACCTTACTCAATTTCGAACGGCGCAAAATTTTTCGAAATGTTACTAAAACAAGATACCCCGCCAACAGCCGTGATATGTGGTAATGACGTTCTGGCGGTTGGCGCGTTGATGAAGGCAAAAGAGATGGGCCTTCGGGTGCCGGAGGATGTATCAATTACAGGGTTTGATGATATCCAATTGGCGCAGGTGGTTGAGCCAAGCCTAACTACAGTACATGTCCCGCATGGTCAAATGGGAAAACGTGCAGCTGCTGCCCTAATTGGCCGTATAACAAAGTCTGAGTCGCTAAAAAGCGAAGAGTTAAATACTTATATTTGCGAGGGCGCAACGCTGGGCCCAGCTAAAGCACAATGACCCGCTGATAAGCGAACAACTAGATACATATATTTGTGCAGATACAGCTAGGTCCTACAGAATTATAGTTTCTACTGCCGAGATGCTGCGTCAGAGCAGTATCTGTGGCATGTCGAAACGCCTATCAGCTCGTGGCGGTTGTTTCAAAGGATATATAGCTGAAAAGGAATTACATTCGTGCCAAAATTTTCTGGTCCCCTGTTTCAACCGAACCCCTATGGTCATCAGAGGGTAGTGTTCACCAGTTGGTAGCAGATTCAGAAGATAGTCTTAGCAGTTTTCTAGGGTTTGCCAGTGTTCGGATTTTAACAGTGTTCGGATTTTAACAGTGTTCGGATTTTAACAGTGTTGGGGTTTTAACAGTGTTTAGATTTTATCAGTGTGCCATTGCCAGTGCGCTAATTTTGTCAGTGCGGGGGTGAACTGAATTGCGGCATTTACTGAAACTGTGTGTGCAAGCCACAAAATCTATTCATGAATAGGTACAGCTGCCTAATGGGTTCGACAGGGCAGCGATTTAAAATTAGCATATAGGCGCCTACATAGTATTTTTTAGCGCTTTAATTTCGCCAGACCGGAGCTGGTTTGGTGCCTACTATAAGCAGGGCGTTAGGATGTGGCGAAGCATAGCGGCTATGTGAGCTGTATCAGCATCACCTTAGCTGAAAACAGATAGTGCGGATATCAGGGTTATAACGCCTGACACAAACATAAGACTGATTAGAACACGCCGAAAATGTATGTCCTGAAGCTGTTTGAATATCATGATACCAAATTGGGCGCTGACAATATTTATTGGAAGGCTAATCAGCAATAATATTAAGGTTTGTTGGTCATAAACACCCTGCCACCAAAATAGACAGCTAGTGAGCAGCAAAATTGTGACATTAAATGGTTGCAGCACAGCTCTGATTTCAGCCTTGGGCCAGTCGCGCAAGGAGAGCCAAAATGTTGGCAGGGCGCCTGATAGGGCTGCCAGCCCGCCCAATATGCCGCCAATAAATCCGATCACTATGTCTGCTACAGGATAATAGCCTGTGATGGTCGGCAGGGTTTTTCTGGCCATGAAAAACAAGCCATAGCCTAACATAAAAATACCGATGATTAACTTTAAATCATCGACATTAACCAGTTGCAGACTGGCAATACCTAAAGGGATGCCAATAATGCCTGGCAAAACAAATCGAGACATACGTTTTGGATGCTGGCGCATTTCTGTCCGGACCAGCCATAATCCTTGAAGACCTGTTACGGTGCTGGAAACCACGATGATACTGACAGCCTGTAATGGCGGCATGATGGCAAGCCAGAACCCAAGGGTAAATAAGGCAGTGCCAAAAGCAGCAAATCCATTGATAAACCCGCCCGCAATAGCACCAGCAATGAAGAGAGCTAAGACAGTATAGTCTGATAAAAGGGGAGGAAAAATGGACAGCATTACATTCATCATTCTGCCGAGGCTTCATCTCGAGCTAGTGTCACAGGCTGAGAAGGTAGTATATGTTATGCGCCAGATTTTAGGTTTATGCGCTAGACTATGGTTGATTTGGACCAGATGCTACAGCGCACCATAAGAATGTCCACTAAGTTTTATCTTCCAGCCTGATATATATTGGTACAGTATGAGAGACCTCTATAGTGGCCCGCATATCATCTCCGATAGACATATCTCTTGCGTGATGAGCTCAAGCTGGCAGCATAAGAGGTATAATATACCTAATTTTAATACTAGGTGGAGATGGTTTTATCATGAAAGTTACATTGTTAGGAACAGGCTCGCCTGT
>WTHY01000104.1:4325-5423 GCA_011522945.1 Alphaproteobacteria bacterium
ATGAATTCAGAGGGCAGTAAGCGCGTTTATCAGCTGCGAGGCGGCACACTACCACGAAAGCGTCCAGAGCCAAATGTCATCACACTTTATGATGGGCAGGTTATTGAGAGTGATAATTGGAAGATTACAGTCCGCAAAGTATTTCACCAACCACATCATATGGATCCCTATGGGTTTCGCATTGAAACAGATGAAGGGGTGCTATGCTATTCTGGTGATACAGGTCCATGCGATGGCATTAATGCACTAGCAAAAGACGCTGATATGCTCATCCATATGTGCTATTTTATATCTGGTACCTTTACACGACCTGATATTGCACTTGCCTCTTCAGGGCATTTGGAAGCAGCTAGGATCGCTGCAGAGCAAAATGTGAAAACGCTCGTCGCCACGCATTTTACACCGCAAATGGACGCCCATGGTGTGAAAGAAAGATGCTTGGCGGAGATGGCAGCCATTTATGATGGCCGCATTATCTGGGGGGAGGATATGATGCAAATTCCCCTCAAGGCAGACCCTATCCCGCATATGGGTTAAGACCTGTGAGATAAAATCTGTGATAATTGGCTAGCTGTTAGAAACGGGCCTATCATGCTTTGGCGATAAAGGGGCAAAGATGGAAATTTATATCACAAGCGTATTTGTTGATAATCAGGATGAGGCAATAGATTTTTATGTGCATAAATTGGGCTTTGTTCTCAAACATAACGTGCCGCTTGGAGAGCATCGTTGGGTTACTGTAACAGGAAAGGCCAATCCAAATGGTCCAGAGTTATTGCTAGAGCCAAGTTCTCATGAAGCTGTGCCAGCTTATAAAAAAGCGCTCTACAATGATGGCATTCCAGCTGCCTCATTTGAGGTGTATGATCTTGATGGGGAGTATAATCGGCTTTGTGAAGCCGGTGTTACATTCACCGTCGGGCCAGTAGATGCTGGCCAGGTGAAAATGGCCATCTTAGATGATAGTTGTGGCAATCTGATACAATTAGTCGAACAGATAAAATAGGCTTTTTCTTCCTCGCGAAGCTAACAGGCTTCATAACGTCGCCATCTAGTTAAAGGGCAGGCATTTTGGCCGTATCTGATTACAGACATCTC
>WTHY01000159.1 GCA_011522945.1 Alphaproteobacteria bacterium
ATCTTACGCCAAATAGAATAGGCTGTTTTACGGCGTCCTGTGATCTGACATTCAATCTCCGCTGCATCAATTACTGATTGTAGATCAGCACTAATACGCGGGATCATACTATCACTTTCACCGGCAAGAAACTCTAGCCGTGTCAGAATGGACGTGCGCATTTCAGGGTGCAATACCGCAAAAGCTGTATCTTCTAAAACATACTGAAATCGCGTGATTCCAAGCCGTTCTGCGAGTGGCGCAAAGATATCCAAGGTTTCCCTGGCAATACGCTCTTTTTTATCCTGACGCGTAAATGATTCAATCGTTCGCATATTATGAGAACGGTCCGCCAGCTTTACTAGCAGCACCCGAATATCCTGGCTTGTTGCAAAAATGAGCTTACGAAAACTCTCTTCCTGCTGCGCTTGTTTCGTCTGATTGGTAAGACGAGTTAGTTTTGTCACGCCATCAACCAAATAGCGCACGTCAGACCCGAAATGCTCTTCAATCTCTTCTAATGATACATCACAATCCTCTACCGTATCATGCAGCAGAGCTGTAATAATTGTATCAAGATCAAGATGCATATCCGCCAATTCAAGGCCGACAGCAAGTGGATGGGTAAAATAGGGTTCACCAGAGGCTCTTTTTTGGCCGTCATGCGCCTCACGCCCAAATGTAAAGGCGCGGTCAAGGCGTTCTTGTTCAAGAAACGGGTTATAGGCCCTTATACGGCTTAATAGGTCCGCATAGGCGATAGAAACAGCATCATCTAACATGGGTTTTTGTGCTATTAACATGTGCGCATTATAGCGCACATAGCAGCGTTTTGCACGGCGGGATTACTTGTCCGAGCCAAGAATGCTGAAATCGGCATCTTCAAAGCCGGTTGAATCAAGCTCTTCACTACTGCCAACCTGCATACCGTCATCTTCGCCAAAGCTGCTGATATTTGCATCACCAACCATTGCTGACAAATCACTTGCAGCAACCTCTGCAGCTTCGTCTTCAACGAGCTCTTCTTCACGTACATTTAATCGCTGTAAGCCACGCACGATAGCATCTTGCACACGGCCAGTATCGATACTCTCCGCAGCGATTTCCCGCAAAGCTACAACGGGGTTTTTATCATTGTCACGATCAATCGTCAGCAACTCACCCTTTTGAATTGAACGAGCGCGCTGTGCAGCTGTTAGCACAAGGTCAAAACGGTTTGGAATTTTTTCAATGCAATCTTCAACGGTAACGCGTGCCATAGTTGCTAGTCTCCAAAAAAGGGGTAATGAGCGCGGATATTTATCCGAATTACAGAAAAAATTCAAGAAAAAACATTCTTATGCCAATAGGAGACAATTAGTTAGATTTGAATTTGGATATATCTTGTCCCTCAGGCAGTTCTCTTATCAGCTGCGCTATAGCCTTATGCGAAATCGGATGCACCCAATCTGGCGCCACATCCCGTAATGGATATAAAACAAAGGCACGGTCTTGAAGTCGTGGATGCGGCAAGGTCAAACTAGGCTCCACAAAAATACCCTGCCCAAAATCAATTATATCAAGGTCTACTGTGCGCTCTGCATTTTTGACCGTTCTTATGCGCCCAAACTGCGCCTCAATCTCTTGCAATACCCGTAATGCTTGATGCGCCTCTAAATCTGTTTCACATCGAAGCACAGCATTTAAAAAATCTGGTTGGTCGGATATGGGCACTGCAGCTGTTTTATACCAGTGCGATATCTTTTGTACTTCAATCCCATGTTGTGGCAACATCTCAACAGCCGCCTGCAGCCCATCAATAAGGCTGTGATAGCCCTCCACTATATTATTACCGCCAATAGCTACAAATAAAATTGCTTTGGGCATAGAGGAGTCCATTCTGATAACCAAGTCTTAATCGGATGATATAGCTCTTAATCGAGAGATATAGTAGGCAAGCTGATTTGCAAAGCTGGACAATAGCTGTTTTTCAGGCTTGTATAAAGCTATAGATTATTGATGACTGTATTTTTTAAGACATTTGGAGACTGTGATGGTTACAGAACGCATCGCTTTATTTATTGACGGGTCTAACTTCCATACAACGATAAAATTACTTGGCCTTGAAGTTGACTATGTTCGGTTTCTACAAGAGTTCCAGACCTATGGTGATCTCGTGCGGGCGTATTATTACACAGCTCTACCAGATCCTACCGAAGTGTCACCCCTTCGTAAACTCATTGATTTCCTTGACTATAATGGCTTTGCAGTCGTGAGCAAACAGACGAAGGAGTTTCTAGATCCAACAACTGGCAAACGTCGCATCAAAGGTAATATGGACATGGAACTTGCCATGGATATGCTGAAACTTGCGCCGCATCTTGACCATGTATATCTGTTTTCAGGTGATGGTGATTTCTGCCGCCTCTTATCTGAAATCCAAGATATCGGGGTTAAAGTGACAGTTGTGTCTTCCACACATACTAGCCCGAATATGGTTGCTGATGAATTACGCAGAAAAGCAGATAGATTCCTCGACTTGGAGGATTTGCGTGAGAGGCTTGTGCGGGCTGGGTAATGTCAGAGCTAGATATTATTGCGCCGTTAAACTGCCAAAAATGCCAGAGACTTGCTGCCTTTCTAAAGATACAAAATGAGCAGCACCCAGACTGGCATAATGCTCCTGTTCCCTCATTCGGGCCTGCGACAGCACGTTTGTTAATATTGGGACTCGCACCTGGATTACGCGGCGCTAACGCAACTGGGCGCCCCTTTACAGGAGATCATGCAGGACAAACGCTTTATAACACCCTCCTGGCACATAAATTTGCCATAGGACAGTATGCAGAAGATGGAAATGACAGCTTAACCTTGCCTGACACACGCATTAGCAATGCAGTGAGATGTGTGCCTCCACAAAATAAGCCTACCACCGAGGAGGTGCATAATTGCCGGCCCTATTTAGATGTAGAATTGGCAAAAATGCAGAATTTACAAATTATTCTAAGCCTTGGGAAAATCTCGCATGATAGTATTTTGCGGCATTTTGGCTTCAAATTGCGCAGATTTCCATTTGCGCATGAAGCTATACATAGGCTTGATAATGGGTTGATACTGGTCGATAGCTACCATTGTTCACGCTATAACACGCAAACTGGACGCCTAACCCAAAAGATGTTTGATGCTGTTTTTGACAAGATTAAAGACTTACTTGTCTAGACAAGCACCTATCACCCTTAAATTGGTCTAGCGCCCTCTCAAAAGTCTTTGCTTTTGTCTATCCCAATCCCGTTGCTTGGATGCTTCTCGCTTATCTTGCTTTTTGCGGCCGCGTGCCAGGCCAATTGATAATTTTGCAATGCCACGATCAGTAAAATACAAAGATAATGGTACGAGGGTATAGCCATCTCGGCGGATCATACCAAGCAGTTTATCACGTTCCCTTCCACTAACTAACAGCTGGCGGACACGTTTTGGCTCATGATTATCTCGTGCAGCTGGATAGACGGGAATGTTCGCATTAAACAAACATAACTTACCTCTATCTTCGCCAGCATAGCTCTCTGCTATAGACGCCCTGCCTGTGCGCAACGATTTGACCTCTGAGCCTGTCAGAACAAGCCCAGCCTCAACCGTCTCTTCAATCTGATAATCATGTCTGGCGCGCCTGTTTTCAGCAACACGACCGCTCGTAATGGACATTATTCAGACTTTCTATCAAGAGGATGTAAATTACAGTAATTCTGCAGCTTCTAGAGCCGCGTCAACTGTGGCTTTTGAACTATCTGCGATTTCAGTTAATGGCAATCGTGTCTGACGGCCACATAAGCCTAACCGTTCTGCTGCATATTTGACCGGACCTGGGCTTGCCTCACAGAAAAGCGCATCATGAAGCGGCATTAACCTGCGATTGATAGCCATTGCATCTGGGATTCGGTTCTCTTTAAAAGCCACATGCATCTGTGAGACCAGTGCCGGTGCTATATTACTTACAACTGAAATGACACCATGCCCACCAGCTGCAAGATATCCGATTTGGGTACCATCTTCACCTGATAATTGGGCAAAGCTATCGCCAAGTAGGTTAACAAGGCGCGTTGGCCGCCCACAATCAGCTGTCGCATCCTTAATGCCAACAATATTCTTATGCTTAGCCAATGTTGCAAGCGTTCCATCTTGCACCTGTATAATCGACCGGCCTGGAATATCATAGACAATAAGCGGTATAGAAATAGCATCAGCAACAGCGTGAAAATGCGCTGTTAAGCCAGCCTGTGTTGGTTTGTTGTAATAGGGGGCAACAACCAGAACAGCATCTGCACCAACCTCCTCTGCATGCTGGGCCAGACGCACAGATTCCGCTGTGTTATTTGAACCTGCGCCTGCAATAACAGGCACACGTCCAGCTGCTTGCTGAACACAAAGTTCCACTACACGATCATGCTCATCATGACTTAATGTTGGAGACTCACCTGTCGTGCCGACAGGCACAAGACCATGTATGCCTTGCTCGATTTGCCATTCCACAAGTTTTAAAAACGCATCTTCGTCAACCTTTCCATTTGAAAATGGGGTTATGAGTGCGGTATTTGCGCCTGAAAATGCTGTTTGTGGATATAGGCTGTCCATAAAATTCAACTTTCGCATGAAGAGACTGTACTTCTGAGCCGCTAGTTTAGCACAAATGACTAAAAAGGCCAGTCCAGCAATAAGTCAATCTTGCAAAGACAACTCGCAAATTGTGAAATTTTCTTTTTTAGAATTCCCTTAACTTAACTATCATACGGGCATTATTGCACTTAAGGTTCAAAGCCTATTGATCAGGCTGATAAATCCGCCATAGAGTTTTACACTGACACTTCCTTGATTATGAGAGAGATATGGTTGCCTATTCCGATATTCTTGCTGCTGCACAACGTATTAAGGCGCACGCAACAAAGACACCGCTACTCACATCTGATCTATTGAATAAAAGGCTGGGGTTTCAGTTATATGTGAAAGCCGAACCTTTGCAACGTACATCTTCTTTCAAATTTCGTGGCGCTATGAATGCCATATCCACGCTACCAGATGACGACGCCCCTATCATTGCCTTTTCAAGCGGAAACCATGCGCAAGGTATTGCGTTAGCGGCTAAGCTAAAAGGGCGAAAGGCAACCATCATTATGCCAGAAGATGCCCCAATGGTAAAAATTGAAAACACGCGCGCCTATGGGGCTAATGTTGTTTTGTATGACAGATATAGTGGTGACCGAGAAGCAATTGCACGTACTTATAGCAAAGAAGACAATCCTGCACATGTCATCCCGCCATTTGATGATGAACGTGTAATAGCCGGTCAAGGCACAATTGGTTTAGAATTGGCGCAGCAATGTTCAGCTGCTAATTTCATACCAGATAGCGCTATTATCTGTTGTGGCGGTGGTGGCCTAATTTCTGGAACATCTATAGCCCTTAAAC
>WTHY01000184.1:0-2160 GCA_011522945.1 Alphaproteobacteria bacterium
GCCTTTAGCAATGCGCTTGACCCTGAGATGCGCACAGATCGTGTAATTGCTGAAGCCTGGGATGCTGCTTTTGTATTGTTCGATGGTCTCCCCACAGAAGCAGATTTAGACAGGTTGCAGGCAAATGCGCCAAAACAGGAGGCTGGGCGCTTTTCTGATAATGAACTCGTATTAAGCCGTGCAAATAAATCCTTACGTTTATTTGCGCATGTCGTAGATGCCCTGGCATCTGGCAAGCAACCAGATGCTGACCAAATTGCTCAGACAGGCTATCTAATGCGCACAACAGCTGTATATGGAAATGGAAAATTCGGCATATCAGACAGGTCGAAAATTGCTGACAGACCAGAATTGCAAGGTCCGTTTCAGGCAGAGATGCTAACTGTCTATTTGATTAGACATTTTACTCATGAGCTGGTTCAGCACATAGCTGAGGCCCGAAATCCCAAGGCTGTAAAACTCTCACCTGCAAATCGGCGATATCTTGGTATTGGCAATTCAACAGGGTTGGGAATGGCGCCTTTCTTGGTTACACATCCTGTTCTGTTGAATAATTGGATGCTGGTGCGTGAAACAGCTCTCTCACGTGTCAGAGGGCTTAAAACAGCCACTAATGCGCAGCAGGCACGTCTTAAGGTGCTGGCTACACGTGTTGTGCAGCATATTGCGCAATGGAAAGTTGCTGATGATGCTTATACGAAGCGCATCAATAAGTTGCAGCAAGAATGGCACGAGATAGTTAAATCCATCTGTGATGAAGATATAGCGGCTGGCGCTTATCCGTTTGAAGGGCTTTATCAGCTAAGCGAAAATCGGTCCCTAGATTGTCAGGAATTGCTTGTCGGGCTGCTTTTAGAGGTTTGCGGTCCTATCATAGATGATTTGGAAGATTGTATGGATAGCAGCGTCGATGCCCGTCTCAACCCGTCTGCGACGCTTGGCATGGTTAAACAGATATTAAATACAGAGTTTCGCTGGGTAGATGGTTGTGATGTGACATCTGAAAAAGGGCAGGCACAATTCTGGTATGAATCCGAAGAAAAATTAGAACCGCGCCTTGGGTTGCGATATGAGGAGCCAGGGGCCGATAAAGAAAGGCCGCTTGATATTGCACGTCAGGCTGCGCAGTTAAAACAGGTCCTTGCAGAATTGCCAGACGATATGCTGGTTGCCACATTTTTATTACAGCAGCCGGAATATCGCTATATTGTTCGCCGCGTACAGACAGCGGCTTGGGCGCCTTATGGTGAGATTCAAGATAATCTTATCGACCAGGATTGTCTGCCGATTGATATGCTGCGTTGCAAATTATCATTCTTTGGGGCTGCTAAATTTGATCCAAAATCAGATAAATGGACCCGCATCACACTCTATGCAGGGGCGCCATTACCAGAAGAACTTGGTCAGAATGATGCAGATATTAGCAATAACGCATCGCTTGACCCAGATGATTGGTGGCTGCCTGTTCTGGAAGAGGCTTAAGCGTGTCTCTCATTGTATCTAAAACCGAATTAAAATCAGCTTTATATCGGATGCTGACAGGCAGCGGCATAGATGTCGGGGCTGCAGAGGATTTAGCACGTGCAGGGGCTTTAGGCGCCGCTCTAGGGCTGCCTGTCTGTGATGAGATGCTACGTGGTTTAAGCTGCAAGAGACCAGAGGCCGTATTTGAAGATGACAGGCTCATTTGGCGTGGCCGTGTGGATTTAACAGCCATTCTCTCTTCGCTTGATTTTTTGCAGGCTGGTCAAGTTCAAACGGTGCAAGCCAATCTAGTGGCGGCACCGCACATGGTTGCGGCGTTGGCGATTACCCTTGCCCCGGAATTGTCATTTGCCATTGTGGCCGGTGGAAAAATCCTAATGACCCATGATGGTGCGGTGCAGGATATGGGACAACTCGGCACTGAAGGCTTTGCTATTACTGTATCTGTAGCGCCTGCGCCGTTAGATAGACCGCTCACACCGGGCCCAATTAGTCTTGATGATCAGATTTGGGATAAGATTATGCGCCTGGCCGCTAAAAGCTATGTACCAGCTTCTGAGGCGTCACGCGCCTCTGGTGCGGGGGCAGGCCTGACGGACAATGACTAATCCGTAGTAAGACGCCTCTCCAAACAGACTGACGGACAATGACTAATCCGTATTAAAGACACCTCTC
>WTHY01000184.1:2260-18231 GCA_011522945.1 Alphaproteobacteria bacterium
CGCCTCTCCAAACAGACTGACGGACAATGACTAATCCGTATTAAAGACACCTCTCCACACAGACTGGTGGGAAATAACTAATCCGTAGTGAGAGAGTTTGCCAAACAGACTGGCAAGCCATAACCGTTCTGTTACGAAAGAATTTGCCACAGGCTATGGCAGGCAATGGCTATTCTGTAAAAAGCTGGCTCACCATATGGAATGGCGGGTTGAATCTTAGCAAACTGTGAGTATGGTGGAGGTCTCGGAAAGTAGGAAACCGAGACCTCCTATCGGGGGGAAGACTTTTTCAAGTCTTAACTTATATGCTCGCTGATACCTTTTAGATCAGCGGGCATATGGTTTTTTATACCATTAAACTAATATAAGTGGAAATTTTGCGTAAAAATTACCAATTTTGTGGTCCATCACTGAGGAAATACGCCAATCTCAGCTGATCCCGCCATATTGAAATCATATCTGCCAACGCCTGCTGATCGATTTTTAAGGTATCTGTTTCTAGAGCTGCCAGCACTGGGCCGGCCATACCAGCCATATCACCGCCAAGATATAGAATGCGGGCAATATCAAGCCCATCACGTATACCCCCTGAGCCTATTAAGCAGCTATCGGGGCAGGCTGAGCGTGCTAATGGCATTATATCAGCAGTATTGTGGCCCCAATCCAGAAACGGTGCTAGATAAGCCTGTGTGCGTGTATCTGAGGCTTCTGGACGGGCAGCTTCAATACGTGCCCAATTTGTCCCACTTTTGCCAGCAATATCAAGGATACGCACCCCAATAGCAGTAAGCTGCTTGCAGATTTTTGGTGATAAGCCAGCACCGACCTCTTTTACGATTACAGGGACTTCTGATTTATGCACCAAAGCGTCAAGCGCCTCTAAAATGCCACGCCAGTCCGTTTCTCCTTCAGGTTGGGAGGCCTCCTGTAGCGGATTAAGATGGATCGCAATAGCATCTGCTTCCAAATCATCAATCGCGCGCTGTGCAAGGGCTAGACCTCCTGATTTTGCCAGTTGAACGCCGCCTAAATTGCCGATTAACGGCATTTTTGGCATTAAAGCACGCATTTCGCGCTGACTTCGGCCATGGGCAAGGCCAGCGCGCTGTGATCCCACCCCAAGGGCAATAGCCTCTGATTCAGCAACTTCTGCCAAAGCCAGATTAATACGATCTGCCCTATCAGTCCCACCTGTCATACCCGTAATAAGAAGTGGCATAGATAAGGTCTTGCCGAGAAAGGCTTTACTCGTGCGCACATCTATCAGGTTACGCTCTGGCAGGGCGCAATGTGGCAAATCTATATGATCTAGGGGGTGTATATGCATATCCGTCTTAGTCGCTTCGGATTTTGCTAAATCCAAGTGAATGTCCTTGCGCTCTGCAGCTTGTTTATCACTCTTAATGGTGCTCATGATGCAGCCTTCTGTGCTTTATCTATTTGTGCACTGCCTGACAAAGAAGATGTTGAGGGTCTGAATATGAAATCTATGAGCAGCATATGCGGCACGGTGAGGGCAGCAAGTCCAATAAAAACAATTTGTAGGGCCGCCGCATAATCGCCAAGTCGCGGGGCTAGATACCAGAAGGCTGTTACAGCAAATAACCATGATAAAGAGGTGAGGACAGCAGCTCCCAAAATCAAATGTCTGCGCATATAGCTTTGCCGTAATTGGCGCCAAATATCTCGGAAATGGTTACGTGAATGGACACAGCAGAAATATACGGCAAACCCGGCAAGCGGTGGCAGTAGGGTCAGCAGAGCCAATAACAGCATAAATTCCAATCCCCACAGACGTTCTGATTTTCGCATGAAGGAGATGATAAGCGCTACTATACTAGCCAATACCCATAAAGGCGCAGCAAAGGCGATTGCTGTTATGATAAGCCGTGCTTCAGCTCCCGATAAAATCTCAAAAATCGGTAAAACACTATCTCTATGTTCAAGTGGCAGGTAAATCACAGTCAGGCCACCGCTCGCTATTATCCGGCTAATACGTGCTATACGGCCATGCAAAACAGGCTCGCTCATACCAAAATGGAAAAGTGATATCAGAAGAAACATGCCAAGGCTTATAACCGGAATGCTAAGCCAAGTGATAAGGGTTAAAACCGCAAGGGTCACATACAAAGCTAGAAATATGATCATACGAGGCAGGCTATCAAATAGCCTTGTGCGCATAGCAGCCGCGCCATCAAAGGCGCCGTGCGGCAAGCCAATTAGAAAAACAGCAAGTAGGGCTATTATGTCAGCTAGGGAAATGCTCATGATTTAGATCTACCAGATATCACGCTGAGCGCACTAAGAGAAAACGGCATTTTAGGCATGGCCAAGATTATTTTCAGCAAAGTTGTAAATTTAGCCTGGCCTGACATGAAGCGTGCAAATTCAGTTCCGGTTAGGCGTCCAGCCATTGCCATGAATAGGTTTGGCCCTAGGGGCTGATAGCGATGAAGTACATCTAAAAAAACGCGGTCCATCCATATATCAACAGCACTATGTGGTGGTCTTGCCTCTAGATTGTGATCTGTGCTCATATCAAAAATCTGCTTTTGAATAAAACCAAATGCATAGCCTGATGAAGGGCGTATTGCACCACCTGCCCCGCCAATGAATTTATGTCTTTTATCTATTGGCGTGCGTTCTTTGGCGCTTTCCATTGGAATTACGCCGGCTTCACGGCGTATTTCTGTAAATTCTGAAATGCCAAAAATATCATTCAGATAGGTTGTGATATCTGTTTCATATACGCTTTCTGGCAATGTTTCTGTTGTAAAATAGGTAGATTCCACGAGTGCGCGTCTATCTGTGAAGGGCAGCATATATAAAAAATGTATGCCGCGAGACTGATCTGTGCGGAAATCCATGAGAATTGCTGTATCCGGGTCAAAGACAGCCTTATCTGTTTTTATCTCTATTCCCAGAAAATGTTGGAGCAGGGCGCCCTTAGAGGGTGCCTTTGGCCGGCTATCCGCTACAATATCTGCTTCCGGCAGGGCTGCATCTTCGGGGAGTTTTTGAGGATAATGCGCAATATCGCCTAGCTGAGCCCGGCAGTCGGAAAGCCAGTTCTGCGCCGATAAAGCATGATAGGGGTGCTGAGCGCTAATATGCGTTATCGTGCTTTTATGGTCACAGATTTGCCATCTCTGCCAATGTTTGGTTGAGAGCTTGGATGCTGCTTCGAGATGCGGCATCTGCCAAAAGCCCCAAATATGGTCTGGGCGGCTATCATCGGGTCCATAAAGGCTTATCTGTGTGTGTTTTCGCTTTATCAGGCGTGCCGCAAGAGACAGGCCGGCACAGCCCGCCCCTATGATGGCAACATGCTGTTTCGTCTGTGATGTAGCGCTCAAGGGCGCATATCCGGCAGTAAGGGGATATGTAGCGCTGTTTCATGCCAATCTGGCAGACGGCGCCTAAGAATAAGTGGTAAATTTTTGAGGCTAATGCGAAGCTTTGTAGCCTTACTTGTGACAGTGCGGCCATCATGCCAATTTGTGCCGTTATTTTGCAGTTGAACACCAATCTGACGATAAACAGAGCCGGCTATAGCAATGGCTAGGCGGGCACGAACAGGCAGCGCGCCAAGACCTAGTAAGCCGCTCTCATAATAGCGGTCTGCCAGTTCCAGAACTCTGTCTATCGCATCTGAGATAATGATAGCATCTTGTGATTGTGGGTTTTCAGCTGCTGTGCAAATCTCTGTTGCACTCATGCCGCCAACCCAGCTTGCTGGCAGGTAGCGCCGCCCCATTTTTGCATCTTCCAGAACATCTCTGGCGATATTGGTAAGCTGCATCGCAATACCAAGGTCAAGAGCATGTGCATGTGCCTGACGGTCATGGCACCCTAATAATGGGGTCATTAACAGACCAACAGTGCCTGCAACATGATAGGCATAGCGGATGAGTTCAGTCTCATCAGATACAGCTACGAGTTTTTGATCTTGCAATAATCCATCTATTAAGTGACGCAGAGCACGTTTTGGAAGTTTATGCTCTATCATAAAGGGCAAAAAACTATCTAGAGCTGGGTCAGATACATGTGTATCTCCTGCCAGACGGTCTCTGATTATCTTCAGACGTGCTGCCCCATTTTCGATATCGCCATCTGCGAGATCATCCATTAACCGGCAGAATGCATAAAGGCGTGCGGCCTTTTTGCCTGTTTCATCGCCAAGGAATTGACGTGCCCAATGGAAGCTACGGCCATTGTGACGCAAAATTGTATCCGCATCTGATGCGATATCAATCTGGTTATGTGTGTTCAAAACTAATTGTGACATGCTTGCCGGCCTCTATCCCAACTGTATTGCCTTTATATGCGGCATGCAATTTATTTGCCGGTTTTTGCCACTTCTGTCTCTGAGACAAGTTGTTCCACAACTTTTGCAGAACACAATACACCAGGCATACCGGCCCCTGGATGTGCGCCTGCGCCTGCGAAATATAAGTTTGGTAGATGCGGATCACGATTATGATACCTGAACCAGGCAGATTGTGTGAAATTTGGTGCGATTGAAAATCCGGCGCCATGCATTGAACGGTAATTTGTCTTGAAATCTTCGGGGCCCATCCAGAAATCATCTGAAATGCTGTCTGATAAACCAGGCATGATGGTCCTATCAAGAGAGGCAACTATGCGATCTCGTAATTTTGGACCTTCCACTTGCCAATCCACATTCCCTTGAAGATTTGGCACCGGACATAAAACATAAAAACTATCCTGACCGTCAGGGGCAAAGCTTTTATCAGTGGCTGTTGGGCGGTGTAGATATAAAGAAAAATCGTCTGATAAAATCTCTCGATTGAATATATCATGCAAGAGTGACTGATATCTCTTACCCATCCAGATTGTATGATGTGCAATATCAGGATAGGCTGTCTTGGTGCCAAAAAATAGCACATATAGCCCCATAGAGTAGCGTGTTGCAGATTCTGGCAAAGCTTTTTTCCATTTGCCGCGTTGGGACGGCAGCATCTGTTTATAAATTGTCGGCGGATCACCATTACAAATGACGTTATCTGCAGCAAAACAGCGACCATCTGTGCTGACAACACCTGATGCGCGCCCCGCATCTGTTGTGATCTCTGCAACATCTGTATTCAGAATAATGTCGATGCCTTGGCGTTCCATCAAAGCACGCAATTCTGCGACAAGCTTGCCTGTGCCACCCATGCAGAAATACACACCCCAGCGTCTCTCCAGATAATGGATGAGGGCATAAATCGATGTTGTGTCAAACGGGTTGCCGCCAACAAGAAGGGGATGTATGGAAAAGGCCTGCCGTAATTGCGGATGTTGAATATGCTTATTCACGAGACCAGCCACAGTCAAATAGCTGCGCAAACGCAGCAAGGACGGGATCTGACTCAACATAGATCTGAACTTGGTAAATGGCTTATCGGCAAGTTGTGAAAACCCAACATCAAATATCTGTTTTGATGTGTTTATGAGTTTGCGATACCCTTCTATATCAGCAGGATTATATTTTGCGATTTCCTCATTCGTGTCTTCAATAGAGGGTCGATAGTCAAAAAAACTATCTGTTTCATCAAAATAGAATCGGTACCAGGGATCAAGCGGCTTAAATTCCAAATAATCTTCGCGCTTTTCACCAAAAAGCTCGAATAATTCATCAAATAAAAATGGTGCGGTGATAACAGTGGGTCCGGCGTCATGTTTGAAACCACCACGCTTAAAAACTTGTGCCCGACCGCCAATTTCATCTAGCCGTTCAATGAGCGTAACCTTATGACCACGGGCGCGCATACGCAACGCTGATGCGATACCGCCGAAACCGCCGCCGATCACGATTGTATGCGGCATAGTCTTATTCGATTTTGTATTATTTTGAAAATGTAAGCCGTCCATGTGATCTTATAGGGCCATGGGATGTCTTTGGATCAACTGACTGCCGCGGTTTCACATCTGGCGGCCATTTGCCGGCAGACATGTTGCACTTGGGTCTGAATTGGACCGACAACCGCTAGGCAATCAGCTGGTAAGGCTGCTGCAGAGCTATCAGCATCACTTAATATTGATAATAGCTGTTCTGCAGTGTTTAGCGGTGCGGCAGATGACAGCATTTTTTGTTGCCAGACTGCCATATGGTCATCACTGCCAGAATTCAGCCATCTGGTAAATGCGTCAGTCTCCTGCTGATTTAGCGTGTCAATAAATTGTACAATCACAGCATTCGGTGCACGTCTGGCAAGGTCAGAATTTGGATTTGCTGCACCATCAGTGCCAAGGACATTTTGAATGTCATTTGCAATTTGATAGCAAGTGCCAGCGGCTGTAAAGAAACCTGTCAACGGGCCAAGCAGGTCAGTGCGCCCAGCAAGTAAAGCAATACCTTCCACAGGAGCGATAAATAATGGTGCTGTTTTGCCCGCGCTAATCTGCAGATAGCGCTTCCAGTCAGGATATGCTGATTGTTCGAACTCCATCGCCTGACCAGTTGTTGTCGTTTTCATGTGACGCGCAAGAAGCGCTGGCAGCCCGGCAATTTTGCCAAGCCGAGATGCTTCTGCAGCAAGTTCAAATGACAGGCCGATAAGCCAATCACCAAGTGCAAGGGCGGTATTGCGGCCATATTTAGCCCAGACAGATGCGCGGCCTCGCCGCAGCATATCGCCATCACAGATATCATCATGCACCAATGAGGCATTATGCAGAATTTCAACAGCAACAGCCCAGTGCATAGCAACATCAGTTTCTGTGCCAAAGGCGTCCGCCGCCATCATTGTCATGCGTGCGCGTAGTTGTTTTCCTGGCTTGTCAAAATGGTGCAGTGCTGCCTCATGCAAGGCATGTCCCTTTGGCGGTAGATGGCTTGTCAGGAATTTATGCAGTGTTTCACTGTTTGAGATTTGCTCTTGGTGACGTGGCTTAGGGCTCGTCACACTCTCAGCGGCAATGTAGGCGTCTGGTTTCATATCGCCAGCTCCAAACAGTATCAGCTAAAAAAAATTGCAAAAAGAAAAAACGGGGCAGAACCGCTGGGTCCTGCCCCGTTAAATGAGTTAAGCTTTCGCTTCTGACTCTTGTACAGCTACGTTCCAGATGATCACACCGAACGCAATTTTGTTCAGCACGTCAGCTAGGTTGTAGATGATGTTTAGGCTTTCCATTGAAGCACCACCAGCCATGTAGCCGAAGAAGTAACCTAATGGGTAAATTGCCCAACCGATTGTCACAATCCAACGCATTGTTGAATATGCTGACTTCACTGAAGCTGGTGCATCATTTGCAGCAACCTTGCCAGCTTCACCAGCAAAGATTTCATACAGAATGTATGCCCAACCAGCCATACCAATTACGAAGCCTAGTGTTACGTTGATGTAACCGGCTTCACCGAGGTAACCACCGATCAGCATGATCAATGTACCGATTGTCAAACGCCAGAATACGCCGCCTGATACATTCGTGATCGCACGCAGGATTAGGTAGAACTCGATCATCAGTAGTGGCACTGTGATCAGCCAGTCAATATAACGATACACGGTTGGTGTGTCGCCTGTGGCTACCCACACATCGCGCATGTAGAAATAGTGTACTGCAGCGACTAGTGTCACTAGGCCTGATACGACTAGTGATGTCTTCCACTTAGCTTGTACACGTGCTGTCTCCAAGAAGAAGAAAGCTGTTGAGGCAACAAGAGCCATTGAAATCAACCAGAAGCTGATACCAACAAAATCGTCTTGTGCTAGATTTTCAGCTGCCATAGCCACAACAGGTGACATTGACAGGACAGCTGTCGGAATAGCAAATTTCATTGCTGTTTTAAACATAGGACACTCCCAAAAAACGTCTCGTTCTAGAACGCCCTACTTTTTTCTCCCACCACACCTGTGATGGAAGCCCCCCTACCGACCCCACATTAGCAAAATTACTGCAACTGACAAGCGACCAGCCATAATTGGAACATAATTTCGTTCAAAAACATGCTTAACTATATGAATTTATTGGATTAAAAAAATGCATTTTTACACAGTAAAAAGGTGTTTTTACCCGTAATGGTAATTTTTAAAACTATAAAATACATCTATAGGTAAGCAAATTTTGACAATTTTGATGTTATTTTTTCCTAAAATTTCTTGCAAAATTAGGTGATCCAAAACACACCAATTTTCGTGGCAATAGCAACTGTTTCTGGTAGATGCCTTTTGGGCCACCGATTTGACAGTGAAATTCCAACCCAGCCTGCCGAAATTGGATAAAATTTACAGGTCCGCGAATCATTATAATGCCGAATTCATAGGCTCATTTATATTATTTTATGCCAGAATGATGTGTTTGTCTTGGTTGGCAGATTATGTATTTGCCCAATTCAAACTTGCTGTTAAGACCAAGTCTAACTTGCCGTTTGATGCGTGATAGGCCAGAGTAAGCTGAACGATTTTGGGAAGGTCTGTTGATATTTTAGGACATATCTAATTCATGTGTGCAGCTTTAGATCAGACTATTGATAATAAGATGAGGATTTTATGGGACAGGATACGGTATTATTAGGCGGTTTAGGGTTTCTACTTGCCGCTGGCATTGGGTGGTTTTTATTAGAAAAGCTGCAAAACTCGAAATTACCGGTGCGTACCAAACGGCTTGGTACCTATGCATTAGTGGGCGCAATTATTGTTGTAGCCATTTATGTGATTGATTGGCATAGCTCAAATTATAAAGCTGCTTATGAGACATCCTCTATCAGCATTCCATTTAACAGGATTATGCTTTAGAGGTTTCGGCTGCTTAACAATAAAGTGCCGCATTTGTAATATAGGCAGTCTGGCTATCCCAATCTGTGACAGGGTATTAGCTGTAGGATTAGTTTTACGCTGTATTCTAGTAAATGCAGGCCCGCCGCTCTGAGCATCTACCCGGTCTGTCCACCATCTCAAAAAAGGTCAGTTCTGGCATCGAATCTACAGTCTGGGCCTGGGTATCCTCATACCTTTATACAAAAAAGCAAGCCCCGCTCTCAAACAGGCGACTGGGCCTGACCCAAGACTAGAGCTGACTATTTTCTACAAAGCAAAGCTGACTTTTTCCTACAGCGCAAAGCTGAGTAGGCCCTAAAACCGTATTACCGAAATATTCGTCAGCTAGCTAAGGGGTATTACCTTAGCCGATAGGCTATATTTTTCGTCTGAACATAGTTCCAGAGTGCTTCTCTGCCTTTTTCACGTCCATAGCCTGATTTTCCAAAGCCACCGAAAGGTGTTTCAACGCCGCCGGCGAACCATTCATTAATAAAAACTTGTCCAGCGCGTATTTGTTGTGCAGCTTTATTGGCCTTATCGACATCCTGAGTAAATATGCCGCCTACAAGACCATACTCACTATCATTGGCAATTGAGATACCGCTTTCGACATCATCACATTTTAAGACAGATAGAACAGGGCCAAAAACTTCTTCTCGGGCTATCGTCATGTCAGGTGTCACGTCTGTTACGATGGTTGGCTCTAAAAACCAGCCAGGGCGGTTCAGTTTATGGCCACCAGTTGCTATGGTTGCGCCTTGCTGCGCAGCCTCAGCTACCATGTTTTCAGCCCGGTCGCGCTGCACTTCTGAGACCATGGCGCCCATATTTGCCCCAAATTCACGTCGCTCTGTACCTGGGCCAACTGAGAGGCTGTCTGCTAAAGCGGTGATTTTCTCTACCGTTTCATCATGGATGTCCTTATGCAGTATAAGGCGGGACATTGCTGAGCAAACTTGGCCTGCATTAAAGAATATGCCCCAGCGCACAGATTCAACTAGATTATCAATATCTGCATCAGGCATAACAATGGCAGCTGACTTGCCCCCTAATTCCAAAACAGCTGGCGTTACATGCGATGCTGCTGCCTTCGCAACGGCGATGCCTGTCCCAACAGAGCCTGTAAAGACAATTTGATCAATATCAGGATGGCCTGCCAGTGCTGCGCCAGCTTCGATGCCCGTGCCACAGAGAATATTTAGTTGTCCTTTTGGAAGTCCTGCTGCCTCTGCTGCCTCTCCGAGCAAGCTTAGTGCAAGCGGATCCTGTTCAGGTGATTTCACCACACAGGCATTGCCAGTAGCTAATGCAGCAGCGACACCACGGGCTGTCATTTCTACTGGATAATTCCAAGGAATGATCTGGGCAGAAATGCCAAGAGGCTCATAAGTTGTGAAATCAAAATAGGCATCACCAAGTGGAATAGATTTCCCTTCAACTGTTTCTGCCTGATTTCCATAATACTCAAAATATCGAGCTGAACCCTCAATTTCGATGACAGCTTCCCAATAGGGCTTGCCTGATTCTAATGTGAGTATGTCTGCAAAGCGCTCTTTATGCTCTAATAAATAGTCACCCATTTTTCGAACAATGCGGCCACGTTCAACAGGACGTAGTTTCCGCAGATAGCCTTGTTCATGTGCGGCTCGTGCTGCTGCTACAGCTGCATCTACATCACGCGCATTTGCTAGTGCTACTTCGGCAAGCTGGCTGCCATCAGCTGGATTATCCACAACCATGCGGCCAGCACCACCATCTACATAGCTGCCATTAATGTAATTTTGCCAATAGGATTTGATCATATCTGCCGCCATTTTGTCTTAATGAGTGAAATAGGTCGATTTACGCATTTGGTGATTGTCATTTTTACATGGCTATGGCAATGGGAAATCGGCGAAAAAAGTCTCTAATTAACAAAAAGGCGGCACGGTATGTCCGGAACAATCATAATAGGCGCAAGCCATGCTGGTTTATCATGTGCTGAAAAATTGCGTCAGTTGGGTTATGAAGCAGATATCACTGTGATCGAACGTGACACAGGTATGCCGATTCAGCGGCCACCTTTGTCGAAGGCCTATCTGGCTGCAGATGAAGCTGATGAGGCGAATTTTGCGTTGCGCCGGCCAGCCTTTTTTGAACAGATGCAGGTATCATTCAGAGATGGCGTGTCTGTGACATCTATCCATGCTGCAGATAATACTGTGCGTTTGTCTGATGATAGTCTGCTAAACTATGATAATCTTGTGCTGGCGACAGGCGCTGTGCCACGCGCCTTACCTGCGGTCCCAGAAGGTTTAAAGGGCGTTCACATGTTGCGCACAGCTGCAGATGCCCGCGGGTTGCGTGCAGATCTGCAGCAGACGAAAACAGCCATTGTGATTGGTGGCGGCTATATAGGGCTGGAGGCCGCCGCATCTTTGCGCAAGCATGGTATTGATGTACATGTTTTGGAATTAGCTGACAGGTTATTGGCACGTGTTGCCTCCTCACCTATATCGGCATTTTACAAAGACCTTCATGAGGCGCATGGGGTGCAGATTCACCTGCAGGCGGCAGCTGAGGCCTTTCATAAAGACAAGGGCCGTATTTCAGGCGTAAGGCTGCAAGATGGTGCGGATATACCCTGTGAGATGTTGCTAGTGGGTATTGGTGTCATACCTGACATGGAGCTGGCTGAAGCTGCAGGCATTCAAACTGGGAATGGTATTCTTGTAGATGCAGAATATCGCACAAATATAGAGAATATTTTTGCCATTGGAGATGTAGCGCATTGTGATGCGCGCTGGGGAATGCGTCTAGAATCTATCCATCATGCGCAATTTAGTGGTGCTCTGGTTGCCTCATACATCACAGAAGGAAAGCCACCAGTTGAGGAGGCGCCATGGTTCTGGTCTGATCAGTATGATGTAAAATTACAAATTGCGGGGCTTATTCCTGCGGCAGATACTGAAGGGCTGGTGCATCAGAAGCGCCCTGGACGGAAGGACGGATCTTTTTCCATCTGGAGCTGGCAAGATACTATATTAAAGGCAGTGGAATCAGCTAATGATCCAAAGGCCTATATGGTTGGCAAGGCTTGCCTTGAGACAGGGATATCTCCCAGCCGAGAGCAAATTGCTGACCCAGATATGGATTTGAAGCTATTACTTGCAAGGTAAATCCCACCACCTAGGTTTTCGCAGTTTCGGGCCGGTTTTTTTAAAACGGCTGGTCGGATGATAGCTTACACAAAATGCAGTTAAAATTGAGGCATTAAAATCTGGCATTAAAAGCTAGGCGAATGCATCAGGCAAAATCTAACCATCTTTGTGCAGCTTCATGTCTTGGTGCAGAGAAAAAATCAGCTGCTGGCTGGTCATCTACAAGTTTGCCATCATCTAAAAACAAGACATGGTCCGCGAGCCGTTTGATTTGGGTGCGGTTATGGCTGGCCATAATGATCGTAAGACCATCAGCTCTTGCAGTCTTCAAAGTGTTTTCAACAAAGGCGGTAGATTCATAATCAAGATGTGCTGTCGGCTCATCTAGAAATAATAGTTTTGGCTGTGTTGCTAGCATGGCCACAAGCATCAGTTTTTGCGCCTGCCCACCTGATAGGCGTCGTGCCGGGTGCTGCAAATGGTCTGATAAGCCTGCCAGACTAAGCCAGTCTCTTGCCTCTGTGTTTGTGCAATCAGATGCAATGAATTTGAAGACCTCTTCGGTAGTGCGTCTAAGCAAAATTGGTTTTTGGAATACCAGCTTTGCGTCTGTTCTTTCTGGTCCGACTATTTTGCCTGATGATAGGGGGATCAATCCGTGAAGGGCTTTTAAAAACAGGGATTTTCCTGCGCCGTTATGGCCCATGACCATAGTCAGTTTTTCTGACTGCACCTGACAGCTGATAGTATCTAGGCGTTTCTTGCCAGCAAGCGTAACAGACAGGTCTTTAACATCTAATGTAATTTTAGACATGCATACCTGCCCGTTGCATATATCCTTTTAGGATTGTGGAGAGGATATTGACGAGTAATGCGATACCCATGAGGACAATGCCAAGGGCAAGTGCCCGGCTCAATTCACCGCGAGAGGTTTCTAAAGCGATTGTTGTCGTCATGACGCGGGTGAGATGTGCAATATTTCCACCTACGATGATGACAGCCCCCACCTCAGATATAGCCCGTCCAAAACAGGCAAGGCCGACGGTGAATAACGAGAGACGGCTATCATAAATCAGAACAGACACACGCTGAAATGTTGATGTGCCGAGCGTGCCAAATAGAGGATTATATTCCTGATGTAATGTTTCAAAAATCTGTCGTGATAATGCAGCAGAAATCGGTAGAACAAGAATGAATTGCGCAAGCATCATGGCAGCTGGCGTATAGAGCAGCTCCAAGAACCCGATTGGGCCTGCTCTAGAAATCAGGAGATAAACAAGTAGTCCAATAACAACAGGTGGCATAGATAAAAAGGTATTTAAAATCGTGATACTGACACGCTGGCCCCAGAATTGGCTGGTTGCTAGAAACGCGCCAAGCGGCAAGCCACAGAGTAGCGCAGCCAGTGTGGCGACAATGCTCACCTCAAGCGAGAGGAGCACAATCTCCCTAACTTCAGCATCGCCACTAATCAGCATATTTAGCGCTAAGGTAAATGCGCTCAGAAATTCCATATTATTTTGATCACAATTGCTAATTCATCTCAGCTCCTTATAAGGTGTTTTTCCAGCTCTGTATATTTCTGCGTCACAGGTCATGCAAAATATCATGTTGATTTTTCTTGCTTCTGAAACAGGGCTTGATTAAGCCTGAGGTCTGTGTCCGCGCTGTGCGGTGCGAGCCCCAAGGACGTTTGATGCCCCAATCACTAAATGCACCACTTGGCTATTTTGGCGCTATTACAGGTGCAATGATATGGGGTATTGGCCCCTATTTCTTCCGGCAGTTAGATGCATTTCCAGTTGCGGAAATCATCACCATGCGCATCATTGTTGCAAGCTTGTTGCTATGCGTGTTTTTTGGTGTGTTCCAACGGAGTCGCCTTGCTGAATTTCGTACCATAACAATCAAGCAATATATGCTTTTCTTTATCTGTGCTTGGCTTGTGCTGGGCAATTGGTATGTCTTTGTCTTTGCTGTATCGGTAGAACGTATCGTTGAAGCTGCCCTTGGCTATTATATCTATCCACTCGTAGCTGCTTGTCTTGGCATGTTGGTGCTAGGTGAAAAAACAGAAACACGCACGGTCATAGCCTTATGTTTAGCGATGATGGCTGTGCTTATTAAAGCGAGTCTGTTGCCCAATTTTCCATGGATCGCCATTGCGTTAGCTAGCACATTTGGAATTTACGCCATATTACGAAAACGTATTTCTGTCGCTACAGACACTGGCACTTGTGTCGAAACTGTTATGTTGCTGCCCTTAGGGCTTTGTTATATGGGTTGGCAAATATCAGTATCTGCACCTTTGATATTCGGAGGTGGCGGTTTTGGATTTTCCATGGCGCTTTTGTGCGGTTTATTCACAACTGTGCCCTTATTGCTATTTCATTTGGGAAATAGAAATTTGCCTATGGCGGTAAGCGGGTTGCTATTTTATGTGAATCCTAGCCTACAATTATCAGTAGGCATTTTCTTCGGGGAAGCTTTTACCAGAATTGATTTGGTAGTTTTTGCCTTAATATGGACCGGGCTTGCAATTCAATTCATGCCGGTTCTGTTGCGGCGCGCTTAGCTTGCAGCGTTGCTGCCCAGTCCATTTTCGTTTTTGTTTATTCAGCCAATTCTGCGGATGTGATTGAATCTGGCTCGGCAGGTGGCTCACCTACAGCAAGTTTATAAACAACATCCATGCCACGTGATACTTGGCCCCATACAGTATATTGACCAGTTAAATGACCACAGCCATCAAAGCAAATGAAGAATTGTGAATCGCCACTATCAGGGTTCATAGCGCGCGCCATGCCCACTGTGCCTTCACGATATTGATAATCTGAAAATTCCGCTTTTAGTTTTTGACCTGAACCACCCATGCCTGTGCCTGTCGGGTCGCCTGTTTGTGCCATAAAGCCAGATATGACGCGGTGGAAGATGATTCCATCATAAAAGCCTTCGCCAGCCAATTCGGTGATGCGTGCAACGTGATTTGGTGCCACATCTGGAAGGAGTTCAATTTCAATTTGGCCCTGGGTTGTGTTTAAAATCAGGGATTTTGCGGCATTTGCTGCTGTGGTCTGTGTCATGGTTAAACCCATCATAGTTAGTAATAAAATGAAAAGACGAGGCATATTCACATCTCCTATATGGTCTCTTCGAACTGGCTCAGCCTGCCCCGAAGTGCAGCCCTTTGCATATGGCCTTCAAGATGGGTGCTACTAGGTAATATTGCAACCCGCATCAGAAGGCATTTGAGATATGGTGCTAGATATATCTGATGATAAAGGCCTGTTTTTTAGGCTAGCTTTTCGATTTGTTCATCCGTCAAATTACCAGGCACGATTGTAATGGGCACACGACATCGTGATGCGCCTCGGCCCGTCATATAGCTGACGATAGGCCCGGCAGAATCTGCATGTGTGTCTGCACCTAAAACCAGCAGAGCGATAGATTGATCCTCATCAATCATATTAATCACCTGATCGACAGTTTCGCCATCGCGAATATGCAATTCAGGCATGCGGCCTGTGAGCTGCATAACATATTCAGCATGCACACGCATTTTGCTTTCTGCCTCTTCGCGTGCTTCTTCACGCATCAGCTCACCAACACCAGCCCAATGGGCAAACTCTGCTGGTGCAATTACATATAGAAGTGCGATATTGCCGCCTGTCTGACGTGATCTCAGGCAGGTGAAATATAGTGCCTGATGTAGCTCTTCACTCTCATCCACAACAAGTAGATAGGTTCTTGTATCTGACGGTTTGGTCATTCTGGCCTCCATCTGTCCAGCGAGCTCATTATGCGCTTGTTTCTGGGCAGTGAAAGGGGTCGCCCCGCAATACTGCCGCAAATTTTAGAATAACATTAGTTACGGCGAAACGCTACTGCTGCGAGCCAGCCAGATGCGATGGCGAACAAAATAGCAAAAATGCCATAGAAAGCTGAATAGTCATGGGCAAAGCGGTATATCCATTCCCCTAGCCCCTTTTTTTCAACTGTTATCGGCGTAATTTCCTCAGCTATCAAGGTGCCATCCTCAAATTGTAGTACGCGCACCTCATAATCC
>WTHY01000076.1 GCA_011522945.1 Alphaproteobacteria bacterium
CTGATAGGCTGCCCGGACGCGATTTTGATTTGCTCTTCAACAAGATCAATGCCAGTGATACATTCTGTAATCGGATGTTCAACCTGAAGGCGGGTATTCATTTCAATAAAGAAAAATTCGCCATCCTGATATAAAAATTCCATCGTTCCGACGCCGAGATACCCCATATCTCTTGTCGCTTTTGCTGCAAGAGCGCCAATATCAGC
Source organism: Alphaproteobacteria bacterium (assembly GCA_011522945.1). Lineage (GTDB taxonomy): Bacteria > Pseudomonadota > Alphaproteobacteria > Puniceispirillales > Puniceispirillaceae > WTHY01. The sequence continues at coordinate 207 of WTHY01000076.1, forward strand.
ACGCTGTTTTTCGGTTAAGGCTGGTGAGGGGGCTTCTTCAAATAACTTCTGGTGACGGCGCTGAACAGAACATTCACGTTCGCCTAAATGGACGAAATTTCCATGGCTGTCGCCAAGCACTTGCACTTCAATATGGCGTGGGTTGCTTAGATAATGTTCCAAATAAACGGTATCATCACCAAAAGCAGCCTTTGCTTCTGAGCGTGCTGATGAAAAAGCTTCTTCCAGCATATCAGCTGTTTCAGCCACTTTCATGCCGCGGCCACCACCACCAGAGGCAGCCTTGACGAGCAGCGGATAGCCAACAGTTTCCGCAACTTCACGTGCCTCTTCAATTGTATGCACAGCACCTGGTGAGCCTGGAACAAGTGGTAGGCCTGCGGCAGCAGCAGTTATTTTGGCTTCTACCTTGTCACCCATTTTGCGGATATGTTCAGGAGATGGACCTATAAATGTCATGCCATGTGCAGAGATGATTTCTGCAAAATCAGCATTTTCAGCCAAGAAGCCAACACCCGGATGGATAGCATCACACCCGGTTATAATGGCAGCTGACAGAATAGCAGAGATTTTCAGGTAGGAATCTGTTGCAGATGCCGGGCCTATACAGACAGATTCATCTGCAAGCTTTACCGGCATAGAATTGGCATCAGCTGTTGAATGCACAATGACAGTTGGGATTTCTAACTCTTTGCACGCCCGCAAAACGCGCAAAGCAACATCACCACGATTTGCTATAAGGACCTTTTTAAACATGGTTAGTCAATCACCACCAGAACCTGATCGAATTCGACAGGTTGTCCATTTGTGAATAAAATATCTGAAACAGTTCCATCTTTCGGAGCGGTGATCGGGTTCATCACTTTCATTGCCTCAATGATGAGCAATGTTTGACCTTTTTTTACAGTATCACCAACAGAAATAAAGGCAGGTGCGGAAGGTTCAGGTGATTCATAAGCTGTACCAACCATTGGTGATTCCACAGCGCCCGGGTGATTGCTTAGATCAGCTTCAGATTTTGGCTCACTTGGCGCTGGTGCTGGCGCTGTAGGTGCTGGTACTGCCGCAGGCGCTGCTGCTGCTGGGGCCGCTGCTGGCGCGCTAACCATAACTTGTCCAGAATGATTGCGAGACAGGCGCACAGCAACAGCGTCTGTCTCCAGCTCTAATTCCATCAAATTTTTTTCATCGAGAATTTCGGCCAAATCACGTACTAGTTTCGCGTCGCCAGTGAGGTTTTTTCTCGGTTTTGTTGGTGTTGCCATCTAAAGACCCCTAAACGTAAAAATAATAATCTAAAATTACAGCCCAACCTGCAGGCCGTAAAGTACGCATTGTTATGATTTTAGAATATCTGATAAAGCGTGAATAGCTAGTTTGTATGAACTGCTGCCAAAGCCGGCAATTACGCCGGTAACAACACCTGAAATCATCGAATGATGTCGGAAGCTTTCGCGTGCATGTACATGTGACAAATGAAGCTCCACCTTTGGCCCCTCAAACATCGATAAAGCATCATACAGGGCTATTGATGTATGTGTGTAGGCAGCTGCATTGATTGCAATGGCCCGTGCTGTTTCGCGTGCCTCTTGAATAGCGGTTACAAGCTCGCCTTCATGGTTGGATTGAAACCATCCAATCGTGAGGCCGAGTGCCTCTGCTTCAGCGCGGCATTTCGCTTCAATGTCGCCAAGTGTTTCATGCCCATATATCTCAGGCTGACGCTGACCCAACATATTCAAATTCGGGCCGTTAATAATCATAATGTCCATGCGTTGTGCCGTTCCTAATGATTACGTGTTTCGCACTTTATATCTGTAATATAGGTTTTAAGAGTTATTGTTGCGTCTGGCAACCGCAACCAGCTCTTTGATTTGTGCCGCGCTTACAGCGCCTGGCACAATAACATCTCCGATGATCAATGCTGGGGTCCCTGTGATTTTTAACTGACGTGCCAATGCTGTATTTACTGACAAGCGCGCATCAATCGCGCCATCAACCCGGTCTTTTGCGAATTGTTTCATATCAAGACCAGCTAATTTTGCAGCATCTTGAATGGTGCGCTCTGAAATACCGCCAACAGACTGCATCATTGCGATATGAAAATTTTCGAATTTACCCTGCCGTTGTGCTGCTAAGCCTGCACGTGCGGCAACAACTGAGCTATCTGATAAAATTGGAAATTCTTTTACGCGTAGTTCGACATTCGGATCTTCACTAAGAACCTGTCGCAAGTCATTGAAGACACGCTTACAATAGCCACAGTTATAATCTGAAAATTCGTAGATTGTTACATCTCCGTCTGGGTTTCCAAGTAGCCCATCCTCTTCATCCTGACGCGCGACAGCCAGCGCGCGATCAAGTTCAGCACGCTGCTCTCTTTGTGCTAGGTTTGTGAGCACCTCACGTATTAATTCAGGATTTTCAACAAGATATTGCTGAATAATGGCCCGCACTTCTGCTCTTTCGCCAGAATCCAGCTCTGCAGATGCAGGTTGTGCCAACAGGCATAGAGAGATAAGCGTTAAGGCAATAGAGCGGGATAGCATTGCAGAATATCCTTTGTTAAAAGCTACATATTGTGGCGTGACCATGCGCCACACTAGCCATGCGGTGGGTGAATGACAAGACACCAGACTTCCGTCCTATGTAAAACTTCCGTCCTGTGTAAAATAAGTATGTCTTACTACCTTTATTGCAGTGGCTGAGATAAATGAAACAAAATATCACGTGCACGGGCTTCCACATCATTTGGAACAGCCTCCACCCGTAATGCACGCTCAGATAGATTTATGGCATCTTGCAGTGCGCCTCTCAATAAAGCTTCTTCTGCCAGTGAGAGATGCGCATGTGCTAGGCGCCCGCTTCGTCCATAAGCAATGCCTAGCTCGCGCCGTGCAAATGCCCAGTTTGGCTCTCCCTTGACAGCTCTCTCAAGCATCTGAACAGCTTCATCAAGGTGAGATGGAGTGCCTTTGGCCACAAGAACACGCCCAAGGCTTAGCGCTATTTGCGGGGCGTTTGGAAATAAGGTTAGCGCTTTTCTGTAGGCCTCTGCTGCTGCGTCTATATCACCTGACGCAAAGGCAATTTCGCCTGCTAGCTCATGGAAGAAGGGATCATTAGCATGGTCTGTCAGCAAAGCGTCAATTTGCAGGCGTGCTTTATCAAGAGACCCCCTTCGATAGGAACGAATAGCTTCTCGATATGCCATAGCGGTAAGAATATCATCCTCAGCCGCGGTTTCTGCTTGGTCGATTTGAGTTTGCAAGGCACGGGTTAGCGGCGTGTTATTATAGCCACTCAATTTTGCCCGAATACGCCAGAGATGTGTTTTGATGGTTTCCGGTATAGGTGTGCCTGTTACAGCAGATTCTTGCACATGGTCTTCAATAGCAGATAGTCTGAGTTCAGGATTTGGATGTGTTGAATAATATTCACTTTGCCTGTCTTGAGGCAGGGCGCGCTGGCGAGATAATCTACGCATAAGTTTGCTGAGGCCTTCTGATGAAAAGCCTGCATTATCCATAGCCATTAATGCCCACTCATCTGCAACTGCTTCATCAACACGTGATGACGCCAGATAGGTACGGCGCGCTCTGTCTGTACCGCCTATGATAATGCCGGCTGCAGCATCCGTATCGCCTGTTGCTGTTGTTGCAATAGCTGCCAATGTTGTAAGTGCAGTAGCTAGATTGGCATTTGCAATGGCCTGATCTCTGCGTGGCACATGCCCAGCACTTAAATGTCCAATTTCATGGGCAATTACCCCTAGAATTTCGCCATCTGTTTCAGCATTAAGCAAAAGGCCTGTATGTATGTAAATGCGATCCCGACCTGCAACAAAAGCGTTAAAGGCAGGATCGGCAACAATCGTAAAATGGACGCCATCTGCAAATCCAGCCTGTTGAGCCAAGGGCAGACTCAGCTGACGCAATCGAAATTCAATTTCTGTATCTCTAATAATGCCCGCTTCAGCACGCACAGATATAAGGCCAAAGCAAGTAACAAAAAAACTACAGAATATCAGCAAAAAGAGGGTATTCCTGCTTATCTTGTTTGTTCGAAGCATGAATTCTTCCCTGAAGTTGTAGGTTTTAGCATAATATGCCGTAAATTATTATTTTTCAGAATATTATTCGAAAAAAGAGATTTGACATGTAAATAAAGACATGATGTTGTGCGTATCATCAGTATTCTGTCTCTATAATGCTTAGCTCTCCTCTTCGCATTATAGAGACTTTTCGTTAAAAGTGTATAATCAATGCCCTCGAAATTCGTCAGAAATATGGTGTGAAACCAAATGTTGCCAAGAAAATTAAAAATCGCACAGCGAAGTCATCTACCACCTTTTATGGCTATGGAAGTGATGGCAAAGGCGGCGGCAATGGAACAGGCCGGTCAGGATATTCTGCATCTGGAAATTGGTCAGCCATCATCATCAGCCCCTAAATCTGTCATGGCGGGGATGAGCTCTATTATGGCCGAGCAGCGCAATCATGGTTATGCGGTTGCGCTAGGTTTGCCGGAGCTGCGTGAGCGTATCGCACGTCATTATCAGGATTGGTATGATGTGGATGTGCCTGTAGATCGTGTAGCAGTCACGGTTGGCTCTTCAACAGCTTTTGCTTTGAGCTTTATGGCGGCATTTGATGAGGGCGATCAGATCGCTTTACCAAATCCTGGTTATCCTGCTTACAGAAATTTGATGCTTGGCATGGGTGTTGAGCCTGTCATGTTGCCGGCAGGCGTTGATGATGGCTGGATGCCAAACTTGAAGCAGATGGAGCGCTGGGATAGATTGCCCGAAGGTCTGATTATCGCCAGCCCGCACAATCCAACGGGGGTTATTATCGCTGCTGATGAGTTGCGTGAAATCACTGCATTCTGTCGCGCAAATGGTGTACGTCTCATTTCTGATGAAATTTATCACGGTCTATCTTATCAGACCCGTGCTGAAACAGCTCTGAAATTCACTGATGATGCCATTGTTGTAAACAGCCTTTCGAAATATTTTTCAATGACAGGCTGGCGTATTGGCTGGATGATTATGCCGGATGAATTGGCGGCGCCTGTTGAGCGGCTTGCCCAAAATCTCTACATATCCGCCCCCACGCCTAATCAACGTGCGGCGATCGCTGCTTTTGACTGTGCAGAGGAACTAGATCTGCATTGCGAAAGATATGCCCATAATCGCGAGATATTACTTAATACGCTGCCGTCTGCGTTCATTGGCAATGCTGCTCCATGTGATGGAGCATTCTACCTATATTGCGATATTAGTGCGTTAAGTGACGACTCGATCGCTTTTGCAGCAGATTTATTAGAGGCTACCGGTGTTGCCACAACCCCAGGTGTTGATTTCGATCAGGAAAATGGCCACCGCTATTTGCGGCTGTCTTTTGCAGGTGCCACAGAAGTGATTGAAGAGGCTGCATCACGCATTTCAGACTTTGTTGCAAAACGCCTATCTAACGCAGCATAAATCATAAGCGCATTAAAAAAGGGTAGGTGAGATACCTACCCTTAATTTTAGCTTTTGGCTGGCTATCTAGACCACCATCCACGTTTTTTCTCGGTAGGCGCCGCATCGGAAACATCGACTACATCGACTACAGCAGAGGATATTGGCTGCCTTGTTGCCACAGTTGAAGCCGAATTCGATGAATCTGCAGCTGTTTCAGCCTGCCCGTCAGGCGTGTTAGCGATATCTGCTTTTTTCGCAGATTTTTTCTTACGTCCTTTTTTCGCAACAGCTTTCTTAGGTGCAGTTTTATTGACAGTTGCATCAGCATCAGGTGTTTCATCTCCTGCTGATGTTTTCGCAGCAGCTTTTTTTGCGACTGCTTTTTTCTTTGCAGAGCGGCGTGGTGCTTTTTTCACTGTGCTTGTCTCTGCTGCGTCTGCTGTTTCAGCTGAGGTTCCAGAAGCGTTTGTACCATCTGCGTCTGAAGCGCCTGCTTCAGATGATGCTGTATTTGCGCTGTCTGAAGTATCACCCTCGTCAGAGCCGTTTTTATTTGATGTCTCAGCATCAGATTTGCGGCCACCCCGGCGTCTGCGTTTGCGTTTCGGCTTGTCTTCGCTAGAGTCAGGGGCGTCCTGTGTGGCAGGCCTATCAGTTTGGCTTTCAGCATTTGCAGATTGCGCTTGATCTTGCGCGTCTACTGTAGCTTCATCACCTGTGCGCTTTTTACGGCGACGGCCGCCACGTCTTCCACGACGCCGCTTTTTCGGTTGATCCTCATCATCACCATCTATTTCCGGCTCGTCTACTGGGTGAGATGGCTCAGAGCTACGCGGCTTCTGACGTTCTTGCTTTTGTTGTTTGTTCCCACGCTGCTGTGGATTGACAGCATCACCGTCAATTTCAATCCGGTATTCTGGCGCGATGAGTGTATCGTCAGCCATGAGCATGACTGTGCAGCCAGATTGCTGTTCAATTTCCGCGAGGCTTGCCCGCTTTTGGTTCAAGATATAAAGCGCAATTGTGCTATGAACATAAATTGTCATTTCGGTAGCACTGCGCTGACTTGCTTCCTCTTCAATAATGCGGAGCACCTGTAAAGCTGAGGAATTTACTGACCGCACACGCCCTGTACCTTCACAATGTGGGCATGTTTGAGACACGGACTCAACAAGAGAGGGTCTTAGGCGTTGGCGCGACATCTCAAGCAAACCAAAATGGCTAATAGACCCAACCTGTATGCGGGCACGATCATGACGTAGCGCATCTTTTAGGCGCCGTTCTACAGTATGCTGGTTTCGTGTATCTTCCATATCAATGAAATCAATCACGATAAGGCCAGATAAATCACGCAAGCGAAGCTGCCTGCCAACTTCATCAGCAGCTTCGAGATTGGTTTTCAGCGCTGTTTCTTCAATATTACGTTCTCTGGTAGCCTTTCCAGAGTTCACGTCAATTGCCACAAGTGCTTCTGTCTGGTTGATGACCAGATAGCCTCCTGATTTTAACACCACCTCATTATGGTGGATATTATCAAGTTGCGGTTCCACATTATGCGCTTGGAATAAATGCGCGCCACCATCATGCTTTATCACGCGTTTTGCATGGCTTGGTATCAGCATTTTCATATGTGCTTTTGCTGTTTTATAGCTGTCCTCGCCTTCAACGAGAACCTCGTCCACATCATTGGTGTAGATATCACGAATAGCACGTTTTACCAGAGAGCCTTCCTCATTGATTAGGCTAGGCGCTTCTGATTGCAGTGTTTTGCTGCGAATATCATCCCAAAGCTTAGACAAATAGGAATAGTCACGTTTGATTTCTGTCTTGGTGCGTTTCGCGCCTGCTGTTCGAACGATAACAGCCATGCCCTTTGGCACCTCTAGGTCATTAACAACAGATTTCAGGCGTTTACGGTCAGCAATATTTGTGATTTTGCGTGATACGCCGCCACCTCTGTTACTATTCGGCATAAGCACACAATATCGACCGGCAAGCGATAAATAGGTTGTCAGAGCAGCCCCTTTATTTCCGCGCTCCTCTTTCACAACCTGAACGAGCAGGATCTGCTTACGGGTTATGACTTCTTGGATTTTATAGCGACGCAGCGCAGCCTGGTTAGATTTGCGCTGGCTGCCTGTATCATCTTCACCATCAAGGGTGACAGGGCCATTGCCGTCCTCTTCCTGCGGTTCATCCTCTTCAGGTGATGTCTCGGCACTATCTTCAGCTTCTAGAGCTTCACGATCTTCGATTGGAATACGGTAGTAATCAGGATGAATTTCGCTGAAGGCAAGAAATCCCTGGCGATTGCCGCCATATTCAACAAATGCAGCTTGAAGAGACGGCTCAACGCGCGTCACTTTTGCGAGATATACATTGCCTTTTAGCTGTTTGTTGTTGTTGTTCTCATAATCGAATTCTTCGATCTTGTTTCCGTTGAGCAGAACAACCCGGGTTTCCTCGGGCTGATGTGCATCGATCAATAATTTTTTTGTCATGAAGGTTACTTTCGTCTCCCGCCAGTTGGCTTTCACCTGTGATTGTGGCGTGGAGGGTATGAGGGTGCAGCTGGATAGCTGCTGGCATGTGAATGGATAGGCTATTTGCACATGCGAATTCATAGCTAGTCACCTCTAGCGCTGCTCTCGAATTCTGTGATTGTGCATGGTGCATAAATAACTGCCTGTCTACATTCAAAAAACTACATTTGGTTGATGACGCTATCCTAAGCCGAGGCTGCAGAGCTATCATCAGAGATACTTTACTACGTCAGTCATAATTGTGACCATGACATAAAATACCATTTTAATAGAAGCGCTTAATAGATATCCGCATCACGTTTGCAACCACATCTAATGCTTTGCTCTATGCGCTAAATGATTTTTTCCAGCGCATCTTGCATGAAAGCAAACTTGGTTTGTTATGCGAGCTCCATAAGATTTCACACTTCTTACATGGTGATACCACACCCGGCTATTCCAAATCAAAATTTTTATGACAGGCTAAGTATCTTTTCATCAAGGCTGGCACAGCCTGAAAAAAGCAGCTAGTCTATTACTTCTTTCGTCTGTAACAATCAGTATTGTTTTAGTATTTCATTTTCGAATGATGGGTAATTATGCATTTCAGCGTTCATCTGCCTAAATCCTATTGTAAAATGATATTCAGGCTAAAATTACAATATTTTGGAATGTCGTTATGGCTCCTATTAGCGAGCTTACCTGCCTATGCAGATAATAGCATTACCGGCCTGAGATTAGGTGGGACGACTATAGAGGGCGGCGCAGGGCTGCGTGTTGTTATTGAACAGGAAAATCCAATAACAGCAGAACTTTTTATTCTAGATAACCCTTACAGGCTAGTCATAGATAGCCCACAAACATCATGGAATATCCCATCACTGCCACCATCTGGATCTTTAGATAAAGCTCCGGCCATTTCCTATCGTTTTGGCATTCCAAAGCCAGAGACCGGCAGGCTTGTTATTGAATTAAATGCGCCTGCTGCTCCATTGCGTGCTTTTACTTTGCCGCCGCGTAGTAGGGGCGGGAATATATCTGGCCATCGTCTGGTTATCGATTTGGTTGATCGTGGTGCTACAGCCTTTCGTGTGGCGCAGGCGGCATTGAAAAAACAGCCATTCATAGCAGAAATTGATGATAAGCAAGCTGCGCGGGATGCCTCACAGAAAACAGCCGCTGCGCAATCCACATCTGAGGCAAAAGCATTACCGGCGAAGCCAGCACAGACGCAGCCAAAAATCAAGCCACAACCAGCCGGCACATCAGTTCAAATACAAACACCGTCCGCCAGGCCAGAGCGCTGGGTGGTAACGATTGATGCAGGCCATGGCGGAAAGGATCCGGGGGCGCTTGGCGGTCGTGGAACGCGTGAAAAGGATGTCACGCTTAAAGCAGCAAAGGCATTAGCTGCCTATTTAAATCGTACCGGGAAAGTTGAGGCGAAACTGACGAGAACAACAGATAAATTTATCCATTTGCGAAAGCGTATTCAAATAGCACGTGATCAAAAAGCAGATATTTTTATTTCTCTTCATGCTGATGCGGCGCAATCAAAGTCTGCGCATGGGATTTCTGTTTTTTCCTTATCAGATACAGCATCTGATAAAGAGGCTGCTTATCTTGCGCGGTCTGAAAATCAGGCAGATTTGATTGGTGGGCCAGATTTGTCTTTGGAAGATCCAGAGGCAGCGAATGAATTGCTTCGCATGTTTCAGCGGGAATCTATGAATGAATCAACCTATTTGGCTAAGTTTATTTTAGATCAGATTCAGGACTTGCGAGGCGGTGTGAAACGTGGCCACCGATTTGCAGGCTTTGCTGTGTTGAAATCCCCTGATGTCCCCTCGGTATTAGTTGAAATGGGATTTTTGACAAATCGAGAGGATGAGAAAAATCTGCGCCGTGATGCCTATATTGAGCTAGTTGCAAGTCGGCTTGGAAAGGCGATTATCAAATATCTTGAGCAATCGGGGCGGTAACTATATGTGGCTCGTGCGCCTGACAATCCTATCTTTCGTCCTAAGGTGTTTATGTCGCCGCTGGTTGGTGGTGTCGATGACCACTTTTCTAGGCTTGGTCGGTATGTGCGAGCATTTTTGCCGAGAGGCAATATGCGCCTTAGATTTGACAAATTTACAATGCAGTAATCTGTCATGATTTGGCGTTTATTTTGGACATGTATTGGGTTGGGATTTGTTGGGCTTCTGGCAGGAACAGCCCTGACAATCTGGGTGTTCTGGAATTTTGGTCGAGACCTGCCAGATTACGCGCAATTAGCGGAATATGAGCCTGATGTTGTCACACGTATACATGCAGGCAATGGAGCTCTTCTGGCGGAATATGCGACACAGAAGCGGCTTTTCGTGCCAACAGATGCTATGCCACCAAAACTCATTGCCGCCTTTTTATCTGCAGAAGATAAAGCCTTTTATAGTCATTTTGGCATTGATCCCATTGCTCTGATGCGCGCTTTGGCGACAAATATTGCCAATTACAATACTGGGCGGCGGCCTATTGGCGCGTCTACGATTACACAACAAGTCGCTAAGAATTTTCTGCTGACAAATGAAGTTTCATATGAACGGAAGATCAAAGAGGCTATCCTCTCTATACGTATGGAGCGTGCCTTTACAAAATCTCAGCTTCTCGCCTTATATTTGAATGATATTTATCTTGGCTATGGAAGTTATGGAGTTGCAGCTGCAGCCTTAAATTATTTTGATAAGTCATTAGATAAGCTCGAATTGCATGAAATTGCCTATTTGGCAGCTCTGCCAAAGGCGCCATCTAATTATCATCCGGTGCGTAAGGAAAAAGCTGCGATCATACGGCGTAATTGGGTTTTGGGCCAGATGTTTGAAAATGGCTACATCACAGAAGATGAAAAGACGGCCGCGCGTCAAAAGCCTCTAGATGTGCGTCCACAAACAGGATCAGATTTAGCAGACGCCCCCTATTTTACCGAGGAGGTGAGGCGTCAGCTTGTTGATTCATTTGGTACTGATGCGCTTTATGGCGGCGGTTTATCAGTACGCACAACCCTAGATCCCCATCTTCAGTCATTGGCTGACTTAGCGCTAAAGGAGGGTCTGGAAGCTCTTGACCGAAGGCAAGGTTGGCGTGGGCCCCTCACGAAAATTGCAGCTGGAGATGATATTCTAGAAACATTAGATAGTCTGACTGAGACACTGCCAGACAAAAGATTTGCTGCGGTAGTGCTCGAGGTGTCAGATCGTACCGCAGATATCTATGTAAATGGGCAGCGAGGTATTATACCTTTTGAGCTTGCCAAATGGGCATATCCTCCACGTCGGAAAGACGGTGTGCGCCCGCCAAAGATCAAAGTGCTGACTGAGGCTTTGGCAGCTGGAGATATAGTCATCGTGCAAGCGCCTGAAGATGCGCCTGATCTGCTAGAAGAGGGTTATGTGCCTCCTGAAAATGCCTATGCCTTGGGACAACGTCCTTTGGTGGAGGGCGCGATTGTAGTGCTTGATCCGCATACAGGGCGGCTTTTGGCGATGTCTGGTGGTTATCATCACGCGGATTCAGAATTTAACAGAGCTGTGCAAGCGCGACGGCAGCCAGGTTCAGCCTTCAAGCCATTCGTATATCTGGCAGCATTAGATGCAGGCTATACACCGACAACCCGTATCTTAGATGCACCTCTAGCCGTGGACCAAGGCCCTGGTAAGCCAAAATGGAAGCCTGCTAACTACACACGCAAATTTTATGGGCCTTCGATCATGCGCGTTGGCATAGAAAAATCTCGTAACCTAATGACAGCCAGGCTGGCAATGGCAATTGGTATGCCTGCTATCCAATCTTACGGGCGCAAATTTGGTATTTATGAGGATTTGCCACCGCTATTATCTATGTCTTTGGGCGCTGGCGAAACGAGTTTGCTACAGCTCACATCTGCCTATGGCCAGCTTGTGAATGGCGGCAAACAAATACGGCCCTATTTAATTGATAGGGTGCAAGACAGATTTGGACAAACCATCAGAAAGCATGATGCGCGCGCCTGTAAATCCTGTGAGGTTGCAGATGGATGGCAAGGTCAGGCTGTGCCAATATTGGCAGATGAGAGAGCGCAAATCACAGAGCCGGCATCAGCCTACCAAATGGTGTCGATGCTAGAAGGTGTTGTGAAGCGTGGTACAGGTCGGCGTATTGCGAAAACCGGTCTTGTGCTCGCTGGTAAAACGGGCACAACAAACGATAATACAAATGCTTGGTTTATTGGATTTTCTCCTGATTTAGTTGCCGGCGTCTATGTGGGTTATGACCTGCCAAGAGCGCTTGGTAAACGTGAAACAGGTACATCTGCTGCTGTTCCTATTTTTCAGCAATTTATGGCCGCAGCATTAGAAGATGCACCGAAAATTGCGTTTCGCCGTCCTGGTGGTATCAATCTAATTCCGGTGCATTCAGAAACAGGTGAGCGCGTAAGAGCCAGCGATCCAAATGCTGTTATTGAAGCTTTTAAACCTGGTCAAAAACCGGGCGATGCTGTTGTCATTGATGTGCCTGGTCGCCGTGATGTTACAGCGACGGTTGATGCACCTGCCTTATATTGATACAAGCTACAACAAAGTTTAATTTCGTATTTTTAGCAATAAAAATGGAGCCTTGATTGCTGGGCGGTGTGCCAGTTTTTGGGTGAGGGACATATTATGCAAGCAGAAGCACAACATGCTGTTGAGGCCATACATTATGCGATTTCACTCTTGCGGCAACATATAGGATGGGATGCTGCTCTAGACCGTGTGGATGCCCTTGAGGCGCAAACAACGCAAGCTGATTTCTGGAATGATCAGGAACAAGCTCAATCCGTAATGAAAGAGAAGAACAAGCTAGATGCCCAAATAGCTGAGGTTAGGCTGCTTGAATCTGGTCTGGAGGACCAGCTGGCAATGATTGAATTAGCTGAGGAAGAAGGCGATTTGGATATGGTCGCTGAGGCTGAAGCTGCATTGATAGAGCTTGCAACTCTGGCAGGTAAAAAGCAGATTGCCAGCCTGCTATCTGGCGAGGCAGATGGTAATAACTGTTTTATTGAAATTCATCCTGGCGCAGGTGGCACAGAGGCACAAGACTGGGCAGCTATGTTACAACGCATGTATATGCGCTGGGCTGAAAGCCGTGGCTTTAAATTGGAAATTATAGAAGAAAGTGCTGGTGATGAAGCCGGGATTAAATCAGCCACTTTCAAACTATCCGGTGATACGGCCTATGGCTGGTCGAAAACAGAATCCGGGGTCCATCGTTTAGTTCGGATCTCTCCTTATGATAGCTCGGCTCGTCGTCACACAAGCTTTGCATCTGTCTGGGTATATCCAGAAGTGGATGATAATATTGATATTGAAGTTGAAGAAAAAGATTTGCGAATAGATACCTACCGTGCATCAGGTGCAGGTGGACAGCATGTAAATACAACCGATTCAGCTATTCGCATTACCCATGTGCCAACAGGCATTGTCGTGCAATGTCAGTCTGACAGATCGCAACACCGTAATAGAGCCACAGCATTAAGTATGCTGAAAGCACGCCTTTATGAGCAGGAGCTACAACGCCGTGAAGAGGCTGCTATGGACACAAATGCGTCTAAGACAGAGATAGGCTGGGGTAATCAAATCCGTTCTTATGTTTTGCATCCTTACCAGATGGTGAAGGACCTCCGTACAAATGTAGAAAAGGGCAATGCACAAGGTGTGCTAGATGGTGATTTGGATGATTTTATCGAAGCAAGCCTTGCCTCACGCATCGGCGCCAATAATGGCTAAAGCCCCAGCGTAAAGTGCGCTCTGAGACATCACCTTATAAAAATTTACGGACAAAATTATAAAGTCATGCATCAGAATATGATGTTAATCTGTGATTTGCATGAAACAGCTTTTGGAAGCTAAACACTATTTCATCTAGCCAGCTGGCCGCACTGGTAGGTCTGGCTAATTTGGATTGCTTATGTTTTGCGTGTAAATCTTCTCATTTAAACGTGCATCTTGCCTGTTCAGGTGACTGTATTAGCGCATCAGATTAGCTGAGCTGAGCGGCTGTCATTCCTGCTCAAATGCCTATCAACACATAACATATTAGGTATTTATCAATCCTGCTAAGGCAACAGCCAATATAATATATTTGCTTTGTCTGTTAGGTTTGGACACTACCAGCATTGTCAGCTAGTGGTTTGTAAAAAGCAGCCGAAAATCGGGCTGCATTTCTTGCATCAATATTGAAAGGTGGCTTTAACTGCCCATGAAAATATTGGCGTACAAGTCCTTGCCAGCGACTTATGGGATCTGCCCGTTCCATACCACATTGGTAATCAAACCATTTCTTTCCAATTGCAACATGGCCGACTTCATCTATCATTATGATTTCAAAACAGGCAGCTGTCTCTGTATCACCTACATTGTTTAGCTTTGTGATGAGTTGCGGTGTTATATCAAGGCCACGTGCTTCAAGAACTAGAGGTGCGATGGCAAGTCTTCCAGCCAGATCTTCCTTGGTTGCCTCAGCGGCTTGCCATAGACCATCATGCGCCACAAGCGCGCCATAGGAGCTTTCTAGGTCAACCAATCTGTTATTCAACATTAAAAAGTGGCGCGCCTCATCATCTGCTACAGACAACCAATCTTTTACAAAATCAAAGGGTAGGTGATGCTTTGTAAATCGAGCTGCCATATCAAGCGCCAAATCAATGGCGTTTAATTCAATATGTGCAATTGCATGGATGAGCGCAATTCTGCCTGCAGGAGCAGCGCTAATGCGCCGTCGAGGCACATCTTTTGGCGGCAGTAATTTTGGGTGTGCTGGCCGCCCCGGCCTGTCAGGCATGTCGATAGGTTGAGCTGCTTTATAAAGACCTTGATGCAGTTCAGACACGATCTTGCGCACCATATGCGCTTTCTCAACCGCATCAGGGCAGTCAAATGCAACTCTTAGAGCAGGGCTAATGTCAGACATGAAATTTAGAGCGCTTTAGCCGCCAGCTTGCAAATGACTCAAAACATCCTCAGCATGGCCGGGGACTTTCACTTTTGGCCAAATATGGGCTACTGTGCCATTTGGATCTATGAGGAATGTAGCGCGCTGAATTCCCATATATTTTTTGCCATACATGGATTTCTCTTGCCACACACCAAATTGCTCACAAATATCGCTCTCATTATCGCAGCCTAGCAAGCAGGTTAGGTCATATTTAGCCCGAAATTTTGCCATTTTTTGAGGTGTGTCCTTCGAAATGCCAATAACAGCTGTATTGGCAGCGTCAAAGGCAGGGAGCAAAGATGAAAAAGCAATAGCTTCTTTTGTGCAGCCCGATGTATCAGCGCGCGGGAAGAAAAATAATACCACATTTTTGCCACTATGGTCTGCAATGTTGAACATACCATCATCTGTGGTTAGCGAAAATTCAGGACATTTATCACCAGCTGACAGCATAGCACAGCTCCTTCATATGCAGAATAGAATGTTCCATTCTTATATAGTATCTATTCTCTATTCCGCCAGTCATTATAGGCTGCAATCATTTTTAAAAGGCAGTATGGGGGCATGAAATACAGGCATGAGGTGGTTTTGTATGTCGAGAGAAGGGGCAGTTGCTTGCAGTGCCAGAACAATTTATGAAAGCCGATCATACAAACAAAGCCTCCGTACATTCATGCAAAATTCTTGCGAAATAGCGAGACTTTCATGCCATTTGCATGTTAATTGATGAAGGTTGAATAGGCATTCAATTTTGCTGCGAAAGGCATTCAGGTGGTCAAACATAGGCGCAAGAAAAAATCTACGCTCGTTAGACTCGTTACCTATGTGGCGATTTTCATGCTTGTTTTGAGTGCTGCCTTGGCTGGGAGCGCATTTTGGTATCTTGAGCGACATGGCGGCCTGATTGCGCTTCTAGAGCGGAATTTATCAAGCCCCGACGATGATCTGGATATCAAGATTGGGGCTATATCTTGGCGTTTGCAATGGAGTGAGACGCCCTTTGTGCTCAATGTCTCTGACGTTGATGTCAGCCTTGGCACACAAGCACTTACTTTGCCAGAGTCCACATTATATTTTGGAGCGCGAAGCCTGGCGACAAACGGGCAGCCTGAAATTCTTGTTGTGCAGGGTTTAGACGTAAATCTAACCCAATCCGCACAGGGCTGGGATATTCAAAATTCTGACCTGGGCGTCGACGCAGCTGTGAATTTTAATAGTCTTGCAGAACAGCTGCAGAACGTGGCCCCAAAGCTTGGTTTGCGGCAAATTTTACTTCAGATAGAAAAAATTCAGCTGCAGGCTGAAACAGATAGCAACGATGAAGCGTTGGTGCTTGATGAGGCAACGATCGTTCTGGATATTTCTGACCTTGCAAATATGCAGGCAAAATTCCGTGCACGGCAAGTTTCATTAGAAGGAACCAACGGGCATATATCGATTGACTTAGATGGCGATTTATTATCGCGCTATTGGCAGATATCTATAACAGCCAAAGCTATTGAAGCCGCTGCTTTTGTGCGACAGCTACCATCTAGATTTTCACTTGCAGACTACATAATTTTTGAGAAAGAAAGCCGAATTTCAGGCAATCTATTGAGCAGTTTTGATGGCCGTAATATGCAAACTGCCACAATAGACCTATCTATGAGTGACGCGCGTTTACAGCTATCTCCACTATCTGGTGAGGGTGGAAAATTTGCATCCTTGCAGCTTTCAGCCGCCTATAGTTTAGCTGATAATGTAGTGAATATTACACGTGCTGAAATGGAACTTGCTGATAAGCGTCGCTTATCAATTAATGGCCAATTATTGAACCTGCATGGTGAACAAGTCAGCTTGGCTGGCACAGTGCTTGCCCAAAATATCTCATTGAAGTCTATCTTAGATGATTGGCCGGAAACAGCGGCGCCGCAGGTCCGAAAACAACTAGATAGTATTTTATCCTCAGGCCTCTTCCCTTCACTTCTTATGTCATTTTCAGGTGATTATAACCCGCAACTGAACGCACTCAGCCTTTCAGAATTGACGGGAAAAGGACGATTTTCGGGTGTTCGTTTAAATGCAGGCTATGGCCAATATCGCTCTATCGTCGGGACGGTTGGCGGCGAGCTAGATATTACATTAGGCGCAGGTGGGCAGGTGAAAGATGCCCAAATTGATGCGATGATGGAAAATGGTTTCCTAATTGCAGATGGCCTTGATGCTCCTGTCCAGCTTCCAAAAGCGGGACTAAATGCGCAATTCCAGCCAGGCAATTTATTTGTCGAAACGCTGTTTGCAGATTTTGGTGATCAAGGTGATATTTCAGGCAATATGACAATAACTCTGCCTACTGCAGATAATGATACGCTCACTTTTGCCGCAGGCTTATCCTCAGAAACGCTAGATGTAGATCTATTTCAATATCTCTGGCCTGATACTGTTACGCAGAAAACAATTCAGTGGGTGAGACGCCGCATACAGGGAGGAGAGTTGGCAGATGTCTCCATGCGCCTGCAGGCTCTAAAGCCCAACGGTAAAAAAGTAGAATTCTCAGATATCACCGGCCAAGGTAAGCTGATTGATACTTCTTTTACCTGGGTTGATGGCAGCCCAAAAATTACGAGTATTGACGCTAATCTGTCTATTCTGAATAACCAGTATAATATTGAAATCCTCAAAGGAGATATTCTAAACTCCAACGTGGAGAAGGGGACAATCACCTTAAGCCCATTGGTAGCCCCATCTGGTGTGCACCGTGATGTGCGTGTGCAATTTTCCTCGGCCGGTTCGCTTAAGGATTTGGTTGATTTGCTAGATCATCCTACGGTCAATCGTTTGCCTGCTACTGTAAAAGCGCTCGATTTTGCAGATGGCGATACGCGCTCGACTGTCAAATTCAGATCATTATTGGCAAATGGACAATTATCAACAACAGAGCTTCAGGCGGCGAGTATCATAAATACCGATAGCGTTGGTGGGCTTCCCTATAATGGTTTTCTTGATGAAGCGCGTCTGTCAGTGGCAGTTGAAAATGACCGCATTATGCT